>JBBKXJ010000124.1:0-7978 GCA_037969395.1 Pseudomonadales bacterium
CAGCGCGCCGCTTAAGCAGCACTTTCTTATACATGCCACCAACACTGATGCTTGACTAAGCACCGGTGGGCAAAAACTCGCCAATTGGAACCCTAAACACCCAGTTCTTGAACCACGCCCAGTATAGTGACTCATTGTTCATTCTCCGTGTGGACCCTTCGGCCCTAATCGGTTGAAAAAAAATGGCTCCCAGCTGGGGCCGCGAAAGCTTAGTCGCTTAACCTTGTGAAATTGCCTGACCCAGCTCTTCGTTGGTCATCGCTTTGCCATCAAGGTTCCAGGCGCCGTCGACAGCGTGGACGACATTGACGTAGATATTATCTCGGGCCTGTTTGCCGCCCGACAGTTCCTGAATAATATCGGTGGCGTCTTTGAAATAGCCCAGTTGTACCTCTCGGGTACTGAACGCAAATGAGGGGACCTTCCATTCAACCCAGGCGCCGGCAAATTCCCTGCCGCCAGAAAACGTCGATTCTTTGGGCAATACATGGACCATCGCGGTGATGTTGGGTGTCATGACCTTGTTACCCGTAAGGCCGTGCCGCTCGAGCATAGCGTCGGTCAGTTGCTTGACAGCTTGTTTTTCCGCGCCGCGTGGCAGAACACCTTCAGTAAGCGTGAGTGTTAGAGGCATGTTGATTTCCTTGTAAATAAGTTGAGCGTTTTAATTGTCATCGCTTTCCATACCTTTTCTGCAGCGATTGTGCCAATTTATTAAAGCCCGCAGATACAATGGCTTACGCTAATTGGTGATCACAGAAAATTGAGGTTCTCAATTTCTTGTGGTTTAATTTCTAAAATTTTGAGGTGCATGCCATGACGACCAATAGTTACGAATGGCTCTTCGAAGACTCACCGTCATTGCTCTTGATGTTGAATGAAGCGCTTGTCTGCCAGAGCATCGCCGCAGTATGGCGTGATCGGCTTGAGCAACCGTTGGCAGAGAAGCGCGCTATTGTGGCAAAAGAGTTGTTTGATTTCGACAGTAACCCGGACTTAGTCGATCAATTCAACGCCGTGGCGCGCGACGGTATACCCATAGTGAATGCCGCAGTCGGTTTGCGGATGGCTGAAGGAATATTGTCATGCCGGTTCGGCGCGTGGCGGGCACAACCTGTTGACGCCGAGCACCCCTGCATAGTGGTAGCAGCCACTGACGTCAGCAAATACCGTGATGCAATGGAGGAGTTGATCCAGCTGCAAACACAGCACCAACTGATCCTTGATGCGGCAGGCGAGGGGATTTACGGACTGGATGGCGACGGCAGAATCACTTTCGGTAATGCGGCTGCCGCCGAAATTGTTGGCTGGCAAACAGATGAGGTGCTTGGTCAGAAGTCACACGAAGTGCATCATCATTCGTATTCCGACGGTTCAATCTACCCACGTGACGACTGCCCCATATACGCCGCCCTAAAAGACGGTGAAGTGCACACCGTAGACAACGAGGTGTTCTGGCATGCCAACGGCGAGGCAGTGCCGGTTGAATATACGAGTACACCCATATTGAAAGACGGTGAACCGGATGGCGCCGTTGTGTTGTTTCGTGATATTACCCAGCGTAAGGAGCTGGAAAAACAACGAGCAGCGGCATTCGACGAAATCAAGAAGCTGAAGGACCAACTCGAACAGGAACGCGACTATCTCCGCGATGAGATCAATATTGCCACGAATTTTGGTGAGATCATCGGCGAAAGCCAGCCCCTCAAGCGCGCCCTCTCGCAAATTGAGGCGGTTGCCCAAACACCTGCCAGTGTCTTGATACTCGGCGAGTCCGGTGTGGGTAAGGAGGCGATAGCCAGGGCGATACATACCCAAAGTGACAGGGCCGACAAACCATTGGTGAAAGTTAACTGTGCATCTATTCCAAAAGACTTATTCGAGAGCGAATTCTTCGGCCATGTGCGCGGCGCGTTCACCGGCGCGCACCAGGACAGGGTCGGCCGCCTGCAATTGGCCGACGGTGGCACTCTGTTTCTTGATGAGATCGGTGAAATTCCGCTGTCGCAACAAGGAAAACTCTTGCGTGCGTTGCAGGAAGGCGAATTTGAACGCGTTGGCGATGATCAAACAATCAATGTAGATGTGCGCGTCGTTGCAGCGACCAATCGAAATTTGATGGACGAAATCAAGGCGGAACGATTCCGTGAAGATCTGTATTATCGCGTCAGCGTCTTTCCGGTCGAAGTGCCGCCACTGCGCGAGCGGCTGGATGACATTGCGCCGCTGGCAACGCATTTTCTGAAAAACGTTTGCAACGAACTGGGGCGTGAACCGCTGCGAATGACCAAAAGTCAACTAGCGACACTGCAACAACATGCGTGGCCTGGAAATATTCGTGAACTGAAGAACGTTATTGAACGTGCGGTAATCTCCTCGTCAGGCAATCGGCTAAGACTGGACCTTGCATTGCCCAACGCAAGCGTCGAGAACCCATCGATCAGCGAACCCGCTCAGGCAGAGGTCGCAGAATTTCTTACTGTTGCGGAGTTTAAAGCGCTGGAGAAAGCGAATCTGACGGCTGCATTAAAGTACGCGAATTGGAAGACCTGGGGGGAGGGTGGTGCGGCGGAATTGCTGGGAATGAAGCCATCGACACTGACCTATCAGATGAAGGTGCTTGGTATCGCCAAGGATAGCAGCAAAAAATAATTGTCAAAGGTTTTCGTGGTTGTTTTGAGCGCTACTGTAGATGGAAGCCCGGGCCGGCTGATTGGCAGAGCACCCGGGCCCGTTGCAAGTTACGTGACCGCTAGTCGATTTTGCTGAGTTGTTGTCCTATTGTTCTATCCATAAACGAGGTAATACGCTCGGCGATAAAGTCCAGGTGTGTTTCCAGGGCGAAGTGGCCGGCATCGAGGATGTGTTTTTCCACGCTTTCCAGGTCGCGCTCGTAGGGGTGCGCGCCATCGGCGGGGAAAATGTGATCACCTTTGCCCCACACAATCAGCGCCGGCGGCTGATGCTGGCGAAACAAGCCTTGCCATTTTGCATACTCGGCTACGTTGCTCGCATAGCTCAGAAACATCTGCAACTGAATGTCTTTGTTACCCGGGCGTTCGAGCAAGAACTGATCGTGATGCCAATTGTCAGGACTGACCAGCTCCAACTTGTCTTGCGGGATGCCATGGGTCCACTGCCATTTGGTTGCCTCAAAGCTGAGCAGGGCGCCGCGCAATTTGTCACCGTTCTCTCTGGAAGGTTTTGCCCAGTAGGTTTTGATAGGGTCCCAAAATTCCTTCAGTCCCTCTTCATAGGCATTGCCGTTTTGAATCACGAAGCCGGTGACGCGTTTGGGATGCTTGGCGAACAGTCGAAAGCCGACCGGCGCGCCGTAGTCCATCATGTATAGTGAGTATTTCCCAATACCCTTCTTTTGCAGGAACCCGTCAACGACCTTCGCAAAATTTGCAAAGGAATAATCAAACTCATTTAACGCGGGCATTTCACTGGCGCCGAAACCGGGGTAGTCCGGCGCGATCACGTGGTACCGTTCGGCCAACTGCGGGATAAGTTCCCTGAACATGTGACTGGACGTGGGAAAGCCGTGCAAAAGTACGATGGTGGGCCGTGACGAGTCACCGGCTTCACGGTAAGCGATATCGATGCCTTGTATTTCCATTGTCCGGTAGCGCGCGTCGCTCACCCGAGTATCTGCGCCGCTATCCATCTGTGCAGCATGGGCGGCGAGTGGAAGTCCGGCGAAAAATACTGTGCCCAGCATCGTCATTAGCGCCAGCATTGGCGTGGATTTACGTCGTGAAATAATCATTGGTTTATCTCCTTGGTGAGGGTTGACAGGACCTGAGCGGTCCCGTTTGGTTTCGCTTTTGAAGGCGCCCTGCTGTCGCGCGCAAGCTTCGAAAGGGAAATCTTAGGCTTATTCGCGACCTGCTCCATCCGCGTATTTATGACGGATTGAGACGAAGCCTGAACTTGCTGTTGAAGCTGTCGGTTAAAATCCGCCTGTTTGTCGTCTGCCAGACTGCTATTGCTAAGCACTACGGCCAATAATAAAGGTGCTAAAGGGTTTGCTGTTTTCATCTTCAAGTCCTCTTGATGGATGGTGTTGGAAGCTAGTGTTGTTTCTCGCGGTAAATAGCAATTTTCTTACTTACCTTGCATCTGCTCAGTGGCTTCATTGGTCGTCCAAACCGTATTGGCCAGGAAACGATAGTTCACTGTCGCGGCGGCAAAGCCATCACCCTCTTCGACCTGTGCGGCGGCGGTGGCGTCGGCGACTACGGCAACTTCGAAACCTTGCTCAAGCAGCTCACGCATATGCGATTCGACGCAGAGGTTGGCGGACATACCGCCGAGAATGACTTTATCGATGCCTTGCTTACGCAACTGCAGCACCAGATCATTTGTCTCCGGCCCGTACACCTTGTGCGGGTTGCTGACCACGGTCTTGCCATCTTGTATATAGGGCTTGTAGCGGGCCAGCCAGTCGGCGCCGGAACCCTCAAAGCCGTCCATATTCAAGGCATCCTTACGATCGAACATGCCGATGTTGTGCATCAGCTTTTCCAGCGCGCCCTCAAACTTCCTTTGGTGGTCATGCGGGTAGTAGTAATGTGGTGACACGAATACCGGCATAACTGAGGATTTCGCGGCCTTGAATAAAGCTTCGATATTCTCAACGGTATGGTTGGCCTCGACACTCTTGCCGACCACGCCCCAGGTCACCCCCTTGGGGCTGAGAAAATCGTTCTGCGGGTCGGTAATGACCAGCGCGGTGCGGCCCTTCTCGATCTGTAGCCCAGGATCGGGCAACGCCGCGTTGGCAATAGACGCCGTGGCGCTCAGGGCAAGCGTTATGGCGAGGTTCTTGGTCAATGTATACATAGTGCACTCCTTACGGGTAAGTGATGGGGCCGTTGTGGCCCCGGGGTTAAGGGCTCTGTCGAACGAAACTGTCAATCGCATAACCGCCTTTCACTGGCTGCAATGGGGATATCGTTAGCGCTCATATCGCGCCGGCGCATCAAGCCATCGTCATCAAATTCCCAATGCTCGTTACCGTGAGTCCGGTACCACTGGCCGGACGTCGAGTGCTGCCACTCGTATTCAAAACGTACGGAGATGCGGTTGTCGGTGTAGGCCCACAACTCTTTCATCAAGCGGTAGTGGAGCTCTTTCTCCCACTTGCGAGTGAGGAAAGCTCTGATCGCATTGCGCCCGGTAAAAAACTCCTCTCGATTACGCCACTGTGAGTTTTCGCTATAAGCCAGCGCGACGATTTCCGGGTCGCGGGTGTTCCACGCATCCTCCGCCGCCTGCACTTTTGCACGCGCGGTCTGCGCGCTGAATGGGGGTATCAACTTCTCTGTCATTTCACTGTTCTCCAAGTTTCAGGCCGAGGTTGTAGATCACACCGGCATTGAGCTTTCCTAATAAGTTCGCTTCGAGCCGCGCGCAGAGCGGCAGCCATAACCAGACGAGCAGCGCCAGGGTGCTGGGTAAATCGGCGCGCTGGTAGCCATCCATCAGCAGACCCATCGTCGTCAGCGCAAGGATCACAACGCGATTGAAATTAGCGAGCGCGTTACGTTGTTTGTTGTTCATGCTGGCCTCCAGATCGAAATGGCGTTTTCTTATAGTTGGATTGGTGTAGCCTCACTCTCTGCCTTGGTAGTGCACATGCAATGCCAATCTAGAAAACATAATAAAAACAATCGCGTAGAGGTTTTCGTATGCATCAAGAAATTGTGATTATCAAATATTTGTGGTGTGATCCTCAAATAATTGAGGTGATGGCATGAGCCGGGTTGGGAGGCCCAGCGGTGCTACAAAGTGGCTTTTGGCGTATCGCTGGCAGGGTGTCTAACAGACTTGACAAGATTCAAGTTTGCATGTTGTACACCATGCTCCTTCTTGACGTATTGCCGTTGCGTATGAAATGAAACAGTCGATTTGTGCGGTTTGAGGTCTCCGGGAATACGAATCCCAATACCCGCTGGGAAGCTACAGTAGGTTGTCCTAATGAAGAAATACCTGATAATTGACCAGCGGTCACATTTCAAATATCCGGTTCAGGAATATGAGTGCCGATCTGCTTATCGACGGAGAGTTTATTTCACGCATTGAAGGTTCAGGAGTATCGAATTTTACTAGAAGATTGACGCCTGGTACCCATGAAATGTCGCTTTTAAATCCCTCCAGCAACTGCGATATTGGGCCATCTGGAACTTCAACAGTTGGCGTATCAATTTTTAGAAATCTTACTCTTGAGCCAATAGTTTCAGTTTTTTCTGGGGCAAGACGTTTTACCGTGCCGTAGCCATAACAGTAAATGTTAAGGGGAAATATGAGCGAGGTTTCCTCGACCCCGGCTTTTGTTCGGGGTTCTTTTAAGCAGTTAGGATTAAGCTAGGAATGCATTCGTGCTCACTAACTGATCATAGGCACCCGCCGTGATTCAGCTATCGACATAAATCAAATTTGCGGAGGTCAAGTAACTTGTCGACGTTGTGGGCTCTGGCTGCCACCGGCACTAACTTTTCAAGTTTCTTGATGTAAGAATATTGACCATATTAAAATGAGAATATTAAGCCTATAAATTTGAGAGTGAGTTCAAGAGGTTTCACCGTGTCTCTTCTAAAAATTAGATCGTCCTAAAATCCTTGACTTTTCTCAGCAACCGTTGAAGCATGAGCAGCATGCTTAGTCTGTTGGTAGCGATACTCAGAACCGTTCGCTCTTCTATGAAGTCGCGCCGTCAATTGTTACTTGAGAATGTGACGCTCCGGCAGCAGCTAGCGATGTTACATCAATCAGTGAAGCGTCCGCGGGTGTCGCCGGTCGACCGCTTGTTCTGGATCCTGTTCTCGAAAAAGGTTGACCGGTGGCGGGCTATGTTGCACGTGTTGCATCCCGACACCGTTGTACGCTGGCATCGATGGGGTTTTCGGTGATACTGGACATTTAAGAGTCGGCGCCGCCGCGCGGGTCGACCACCCATTGATACAGAGATCCGTAAACTCATCCGGCAAATGCAGTCGGCGAATGTCGGTTGGGGCGCGCCTAGAATTCATGGGGAACTGCTCAAGCTTGGCATTGATGTTTCCCAGGCGACTGTCTCAAACTACATGGTTCGCCACCGGAATCCACCTTCGCAGACCTGGCGGACGTTTCTCGAAAACCATGCCGACTGTATTGCCGGGATTTATTTCTTCACCGTTCCGACTGCTACATTTCGGATTCTCTATGTGTTCATTGTGCGTAGCCATGACCGCCGGAAGGTTGTGCACTTCAATGTAACTAAGCACCCTACTGCACAATGGACTGCTCAGCAATTGGTAGAAGCGTTTCCTTTCGATTCCGCTCCGCGCTACTTGTTGCGCGATCGGGATACGATTTATGGTGAGAAGGTTCGGTGACGGATCAATAGTTTGGGTATCGAGGAGGTCGTTACGGCGCCTCGCTCACCATGGCAAAATCCTTATGTCGAACGCGTAATCGGATCCATCCGCCGGGATTGTCTGAATCATGTCATCGTACTCAATGAGCAGCACCTGCACCGGATCCTTCGCGAGTACATTCACTATTATCATACGTGCCGAAACCACTTGTCGTTGAACAAGGATCCGCCAGACACTCGGGCTGTTGAACCGCCGGAGTTCGGCAACATCGTAAAGTTCCCATGCGTCGGAGGACTCCATCACCGCTACATGCGACGCGCTGCATGATTTTGAGCATGAAGATTGATGTACGATAGCTCGCGATTTTATTTTTATAAGGGACAGGTTGCGGGTGGTCGCCGCTGGAGCAGTGTCGGCGTGCTGGTGAAGGCAGGTGACTTGCCAGACGATTACCCGTTGCCCTGCAAAATACAAAGTATGCGCTTGCCGCGCTAACGCATGGCAACACTTAAAGTAGCTTATTCCGCTTCAGATTGCGCCTCTTCCTGCGTTTTTTCCATGGCTTGTTCCATACCTTTGAAAAACTCGCCCAGTTTTTTGCCCGCTTCTTCGGG
>JBBKXJ010000125.1:0-15429 GCA_037969395.1 Pseudomonadales bacterium
GTGTGTAGAACGCACACTAATGTGGAATGCGCGCGATCTACAGCGGAAGCTGTTTGGCTTGCAGAAATACTACAATGAGACCAGGGTACATTCTTCATTAGCGATGACAACACCCAACAGCAAGGCTGATGAGTGTAACATCAGCAAAAATGCGGTTTCACTGCATGACTATCGATGGAAATCACATGCGAGCGAACTTTATCATCTACCGATCGCGGCGTGATTTAGTAAATCGCATAGCACAGCCTGCTTAACGCTGAATTAGGCAATATCACATTGAAGGAGTACTAGCCGGTCGCCAAGTGTTCGTCGGTTTGACTGGGGGGCGCTAGTCGGTCTACTTGTAATTCCGACACTCGCACTTCCGCCGTTTCGAGATAGACACCCAACTGACCGTTCTCGAAACTGTTGTCCGCCAACGTCAAGACCACGCGACCGTTTATCGACAGTTCGATGTAACTTCCAAAGGCAATTAGTTGTATGAACGCTCCGCAACGGTCTTCCGAATACCAGAAACCTGATTGCAACGATCGATACTGCATCATGTGTTCCCCGCTGCGATCTGCGCCGGTACCCCAGGCCCGCAATTGAGCAACGCCTTTAAGCAGGTCAAGCGACAGGTAGTATCCGTCTCGTGATTCAGCATCGATGCGAAACACCAAACCGCACTTGCCGGGTCCGCGCATCTCAATTTTCGCTTGGAAGCGGAAGTGGTTCAGTGCATCATCGAAAACAAACGCTTGAAATCCGCTTTCACAAACCAAGTCTACATGTTCGCCGTCGACTCGGCACAGTTGGACTGTTGATCCTACGTCGTCAATCAAACTGTGAATACGCGTTACATCGACATGTTCTCGAACGTAATCAGCAATGCCTTCAAACGTCACCGCTCGCAATAGGCCTTGCTCGTTTTTGATCAGCCGTTTCGGGGGTGGCATCAAGTTTTCTACCGTGCGATCTTCCGGATTCATCGAATAGAAATTCCACAAAAGCCAACCCTGTTCGTCGCGACATACTCGTGCTGCGTAGTTGCCTTGAGCAAGCAGCACGTTGTCGTGATAACTTTGCCAGCGGTTGCCGAATTTGTCGGTATGCCAGTAGTGAATTTTGGCGTCTTCGCGAATGCTTCCGATCAAGTAGTGGTCATCGTCGACAACGATTAGATTGGGGACTTCGACATCGTCGTACAGACGCGGATGATGCAACGCCGGTTGGCCAACGAAGTGATTCGGCTTGACCTCTTTCATCAAGGCAACACAGCCACGACGCACAATCGACCCTTTATTCACTCGGCCTGCAGCCAGCAGCCAGCCGTTTTTTCCGTCGTGATAGTAAAACGGGTCACGGAAGCTGATCCATTGCCGACCCTCCTCGAGCGATGCTTCATAGTGCTGCGGATCAGGCTGCAATGGGAAGCAACTGTTTTCCTCAAACAACGCGTTTCGGCTGTCAGCAGTGTCGGATCGACATTGCCGTCGTGCCTCTTTCACAAGTTCCGGATCGTTGGGACCTCGATGGTCTACCCAGTGGACCGGCGACTTTTGCCAGTGATACAAATCATTGCTGAACGCCATCCCCAGTCGCTGATATTTGCCGTGATCGCGCCGCGACAGCCCCGTGTAGAACATTCGCCAGCAACCATCGCGATGTGGATCAGGCGAAACGTGCATAGTCCACAGCATCAAGTCGTCCCAACTGCCAGGATCGCCGATGAATAAAGCGTTTTTGACTCGCCTCCAATTCAGCGCGTCGGTACTGACGGCATGTGCGATGAAATCGTGATTGGGTAGCACCAAGTGAAACAAGTGGTAAAGACCGTCGTGGAACAACACGTCCACATCGCCAATCGATTTTCTGCTGCCTTCTATTTCTGCGAACATGTTTGTCTTGTATCCTCAATCTGGTCGATTTTCAATTGTGCTTTTTGCTGGGCTTTGAGTAGATTCAGTACGAAAACGGGCCGTCCTGTCATAGCCTCCAAGTAGCTCAAAGGTAAGTCACTGATTGTAGCAAATGCCGCCGTGGATGGATTATGACATTCCGCTGATGGTTGCATGCTATGAAACTCATCATTCACTATCCGATAGTTGAATTGCTGGCTATCGGAGTATAATTCGGCAAATTAAGCACGCCAGCTTCGCAACAAAACGCCATGGCGTCGGCATGGGTATAATTGCTTGCTCCGAGGACGGCGCCAAAGCTCTGGCCAGTGACCGAAGCGGTGAGCCGATCCGTGATCGGCATCGTATGCCCTATAGTCGACAAACAGCTTTTCACCGGCGCGGTATTCTTCAAAGCGTCAAACCCTTGTCCCTACCGAAAACCTCGTACCAGTTGATTTCCTTGACTTTGCTAACTTCGGACAGGTAGCGTTGTCCGAATGAAAACTATACTCTTCGCTTTGGTTACAACCCTGGCCGACCTCCAACGAAGCCGTGCTGCACTCCACCTAGAGATGCTCGCTCTGCGTCAGCAGCTGGCGATGGTTACCCATCGCGATAGCAAACGATTCTGCTTCCGTCGAAGTGAACGCGTCTTTTGGGTTTGGCTTTATCGCCGTTGGCCTGGGTGCCTGCGTTCGATTGCCATATTCAAGCCGAACACATTAGTCCGTTGGCACCGAAAAGGATTTCGATCGTATTGGACGTGGAAATCCCGCCGCCGAGGTGGCCGTCCATCTATCGAACCCGATGTGCGCCAACTCATCCAGACGATGTCCCGAAATAACATCGGCTGGGGTGCACCTCGTATACATGGAGAACTGCAAATGCTTGGCATTCAAGTCTCCGAATCGACTGTCGCGAAATACATAATCCGCCATCGAAATCCACCTCCCCAGAGCTGGCGCACATTCCTGGAAAGCCATGCATCAGAGCTTGTCTCAATAGATTTTTTCACCGTACGCAGCCACACTAGCATTGCGTCGACGTTTCTATAGAAAGCATTTGAAACGCAAAAATTCGACCCCATCTTGCACTACATGAACGATTTAAATGTAAGTAAAAGTAGCACGGACGTGGAATCAGCGCTGCCTGTGCTGCCGTTAAGAAATACCGTGATTTTTCCGGAGCAAATAACAGTTCTGACGATTGGCCGTGCCTCCACTCTGGCGGCCATTAAAGCCGCGTCGGATGGCGATCAGCTGTTGATCACCGTGGCGCAGCGCGACCCGCAGGAACAAAGCCCCGGTCCCGGCGATTTGCACGAGGTCGCCTGTCTGGCCCGGGTGCAGCGTATTGAACAAGGCGACGACGGTGTCAGGGTTGTGGTGCAGGGATTACAGCGCATTCGGCTACTTAATGCGGTTGATTCCACGGCCAAATACCTGCGCATGCGCTATACAAAATTGCCCGTCGTCACACTGGACACGGCAGCAGCGGATACAACACGCGCGGAGGCACTGGCGCGTGACAACCTGTCACTGGCGCGCAAGCTGGCGGTTGCCTACGATGTTGTTAATGGCGAACAGATTGTTCAGCAACTGGTGGGCGCAATTACCGATCCCATCATACAAACTTACCGCCTGGCCTCTCTGGCACGGCTGGATATTGAGCGCTTGCAGCAACTGCTGGAAGCAGACACCGCGCTGGCCCTGATAGAAAAACTGCACGCGATTCTGCAGCATGAAATTCACGTCATTGAAGTGCAAAAGGAAATTGCCGAGCAAACACAGGAAGGTATCAACAAGCAGCAACGCGAGCATGTGTTGCGCCAACAGAAACGGGCAATCGATCAGGCGCTTGGCGAAGAAGGCGAGGAAGACAACGATATCGCCGAGCTACGCAAGCAACTGGATGACGCCAACCTGCCTGAAAATGTGCGCACGGAAGTTGATCGCGAGCTAAAACGGCTGAATCGACTATCCGCCAATGGCGGCGATTATCAGGTGATACGAGGTTATCTGGAGCTGGTTGCGGAACTGCCTTGGCACAAGGTCAGCGACGATAAGCTGGAACTAAGCCACGCCGAGCAAGTGCTGGATGAGGACCACTACGGTCTGGACGATATCAAAGACCGCATTCTGGAAAACCTCGCGGTCATGCAACTGAATCCGGCTGCACGCGCGCCTATCCTTTGCTTCGTCGGTCCACCCGGCGTCGGTAAAACCTCGCTGGGGCAAAGCATTGCCCGCGCGACAGGTCGTGAATTCGAGCGCCTGAGTCTGGGTGGCCTACATGATGAATCGGAACTGCGGGGCCATCGTCGAACTTATATCGGCGCCATGCCGGGGCGTATTATCCAAAGTATTCGCCGTGCGGGCGTGAAAAACCCGCTGCTGATGCTGGATGAGATTGACAAGCTGGGACGTGATTTTCGCGGCGATCCCGCCGCGGCACTGATGGAAATTCTTGACCCGGCGCAAAACGATACGTTTCTGGATAATTTTCTAAACCTGCCGTTCGACCTGTCGCGCGTGTTTTTTATCACCACGGCAAACAGTCTGGAGGGTATTCCCCGGCCGCTGCTTGACCGTATGGAGATAGTAATTCTGTCGGGTTATAGCGACGACGAAAAGCAGGAAATCGCGCGCCGGTATCTTATTCCACGACAGTTGCAGGAGTCCGGTCTGAACAGCGAACAACTGAACTTCAGCGCTACAGCACTCGCCACCCTGATTCGCCGCTTCACTCGCGAGGCGGGCGTACGAGAACTGGAACGCGTAATCGGTCAGGTCGCCCGCAAACGGGCGAGGGGGATTCTGCAGGCGTATTCGTCAGATTCCCCTGCACCTATTGATGCAGCCCAACTGATTGAATTGCTGGGGCCAGAGAAGTTCAAATCGGAACGGCTGCGGCAAGACCTGCCGCCGGGCGTGGCCGCAGGCCTGGCCTGGACCGAAGCCGGCGGCGATATTCTTTATGTCGAGGCGACGCGTGCGCCGAGAGATGAGAAAATCACCCTGACCGGCCAGCTCGGCAACGTCATGCAGGAATCTGCCCGCGCGGCCAGAAGCTACATCTGGGCCAATGCGGAAGCTTTCGGGCTTGAGAAGAAAGCCATAGAGGAATATGGCGTACACATCCACGTGCCCGCCGGTGCGGTTCCCAAAGACGGACCCTCCGCAGGTGTTACCCTGGCGACGGCGCTGGTGTCGACCTACAGCAACCAACCGGTGCGCAGCGATATCGCCATGACGGGCGAGCTGACCCTGACAGGTTTGGTGTTGCCAGTCGGAGGCATCAAGGAAAAGGTGCTGGCCGCCCATCGCAACGGCATACGGCATATTATTCTGCCGGCTGACAATGAGGCTGATCTGTCGAAGCTGCCGGCAACGGTGCGTAACGATCTGCAATTTACGCTGGCCGAAACGCTGAGGGATGTTATCGCGGTGGCGATTCCCCGGTTAGTTTGACGCCTTGTGCCTGGATATTTGATGCAAGGATAAAGCTAGCCGTCGAGTGGCGGCAGTGGTTACAGTGTGCATTGGCCGCGCCGGTGGTGTTGTGGTGTGGCTAGCCATTTTTTCCGTGGCGCGCAATCAGTGCGTTCGTGTACAGGCGCAGGTTACGTTGCTAGACAGCAACAGCAACAGCAACGCGAGCAGCGACGATAATGTTCTACGCAGGTTGATCATGCTTTTGATACCATACCCACCTTAGGTATACGTCTATTGATTAGTCGTAAATAATAACAACACGACAGGCGTCAATGAAGTCGCTGAGGTGCTGTCGGTCACAATTCAGACTCTGATCAATGATTCATCAACTGTCATTGCTCAAAGCCGCCGTTCACTGCATGGTCGCGAGCGATAGGTGGGTGCCTGTGCTCACATTAGCGTAGATCAAAACGGGAGCACGGATCCTACGGTCGAGCACGGCGAAGGGCACGTAAACGAATAGAGATGCATGGCAATGTAAACTTTTGTTAGATTGCGCCGCTTCGAGTGCCTATAGGGCGTAAACTACGCACCGCACTGCAACCGGGAAGCCTAAAAATTTGGTTGGTAGTGCGGAAGTTGCTTTCCTGGATAGCGACATCCGATTTGCAGTTGGCCCTGCAACGGTATCGGATAGAGAGGATGGGATGATGATGCGTTTCCATGTCGCATTTAAAAATAGAATAATTACGGGTCGCACGCAAATTATTGACCGATTAGACGCCGCGTCAGAATTTGACCATTGCGATGCCGACCTGCATCGCTCTCCCGTACTCAAGCAATAAGCCCCGGAAATAATAAACCAGGGGGCGGAGCGAACAGTGCAACTAGAAGATATTAAAGAAGTTTTAAGCTCCATACCGTCGCAGGCCGCCGTGCTGGATGCCGCCGGCACCATTATTCAAGTCAATGAGTCGTGGTCCACGTTTGCACGCGAGAATGACGGAACCGACGCATTGGCGAGTGGTGTTGGCGTAAGCTATCTTGAAGTCTGCCGGTCAGCTGCTGGACCCTGGGCGGACGAAGCGCCGGTCGCCTATGACGGCATTCGTGCTGTGCTAAATGGGACGCGCGCGACCTTTAATCTCGAGTATCCGTGTCATTCGTCCACCGAACAGCGCTGGTTCTGTATGACGGTGTTGCCGTTCAACGGAACGCTTGGTTGGGCGGTAGTGTCCCACGTTAATATTACGCAACGTAAGCTGGCCGAAATCCGGCGCGCAGGGCTTGCTCGCATTGTCGAACGATCACTCAACGAGATTTACATCTACGATGCTGACAGCTTGCGTTTCATTGAAGTCAATGAAGCTGCGTGCCGCAATCTTGGCTATACCCTGAACGAACTACGATCAATGACGCCGGTTGATATCAAACCGGAACACAGTGAGGCAACGTTCGCAGCGCTCGTTAGTCCGCTGCTCAACGACGGCAAGGACAAAATTGTCTTCACGACGGTGCAGCGACGTAAGGACGGCAGTGATTACCCGGTTGAGGTACACCTGCAACGCATGACGTTTGACGACAGACAGGTGTTTGCCGCCATCAGTCTGGATATTACCGAACGTGAGCAGCAACGACTCGCGGCGGCAGTGCGATCGCGTACGCTAGAAAAGATGGCGCGCGGCGCACCGCTGGACGAAATATTGACGAACCTGGTGCAGACCACTGAAGAGTTGGAGCCGGCAGTGCTCGCGTCCGTTATGCTGGTGGACCCTAAGGCACGCGTGCTGCGCTGCGGGGCTGGCCCCAGTCTCCCGAATTTCTACCTCTCAGCTATTGACGGTCTGGCGATCGCGGACAACGTGGGCGCCTGTGGCACCACGGCATTTCGTGGGGAGCGGGTTATTTGTGAAGACCTGCGCACCGATCCGCGCTGGGATAACTATCGGGATCTCGTCGACACCGCCGGTCTGCGCGCGTGCTGGTCCGAGCCCATACTTTCTTCGAAACATGAGGTGCTGGGAACGTTTGCGTTTTACTATACGGAGCCCGGCAGACCCGGTCCGGAAGCGTTGGCGTTCTCGCAAAACAGTGCGCACGTGGCGAGCATCGCGATCGAAAGAGCGCAGGCGGACGAGGCGCTCAGCCAGAGCGAGGCGCGGTTCCGGGATTTGGTGGAAGGATCTGTGCAGGGGATTGTCATCGAGCGTGACGGTACAGCGCTTTTCGCAAATCAGTCTTTTGCCGATCTCTTTGGTTACGAAGACCCGGCTGAGATAGTCACCATCGAGTCGTTGAGCTCTTTATGTCACCCGGATGAACTCGGTCGAATGGCCCAGCACCGCACGGACTGTTCAATAGCCCCTCAAGTGCACGTTCACTATGAATTTCGCGGTGTACGTAAAGATGGGGGTGCCGTCTGGATCGAAACACGAGAACGAGTTGTTATGTGGGGCGATCAGCCCGCCATACAATCAACCGTGATTGACATTACCGAGCGCCACCGCGCCGAGGAGGCATTGTTCTACGAAAAAGAGCGCGTTCAGGTTACCCTGGAATCAATCGGTGACGCCGTTATCACAACCGACGCCCAGGGACGCGTCAACTACTGCAATGCCGTGGCCGAAGCGCTGACGGGTTGGCGCCGCGACGAGGCAGTCGGGCAGCCGCTGACCGGCGTGTTTCGCATCGTTAACGAGCAGACCCGCGAACCGGTGACCGATCCCGTCGCCCGTTGTCTGACCGAAGACACCGTGGTCGGCCTGGCCAATCACACGGTACTGGTGAATCGCCACGGGCACGAATATGCGATCCAGGATTCGGCCGCACCGGTTCGCAATCGGCAAGGCGAGCTGCTGGGCGCAGTGCTTGTCTTTAGCGATGTCTCCGAGCAGCGTCGCCTGACCCAGGAGATGTCTCACCATGTATCCCATGATGCTTTGACTGGGTTGGTGAATCGGCACGAATTTGAGCATCGCCTCGAGCGTGTGTTAGAAACCGCCCACGCCGATCACAGCGAGCACGCCCTGTGCTACGTCGATCTCGATCAGTTCAAGGTCATCAACGACACCTGTGGCCACGCTGCCGGCGACACACTCCTGGGTCACATTGCGGATCTGTTTCGTGGAAAGATTCGCGAGCGTGATACTTTGGCACGCCTCGGCGGCGATGAGTTTGGCGTCTTGCTGGAACACTGCGGACTCGAGCAAGCGAAGCGCGTGGCAAATGCGTTACGCTGTGCGGTGGATGAATATCGATTTGTCTGGGACAACAAACCCTTGAGGATCGGGGTTAGCATCGGCGTGGTGCAAATCACCGAAAACTCCCGCAGCATCTCAGCCTTATTGCAGGCCGCCGACCGCGCCTGCTATGTGGCGAAGGACGCAGGCCGAAATCGCATTCATGTTTATCACGCGCACGACGCGGAGCTCGCCCGTCGGCACGGCGAAATGCAGTGGGTATCGCGCATTCAACTGGCACTTGAAGACGACCGTTTCCAACTCTACACCCAGCTCATTGAGCACATGGAACCCAACGCAGCAACGGGTCTGCACTGCGAAGTGTTGCTACGCCTGGTCGACGAGACCGGCCGTATCATCCTCCCCGGTGCTTTCATACCCGCCGCCGAACGCTACGATCTGGCGGTACGCATTGATCGTTGGGTCATCAATCATGTCTTCCGCTGGTTGGCTGAGCAACCCGCTGTTGTCGATAGTCTTGAGCTGTGCACAATCAATCTCTCGGGTCACTCGTTGAGTGACCGGTTATTCGAGGCTCACGTATTACGCCAACTCGAAGCGACTGGCATTCCAGGTGAGAAGATCGGCTTCGAGATCACCGAGACCGCAGCCATCGCTAATCTCAACGATGCCACGCGTTTTATCAAGACGCTGAAGACCCACGGCTGTCGCTTTGCGTTGGACGATTTCGGCAGTGGGTTATCCTCGTTCGCCTACCTGAAAAATTTGCCGGTCGACTTTCTGAAGATCGACGGGATTTTTGTGAAGGACATAGTCGACGATCCTATCGATCTCGCGATGGTTCGTTCCATCAACGAGATCGGCCAGCTTATGGGCAAACAAACGATCGCCGAGTACGTCGAAAACGAGGCCATACGCAACCAACTGCGCGAACTCGGCGTCAATCTTGTGCAGGGGTTTGGGGTGAGCCGCCCTCAGCCCATAGCCGACCTATTGAAGGAAACCGGGCGCTACGGTCAAGCCGAAGTGAGGTCACGCGCACCAGTCGAATGAGCGTGAGTCGAGCTCAATTAATGCCTGCACTTCCGAATGAATCGGAATTTTCCTAATACCAACGTATATTTAGTCTTTAGTTTTCTCCGCCTGGCAGCGATAATGCGAGGCGTGCTAAAGCGCGCAGTAGATAGCAAGTACCCCCGCTCGCCGAACCGGTAATATTGAAGAATTGACGGCGCCTTTTCTGCTATTGGCCAGCAATGCCGGCTCCTTTTTTAGCGGTGTCGCGCTAACGGTTGATGGTGCGCACAGCATCGGAAATATGTAATCTCCGTTATATCGCCGGATTAAAACAAATTCAGCTGATGTTATTCAATTGTGCAAGCCAGGATTCAACGGCTTGACCAATGAGGTCGGGACTGTCTTCCTGTATGAAATGCAGGCCAGGCACCGTCACTTCGGTAATATTTGGCCACGACCGCACTAAATCTCTGGCCGCTCCAACGATTAACACGCCGGGGTCGGCGTTAATAAACAGCTTGGGCACGTTTGATTGGGCAAGCCATTGGCTATAGTCACTCACGATTTGTACAACGTCGGCAGGCTCCCCGGCGATCGGGATCTGGCGTGGCCAGGTGAGGGTTGGTCTCCGGCCTTCACCGGGCTCCAAAAAAGGTCGCCTGTATTCTGCCATTTCAGCGTCGGTTAAATCGCGTAATACAGATCCTGGCAGTATTTTTTCGACGAATATATTGGCATCGAGCAGCATTTGCTCGCCTGCAGGCGAACGAAATGCCTGGAAAATTTCTCTGGAACTTTCCGGAAACGTATCCAAACTTGGTAATGGGGCAACGATTGCCTCCATAAAAGCAATACCCTTAACCGCATCCGCATGCTGGTGTGCCCAATGGAAACCAAGGCCGGACCCCCAATCGTGGATGACCAGTGTCACGTTTGAGTTTACCCCCAGCGACTCCAGCAGGCTAAACAGATACTTGCGATGCTCAACATAGGTGTAACTTTCCGGTCCGCTGTTGTCGAGCTTCTCCGAATCACCCATACCAATCAGGTCAGGCGCGATCAATCGTCCCTTGCCCTCAAGGTGAGGCATCACATTGCGCCACAAATAGGAAGAGGTGGGGTTGCCGTGTAAAAAGACAATGGGATCGCCAGTGCCTTCGTCGATATATGCCATGCGCTTGCCGTGAATGGACTTGTATTTTTTCTCGTAACGGGATTGCTCTGTTGATTGTGACATTATCAGATCCTTATGCTGGAGAATTGCACTGCGCAAATAACTATCGATTGTTGGCGCCCGGACTTAAAAGCGCCATACCGCCAAAGCCTGGACGACGCTTTCGTCGGTGTTTTTGTCGCCCAGTTTGTTGTCCCAATACTGGTATTCAATACCAACGTACAATTGTCCAGCCTGTCCACCTATGGCTTCACCCAGGTCTAAACGTAGCTGTGGCTGAGCCAGAATCCAGCTTTCTCGTGCGCCGCTGTCGTTGATGATTCCTCCCGGCGTGACAATCCTGACATCCTGATCAGCTCCATCAATATACTCGATATGGCCTTCAATGCTCCAGCTTGTGCCCCCAATTTTGAATGGATAGGCCCAGTTAAAGTCCACCATAAAGGCGTCATCTTCTCTAATGGACACACCGTCGGCAGGAGCGCTTGAGCCATTCTGGATATACGCGGTGATGTCCAGATTGGCGAAGGCGAAGCCGGGGATATCCAGCGCGAGGCGTACGCCCGGCAAATAGTAGAGCGTGTCGACTTCGGCGGCAAAGTTGAAACCGGCGATCAGGCCGATATCCTTGACCGGACCAAATTTGAGTTCGCTGCCGGTAATCGCCCCAAGGCTGAAGTTGGAGTACCACTCCCCGTAAAACTCGTCGTCGCTATGTGAGCCGCGCTGCTGCTCGACATTGGTTTTGCCGTAATTCAGGTGGTCAATAAAGAAAAAGTTTTCACCGTACTTCCAGCCACCGGCGTGTTGAAAGGTAATAATCGTTGTGCCGTCGGTTTCCGCCTCGCCACCGCCGCCCTGAAAAGCCTTTTCCAGGTTGCCGTATTGGACATGGATTTCGGTGGCGCTCCAATCTTCGGCTTGCACTGCAGCAGTGTTTGCTGCCAGCACAATGCCTGTCAGCAAGCTTGTCGTTTTTGCCCGGTATTGCATGGTATTGCCTCCGTTTATTTATTAGAAAGTAGTGCGTTATTAAATGCAGAGCGGCGTTCAATTTATATTACTTGACATGATTGTCAAGTATTTGTTGGTGTCTTGATAATATTTCAATGACCACCACGCCGGTGCGTTTTCAACTTTGAAGTTCTATTTTACGTGCAGATAAATTTGTTAAAAAAACACCTTGACTTCGTCAATATCTTTCTGAGAAGCTATTGTCACTTGACACTGCTGTCAGCTTTTAATTATTAAAAAAATTATGTTGCATAGCCAGGCCTGCGATTTCCTCACAACTAATTCAGATGCAGTCGGCAAACACGATTGTTTCAGGCCGTAGACCCATCGTTCAAACGGGAGCCCAAACCGTGATAAAGTTTTTACTAAATAACGAAGAATGCCTCATCCAGGACGTCGATCCCAACACATCCGTACTCGACTATTTACGCGATCACCTGCTGCGCACCGGTACCAAAGAGGGCTGCGCGTCGGGAGACTGCGGCGCTTGCACCGTGGTGCTGGGCGAGCTTGACGGCGAGAGGGTCAGGTACTCAGCGATCAACGCCTGTATTGCGCCGCTGGGCAGTCTGCATGGCAAGCAGCTTATTAGCGTGGAAGATTTGAAAGACGGCAACACCCTACACCCGGTGCAACAGGCTATGGTCGACTGTCATGGCTCCCAATGCGGTTTTTGCACCCCCGGTTTCGTGATGTCGATGTTTGCTTACCGCAAAAACAATGCCCAGCCGCACCGCGATTCCATCAACGAGGCGCTGGGGGGCAATCTGTGCCGGTGCACAGGTTACCGGCCGATTATCGACGCCGCCGTGCAGATGTACGAGCCGCCGTTGGAAGACCAGTTTTCGGCGCGGGAGGCGGACACGATCGCAACACTTAACAGCATCAACGCCGACAAAGCAGCCGTTGAATTGACGGGTAATGGCAAAAGATACTTTGCACCCGACAACGTGCAAACGCTGGCCGACTTGCTGTTGCAATATCCACAAGCAAAACTGGTCGTTGGCGGCACCGACCTGAGCCTTGAATTCACCCAGTTTTTGCGCGAGTTCGAGGTGTTGATCTATACCGGACGGGTCAGGGAATTGTTGGCAGTGAAAGACGACGGTGACACGATCCAGATAGGCGCCGCGGTTAGTTACAACGACTGCAAAGACCTGTTGATCGAACAATACCCTGATTTGCACGAATTGATCGAGCGGCTCGGTTCGCGACAGATCCGCTCGCAGGGCACGTTGGGGGGCAATGTCGGCAACGCTTCGCCGATAGGGGATATGCCGCCGGTGCTGATCGCGCTGGACGCGCAATTGGTGCTGCGCAAAGGTGATGCAACTCGCACTATCCTGGTGGCCGATTATTTTGTCAGTTATAAAAAGACTGTGCAGCAGCCGTCGGAGTTTATCGAGCGCATTATCGTGCCGAAAGCCAAACCCGACTACCTGTTCAGGGCGTACAAGATTAGCAAACGGCTGGAAGATGATATCACCGCCACGTTGGGTGTTTTTCATGTCAAGCTGGAAAACGGCGCCGTTACCGACGCCCGCATTGCGTTTGGCGGCATGGCGGAAATTCCCAAACGGGCTACTCAATGTGAAAAAGCGTTGCACGGCCAAACCTGGAATCAGGGCACTGTAACCGCGGCTATGGCGGCTTTGAGCCTTGATTTCGCCCCCATTTCCGATTTCCGGGCCAGCGCGGATTACCGGATGCAAACTTCCAAAAACTTACTACAACGCCTGTATCTGGAAACTGAATCCAGCGCCGGGCAAGTGAGGGTCACTCATTATGCGTAATCTTCCTGATGTACTAGCGACTCCGGTCCGTTCGGCAAAAGGCGCGATCCAGGGCGACGCGGGCCAGAATCAGCGCCACGAAAGTGCACATAAACACGTCAGCGGTGAAGCGATTTATGTCGACGATCAGGTGGCACCGGCCAATGTTCTGCATGCTTACGTGGGCCTGAGTACCATCGCCCACGGCAAACTCACCAGGCTGGACTTAAGCGCGGTACGAGCGGCCCCGGGTGTCGTGGAAATTCTCACCCTGGATGACGTCCCGGGGCATAAGGATATTGGGCCGGTGTTCCCAGGCGATCCGCTCATGGTTGAGGAAGAGGTAGAGTTTTGGGGGCAGGTATTGTTCGCCGTTGCCGCAACCAGTTATGACGCCGCGCGCAAGGCCGCGAAGTTAGCCGTAGCTGAGTATGAATCGCTGCCCGCTGACCTGACGATAGAGGATGGGCTGGCCAGCGAGAGCTTCGTACGTCCCACCCATACGCAGCAACGTGGTGACGCGAAGGCGGAGATCGCGGCGGCGCCACATACCTTAAAGGGCGAAATGCAAATCGGTGGTCAGGAGCAAATGTACCTTGAAGGTCAGGCGTCGCTATGCATTCCGCAGGAAGATGGCGGCATGCTGGTGTATACCTCGTCGCAAAACCCCTCCGAGGGGCAAAAACTGGTAGCCGAAGTGCTGAATGTGCCGCTGAATCTGGTAACGGTGGATATGCGCCGCATGGGCGGTGGCTTTGGCGGCAAGGAAACTAACGCCAATCAGTGGGCCTGTCTTGCTGCCTTGCTGGCGCGCAAAACCGGGCGTGCGGTTAAGATCAGATTAGCCCGCGCCGACGATATGGCCTCCACCGGCAAGCGGCATCATTTTCTCAGCCGCTACGAAGTTGGCTTCGACACCGAAGGCCGTCTACTGGCGCTGGATATGGAACTGTCCGGCGGTTGTGGCATGTCACCCGATCTATCCGACGCCATCGTCGACCGTGCGATGTTTCAGTCCGACAACGCCTATTTTCTGCCGGCCGCGCATATTGTCGGCCACCGGGTGAAAACCCATACCGTTTCCAATACCGCGTTTCGGGGTTTCGGTGGCCCGCAAGGGATGGTCGCGATTGAAAATATCATCGATAACATCGCGCGCGTCGTCGGTAAAGACCCACTGGAAGTGCGTAAGCTGAATTTTTATACTGACGAGGGTGAGCGCAACACCACCCATTACGGCCAGAAGATCGAACAGCATATTATTCCGGACCTGGTCGCACGTCTTGAGAAGTCAGCCGATTATTGGCAGCGGCGTGAGGATATAGCCGCCTTCAATGCGGCCAATCAGGTGCTCAAAAAAGGCATTGCCTTAACGCCCGTGAAGTTTGGTATTTCCTTTACCGTGCAGCATTTAAACCAGGCCGGCGCGTTGGTGCACGTGTATACCGATGGCAGCATCCAGCTCAATCACGGCGGCACGGAAATGGGGCAGGGCTTGTACACCAAGGTCGCGCAAGTCGTTGCACACGAATTTCAGGTCGATCTGGACACTATTCTGTGTACCTCCACGCGCACCGATAAAGTGCCGAACACCTCGCCGACCGCGGCGTCTTCGGGTACCGATATCAATGGCATGGCGGCCAGAGACGCGGCCAGCAAAATCAAAGCGCGCATGACGGCGTTCGCCGCCGAGCATTTTTCCGTGCCTGAAGACGAGGTGCGCTTCAGCAATAACCGGGTGATGGCGGGCAGTAACGACTTCAGCTTTGCAGAATTTGCCCAACTGGCTTACATGAACCGTGTTTCGCTGTCGGCTACGGGCTACTACCGCACGCCGAAAATACACTACGACCGGGCCACCGCTACCGGCAGGCCGTTTTTCTACTTCGCCAATGGAGCCGCTGTATCCGAAGTGTTAATTGATACATTGACCGG
>JBBKXJ010000126.1:0-10336 GCA_037969395.1 Pseudomonadales bacterium
GACGCGTGGACAATCATCGCATGCAAGTCAGCAGGCAATCCCACCCTGGTTAATGGAATCCCGGTCTCTCATAGTTTCGAAGTGGCGCTTACTAACAGCGACAAAATAACCTTTGCCGACATCAGTTTTCGATTTATAGAATATGCTTTCGAAAAGGAGGAAGCGTGACACGCCGTTCGTGACCAATCATTGCAAGCAAAGGGCCGCCGGGCAATGACTTATTTCGGCTGAGGCGGCCGCCTGTCACGATGAATACGCTAATCGCACACAAATTGATCGTAAATTATCCGTACACCTGATAACTCCCGCTAGCGAGGCCGCCCCAGCCGCCAGCGTACCCTGCCAACCTTTTCCGTGAGCGACATTTCCCGTCATATTCCCTTTGCTTGTTACTACAAAAGTTTTGCTTGCGGCGGCGCTCCTGGTTCTGCGTGCTGTCGCTGGTTTAGCGCTTCTCTCCTCCCCCATGTTATTCAACGTCTGTCGATATTCTCTACAGAATTAGTGCTGCTGGCATATTTACTGCTCGGTAAACAACCGACGATAAAGGGCAACGCCATGCATAAGGGTAGTAAAGCCACAGGAGTCTCTTACACTGAATTGCGGTCTGCAGATTTAAAAGACGGCATGATGTAGCTGCCGGAAGCCTGCAGTTGACTGTCCAGCCTGTCGATGCCCGCCGGGTTAAACCACGTGGCGCTGGCATCTTCGGCAAACACCAAGCGCTGAGCACCGAGCATGGCAACGCAGCAAGTACTATTTCCCACGCTATTGCAGTGCGAGACTTCGATTACTGGTGGGGAATAGAACTGCTCACTCTGGCACCATGGCATGCAACTTGTGGTACATTGCTCCGCCCTCCCCCGTAATCTATAGAGTGATAATTGTACTAATGGAGTACTGATTATCAAAAGTCCCTGAGACCATACATTTGACCTTCACAATTATTAAGCAACATCGCCGTAGGTAGTAAAAATTCCATGCTGCAGGACGCTCTCGATCAAGCTAAACACGATTTCATCAGAACTGATTACTATGCGATAGAACAACTCAGGCGCTGTGGCGCAGCGCTTGCCAGGGAAGAGTCAACGCGCTTGCCCGGCTACTCACGGTTTGATCTTATCAGGCGTCAAAAAGATAACAAACAGCTCATAACGGCGGTGTACCAATCCGTCTTCAAGTCGGCCGAGGCCAAGGAGCTGATCACGCCGGCGGGCGAATGGCTGATAGATAACTTTTATCTTATAGAAGATAATATACGCCAGGTGTGGCTAAGCCTGCCCAGCCGCTTTGTCAGGCAGTTGCCTGCACTGGAGGTGTCGGAAGAAGGCACGCTGCCCCGCACTATGGCGCTGGCGTGGCTGTATGTTTCCCGCTCGCATTGCGAGGTCAACGCCAGCCGCCTGACCGCCATGGTTGAAGGCTACCAGACTGAACGGCCATTCCAGATTGGCGAGCTGTGGGCTATTCCCTCTTTTCTGCGTTTTGTTCTGATAGAAGATCTGCGCCGTTTGGCAGCACGGTTTGAAGAGGCCGGGAACTTACGCGAACAGGCCAATGTCACCGCAGACCGGCTCATCGCCACCGACTCCGGCGCCGCGCGCGCGGCGCTGTTGCAGACAATCCGACCAATGGCGGATAACGACACCTTCGCCAGCCAGCTTTTGTATCGCTTGCGCGATGTGTCGATGAAAGCGCAGGAGACGTTAATCTGGCTGGAAGACTGCTTCGAAGCCAGGGACAGCGATGCCGAGGAAGTGCTGATCGCGGAACAAAATCGGCTGTCGGCCGAGAACGTCAGAATCGGTAACATCGTGAGTAGCCTGCGCAGCATAGACGACCTCGACTGGACCAAGTGGTTCGTTAAAGTCAGCGCCGTGGATGCATTACTGCGTGACCGGTCCAACTTTGGTCGGCTCGATTTCACCTCGCAGGACCAATACCGGAACGCCATTGAACTGCTCGCCCGGCAGTCGCCCGCCTCCGAACTTGAAGTCACGGAACAGGCATTGCAGTTGAATGACCTTGAAACGCGTCAAGACGAAACCGCTAAGCGATTGCAGATAGCCGACGTAGGGCAGTATTTCGTTGGCAATAAACGACCGTTGCTGGAACAGAAAATCGGCTGTCATTTGCCACCACTGATGCGCATGCAACGCTGGTATGGAAAGCTCGGCTGGTGGTCTATCTCGCTGCCGATCTCGCTGCTTACCCTGCTAACGCTCGTGGCGGCTTTCATCACCCTGCAATCGATCGGCGTCGGCGCGCTGCCGGCATTGGTACTGTCGCTGTTAGCGACGCTACCCGCAAGCGAGGCGGCGACGGGCCTTTTTCACACGCTGGTGACCTACTTAAAGTCACCGTCTCGTTTGGTCGGCTTCGAACTCAAGGACGGCTTATCCGCGGCGGAGAAAACTCTGTTGGTGATCCCCTGTCTATTGTCATCAAGAGACAGCGTCGACGAGCTGGTTCGCAGCCTGGAGGTACACTATCTTGCCAATCCCGCCGGCGAAATTTACTTTGCGCTGGCCAGCGACTGGCCCGACAGCGACGAGGAGATAAACGCTGCCGACGAAGTCTTGCTCACCTACGCGAGGCAGGAAATTAACGTGCTGAGTGAGCGCTACGCCCACGACGGCAGAACACGTTTTTTTTTACTGCATCGCAACCGCATGTTCAACGCGGCAGAAGACTGCTGGATGGGCTGGGAACGCAAGCGCGGCAAGCTGCTGGAGTTAAATCTACTGTTACGCGGCGATCAGGACACCAGTTATCTACCGACCGCCGAACCATTACCAGCCGCCGTTGAATATGTCATGACACTCGACGCCGACACGCGCCTGACGCGCGATGCGGTCACCACACTGGTCGGTAAACTGTCGCATCCCATGAACAAGCCGGTCATTGATCCAGTGGCTGGCAGAGTCGTCAGCGGGCACGCTATTCTGCAACCGAGGGTTACGGCACCGCTGACATCCGGCAAGGAATCGTCGGCTTTTCAAAAAATATTCTCACAGTACAGTGGCCTCGATCCGTATGTTTTTACCGTGTCCGATGTCTATCAGGACCTCACCGGTGAGGGCAGCTATACCGGCAAGGGGCTGTATCATGTCGACACCTTCACCAGTATTCTGCACGACAAATTCGCCGAAAACACCGTCCTCAGCCACGACTTGATCGAAGGTGCTCTGGTCCGCAGCGCGCTGGTCACCGATGTTGAACTGATCGAAGACTTCCCCGTGCGCTATGCGGTTGAGGCTGCCCGGCAGCACCGCTGGGCGCGCGGTGACTGGCAACTTTTACCCGCCATCTTTAGCGTCGATCCGGCTCTTAACGCCCTAGGGCGCTGGAAAATGCTCGATAATTTGCGCCGCTCGCTGGTGCCTATTGCCTGGTTACTGGCCTCAGTCATGGGCTGGTGTCTGTTAACTTTTGACCGTGCGCTGTTGTGGCAGTCATTTCTGGTTGTCAGTTTGTTTGTGGCACCCACGCTTGGTTTGATCAAAGGCCTTTTCCCCGGCCAGGCAGACAGCGTTATGCGCGCGCATTTTTATTCCGTAACTCACGAATCGTTGGCGATGAGCGCCCAGGTACTGCTGCGCATCATCTTTATCGCGCATACTGCCGCGCTGATGATGGATGCCATGCTGCGTTCGTTGTACCGGGTGTATGTCAGTCATCGTCATTTGCTCGAGTGGCGCACGGCAGACCAGACCGTAGCTGGCGCGCACGAGACGCTGTTTGATTACTATAAGTCGATGCGCATTGCCGGCGGCATTGCGCTACTCGCGTTGCTCGCAACTATCGCGACCGGGAGCGAAGCACTGGGACTGGCGCTGCTGTTTTGCGTGTTGTGGGCAATCTCGCCGTGGTTTGCCTGGCTGGTTAGCCGTTCGGCCGAGACGGAAGATAAACTCGACGTCAGCGATGACGATCGCATCGAACTCAGAAAAATCGCACGCCGCACCTGGCTGTATTTCGAAACATTCGTGACCGCCGAACATCATATGCTGCCGCCGGACAACTTCCAGGAAACGCCGCAGCCGGTGGTTGCCAACCGCACCTCGCCGACCAATATCGGCGTCTATCTATTGTCCATTGTGTGTGCACGCTATTGCGGCTGGATCAGCATGGCACACACAGTATCCAGGCTGCAAGCTACACTGGCGACCGTTAACCGCATGCAAAAATATCGCGGTCACCTGTACAACTGGTATGACACCAAAACCCTGCAGCCGCTGTTACCGCAATATATCTCTTCTGTTGACAGCGGTAATCTTGCCGGCCACCTGATCGCCCTGTCTTCGGCCTGTAAAGATTGGGCCGAGGCGCCTTTTGCTTATCTGCACGCCAGCCTTGACGGCATCATCGATGCGGCCGGCATACTGCAGGAAGAACTGGAAACGGTACCCGATGACCGGCGTTCGATCAGACCACTGCGCAAAAGACTGAAAGACAATATCGCCGGTTTCAAGCAGGCCACGCTCGCCATCGCTAGAGAGCCGGAATTCGCATCGGTACGCGCACCCGACCTGTACACCATGGCGCGTGACATCGAAAAGCTGGCCGGTGAACTCGATCATGGAATTGGCTCGGAGCAAAGCCGGTCGGTTGCGGACTGGGCATGTCGACTGAAAGAGACCTGCGAGGCAGACCTCGACGATATGGAGCTTGACCAGCAACCAATGGAAGAGTTACGCCAGAGCCTGGTGCAATTGCAGGTGCGGGCGCGCACGCTTGCGTTCAGCATGGATTTCGCCTTCCTGATGCGGCCGGACCGGCGCCTGCTGGCCATCGGCTACCGGCCCGACAATAACGAACTTGACGACGCCTGCTACGACCTGCTCGCCTCGGAAGCACGGCTGACCAGCCTGTTTGCCATCGCCAAGGGTGATCTGCCCACCGAGCACTGGTTCCGGCTGGGCCGACCGATCGTACCGGTCGGTTCGCTCGGCGCGCTGGTCAGCTGGTCGGGGTCGATGTTCGAATATCTTATGCCGACACTGGTGATGCGGGAGCAACGCGGCAGTATCCTTAATCGCACCAACGCGCTGGTCGTCACACGGCAAATTGAATATGGCCGGCAGCGCAATATTCCGTGGGGCATTTCCGAATCCGCCCTGAACGCGCGCGACCGCGAAATGACCTATCAATATTCGAATTTCGGCGTGCCGTCGCTGGGCATGAAGCGGGGCCTGGCGCTGGACCTCGTGGTCGCGCCCTACGCGACGTTGTTGGCCAGTCAGTTTCAGCCTGGCGCCGCGGTCGTGAACCTGCGACGCCTGCGCCGGCTCGGCGCGCTTGGCGTGTATGGCTTTTACGATGCGCTCGACTTTACCCCCTCGCGCCTGCCGGACAATGTTAAATCCGTGGTGGTGCGAAATTACATGGCGCATCACCACGGCATGTCGATTCTGGCGGTATCCAACGTAGTGTTCGAGGGACGGCTGCGCGAGCAATTTCATAGCGATCAGGTCATCGAAGCCGCCGAGCTGCTGTTGCAGGAAAAAGCGCCACGTGAAGTTCCCGTATTAACGACCCGGCAAATGACCAACGAGCCGCTGGCGGGCCGTTCCGAGCTGCCATCGCCCGCGCACCGGATCATTGACGACCCACTGCGGCAGGAGGCGGCCATTGCGCTGCTGTCTAACGGTCATTACTCGTTGATGCTAACGGCTCGTGGTACCGGTTGCGCTAACTGGAACGGCCTGGCTGTGACCCGCTGGAAGCCTGACCCAATTGAAGACTGCTGGGGCACGTTTTTGTTTCTGCGCGATATGGAAACGCACGAATGGTGGTCTGCCTCGGCCAGACCGCGACCCGGCAAAGACGAGAAAACCCACGCGGTATTTTCTGATAGTAAAGTGGAATTTCACAAAACAGTCGGCAGTTTGCGTTCGCAGGTCGATGTCATCGTTGCTTCCGAGAGTGACGCCGAGGGCCGCCGTATTACACTGTTTAATACAGGAGAAAAAGATCGCAGCATAGAAGTTACGTCATACAGCGAACCGGTGCTCAGCAGCAGTGATGCCGACACGGCGCATCCCGTATTTTCAAAAATGTTCCTCAAAACAGAAATTGGCGGCGGCGGCTCGATTATTTTTACCCAGCGAAATAAACGTCGGCCAGACGAACCCGATATGCAGGTTGCCCATCTGGTGGTGGATGGTTCGCACGGCAGACGCGCGACGCAGGCCGAAACCGACCGGCGCAAATTTATTGGCCGTGGCCGTACGCTGGCAACGGCGGCTGCATTCGATGCCGGCGCGGAACTGAGCGGCAGCGAAGGTTTTACGCTAGACCCTATCCTGTCGCTGCGGTACACGCTGCGGGTACCCGCCGGCAAGCAGGTCAGCCTGATATTCTGGACTATCGCCGCGCCGTCGCGGGCCGAACTGGAGACAACAGTTGATCGCTACCGTAACCGTGAGAGCTTTGAGCATGAGTCCATGCACTCATGGACGCGGTCCCAGGTGCAGTTGCGCTATCTTGGCATGAGCAGTGCTGAAATCACCGTGTTTCAACAGCTGGCGCGCTATCTTATCTTTCCTAACGATGGTATGCGCTGGGACAGTGACAAGGAAGTTCTGGCACCCCAGTCTACGTTATGGTCGTTGGGAATTTCCGGCGATTTTCCGATTATGGCGCTACGCATCGATGCCGAGGCGGACTTCGCCATCGTTAGAAAAGCCCTGCGCGCGCAGGAATATTTTCGCGCCCACGGGCTGCTGGCGGATCTTGTTATTCTCAATGAACAGGCCACCTCCTACGCCCAGGACTTGCAAAACAGAATTGATGCGCTGTGTGAAAACGTCAGGGTGCGCGGTTCAACGGCCGGACCACGCGAGCACATCTTCGCGCTGCGCCGTGACCTGACGCCAACGCATGTATATGCCGCTTTGACGGCGACTGCCCGGGTTACGTTGCACGCCCGCAACGGCCGCTTCTCCGTCCAGCTCAAGCGCGCCGAGCGGCTGGCGGCAAAATTGCGTTTTAACGCCGACATCCGCACGCAGCGAAAACTGCCGCGGGCCGATCATCCACGTACGCCGGCAGATAGAAGTGCAGTAGCCACACCACCTGATCTTTTGTTTTGGAACGGCTACGGTGGTTTTCGCGCGGACGGTCGGGAATATATTATGCGGCTCGCGGGAGAGCGCGCCACGCCGCAACCGTGGATAAACGTTATCGCCAATAGCCGCTTTGGTTTTCACGTGTCAGCCGAAGGCGCCGGCTTTACATGGAGCGTCAATTCCCGCGACTACCAGCTGACCCCATGGTCCAACGATCCGGTTATTGACAACCCGGGCGAAACATTCTTTGTCGTTGAGCGCGACACGAAAGCTGTGTTTTCGCCACTGGCGACCTGTACCGGCACCCATCCAACGCAGCATGAGGCACGCCACGGTCCGGGCTATAGCACCTTCGTTAGCGATAGCGATCAGCTGCAGCTGGAGTTGACCCAGCTGGTTGATCCCAACGAGGCAGTCAAGCTCTCCCGCCTGCGGCTCACGAATAGCAGCACGAAGACTCGCAGCCTGCGGGTATTCCACTACGTGGAGTGGGTGCTTGGTAACAGCCGCGCTAAAACAGCCCCCTTCATAGCAGTCCATTACGCTGCAACGCCTCAGTTGCTGACGGCAAGCAACCCTTACAGCGTAGAATTTCCCGACCGCACAGCATTTCTCGCCTGCGACCAGCCGTTGTCATCGCTGACCGCCAATCGGCAGGAATTTCTCGGCAACGGCTCGGTGCGGCAGCCACAATCCGTTTTTCTGGCGCGCGAACTGAGTGGTAGCACCGACACCAAAGGCGACCCTTGCGCCGCCATTGCAACCGACATTGAACTGGCAGCCGGCACCAGCAAGGATGTCCTATTCCTGCTGGGTGACTGCCTTTCAGTGACAGCCGCCGAGGAGTTGACGCAACAGCAACGCAAAATAAGCTTTGACTCGCGTCTCACCGCGACACAGGAAGAGTGGAGTTCACTGCTTGACATGGTGCAGATTGATACCCCCGATATTGCCATGAACCTGATGGTTAATAACTGGCTGCCCTATCAAAGCATCGCCTGTCGGATGCGCGCACGGGCTGCCTTTTACCAGGCCAGTGGCGCATTCGGATTCAGAGACCAGTTACAAGATACTCTCGCGTTTCTGTTGCAGGACCCGGATTTCGCCCGCAAGCAAATTATTAACGCAGCCAGCCGGCAGTTTGCTGAAGGCGATGTGCAGCACTGGTGGCTGCCGTCTAGTGGAGCCGGAGTGCGCACCCTGATTGCCGATGATGTAGTCTGGCTGGGTTATGCAGTGAACCACTACCTCATGGTGACCGGTGACGACGCTATTCTCGACCATGAAATCCCCTTCCTGGAAGGACAGACGCTGCTGCCTGGGCAACATGACGCGTTCTTTACACCGTCTGTATCTACGCATACGGCTACCTTGTTTGAACATTGCGCACTCGCGCTTGACCTCGCGATAAAGCGCACCGGCGCGCACCACCTGCCATTAATTCTCGGCGGCGACTGGAATGATGGCATGAACCGGGTCGGCGAAAATGGTAAGGGCGAGAGTGTCTGGCTTGGCTGGTTTCTGGCGCATGTGCTGCATGCTTTTATTCCCATTGCGGAGCAACGCGAAGCGAGCCGACACGACGCTGACAAACGCAAAGACGCAACGCAAGCAGCTGCAACAGTTGCAACAGCCTCAGCCGAGTCGCGACTAGCGACGTGGCGCAAGCACCTCCAGGCGCTGCGGGCTGCGCTGGAAGACGCCGGTTGGGACGGCGACTATTACCGCCGTGGTTACTACGATGATGGCACGCCGCTCGGTTCAGCCGGCAGCGATGAATGCAAAATAGACTCGATCGCGCAATCGTGGAGCGTGTTGTCAGGGCTTGGAGATCCGCAACGATGCAATCAGGCACTGGACGCCGTGCTCGACCAGTTGGTCGATGCTGATGCGCGGCTGCTAAAACTGTTCACACCTCCGTTGGCAAATACCGACCAGGAGCCCGGCTATATCAAAAGCTATCCGCCTGGGGTGCGGGAAAATGGCGGGCAATATACCCATGCGGCGACCTGGGTGGTCTATGCATTAGCCGAACTAGGCCGTGCTGATGAAGCCCTTCAGTGTTTTAATTTGCTCAATCCGGTCAATCACGCGCGGGACCGGGACGCCGCCGAAACCTACCGGGTCGAGCCCTACGTGGTGGCAGCGGATGTTTACTCCTCTGCTGACAAAAGCGGCCGCGGCGGCTGGACCTGGTATACCGGCAGCGGCGGCTGGCTATATCGCGCAGCGGTGGAAGGCATTCTCGGTATTCGCAAGCAACGTGATTCACTGTATATCAAGCCGGCGTTACCCTCATCATGGAACGGCTTTACAGCGCGGTTGACACTCGCCGGCGAGCTATACGCTATCGTTGTTGAGCGTCAAAACGACGCCGTGGTAGTTAGCGTCAATGGTGAACGGCTGGACAATCCAGAGAGCGCTTATCCACTGAACACAACCAAACGTAGCGTCGCTTGATGGAACCTGCTCCTCAAGCAGCGCTGCATGTGGTTCGAGGCTTTTCCTGGCATTTACGATTTGAAAATATCCGGCTCCATGGCCGTCATGCAGATCGTGAGTGTGGTGTTCGGTGGGAGCTGCATCGCGCGGCGTAATCTCACTCTTCACGATGCAGTTGGCGCTGCGTTTATTTGATATCCTCCAAATTTTCGTCGTGTTCGGTCTTGCTGGCGATGGCCAGACCCTTGTTATAAATAGCCTCGACATTGACCTTGATGCCAGCCTCGACGAGTCGTGAAATCATGGTTACCGGAAACAACACGTTTTCTGTGTTGTCAATTCGGATAGCTAACGATTTGCCTAATTCGTCCTCAAAGCTCACCCATTTGAGTTCAGGTTTGCGCGCAAAAAGGTCGCCGAGCACCACACCCATGGCTTGCAGTTCTTGCGCCTGACCCGGCGTCACGGCGCCGTCATCGAGCAGACCCTGCAAGATGCCCAGCACCTCTTTTGGACTGGCATCAAGCGAGTGGCGCGTACCATTGCGTTTGGCGATTTCAACTACCATGTCACGCTTGCTTTGCAGCACTTCTTCGTTACGGGCGGACAGGTCGCTAATGTCACTGATTTCATTCTGCTTGTACGGAATGTAGTCTGCATCCTGGCCGGTTTGCGCGCTGGCAAGTGTCGGTAAGACCAATAACACGGGTAAAACGAACAGGTGGAGTAAACGCAGTTGTGGTTTCATTGTAATTTCTCCAGGTGATTGCACAGAGTGCGTGCAGTATTAATGCCAATTCACGCAAAGTGGGTTTTTCCAC
>JBBKXJ010000127.1:0-11943 GCA_037969395.1 Pseudomonadales bacterium
CCGTTGCGATGCGATTAGTCAGTAGGCTGACGTCTGCGCTACTGACTGCCAGCCCGGTTGGCAGTACCAGTACATTACGCGCTAACGTCTCGGTCACCGGCAGGTCACACTCTGCTGCAGCGTAAAATTTACGATATGGCGGCATGCGATGACAGCCGGGATAAAAATAGCGGCGCGCCATGACATTCTCCAACCGCAGCGTCGCCACCAACTGGTCGCGGCTCAGCCCGGCTGCATCGGCGTCGACTTCGGCGACGATATAATGGTAGTTATGCTGCTCCACCGCAGAGCGCTGCAGTAGCCGAACTCCAGGCACCGACGCCAACCCGAGTACGTAGGCTTCATGGTTGCGGCGGTTGTGCAAAACAATAGCGTCCATGGCCTCCAGCGAGGTCAGACCCATGGCCGCCGAGGCCTCGCTCATTTTGCCGTTAACGCCGAGGTGACTGACTTCATCCTCGGCAGAAAAACCAAAGTTGGTCATAAAGCGCAGCCGCTGCGCCAGCTCAGCGTCGTTGGTGACGATGGCACCGCCCTCGAACGCGTTGATAAATTTAGTCGCATGAAAGCTAAAAACCTCGGCGTCTCCAAAGCTTCCCACAGCTCGCTCACCAGCCGTGCAGCCAAACGCATGCGCCGCGTCGAACAACAATTTAATGGAGTGACGGTCGGCAATTTCCTGCAGCGCTTCGACCGCGCAAACGTTGCCCCACAAATGTACCGCGAGAATACCGCTGGTGCGCGGCGTGATCGCCGCCTCGACGCGCGCCGTATCGACGCAATGGGTGCCCGGGTCTACGTCGCAGAAAACCGGTGTTATGCCCTGCCATGCAAGCGCAGCCGGGTCGGCAACGAAAGTAAAGGAAGGAACGATAACCTCGCCCGTCATGCCCAGCGCCCGAACAGCCAGCTCCAGACCGGTAGTGGCATTGCAGGTAGCGACGCAGTGGGCAGCTCCGGCCAGCGCAGCGACGCGCTGTTCGAACTCCATCACCTGCGGGCCAAAATTGGTCAGGCGGCAGCTGTCTAACATAGCTTCCAGGCGGCGCAGATAGCGCTGCCGATTTGGGAGGTTGGGTCTGCCTACGTGCAGCGTCTCGGAGAAGGCCGGGCTGCCACCGAGTAATGCCAGCTCAGCGGCGTATTTGCCCTGCGAGTTATTCTTACTGGAATGTATCTGACGCGTTGGTGCTACAGCATCCGTGCAGTTTTGCATTGAACTTCCCCCCTCAGAAGCACAATCATCGACCGAACGATTATAAATTTTTCTAGCGGTAATATTACACTATCCCGCTATGCTCTCTTGCCGCCAAAGACGTGACTTAGTGCCACTTGAGAACTCAATATGTGCAAACTTTATTCGACTCTGCGCACAGTCGTCTGTACGCTTGACGTCCGCGCAGTTCGGGTAACCGAAAGGGCGCGTGGCGAGGCCGGTCAACTGTCGCCAGCCGCGGCGTGAACTGAATTGACCGGCAAAATTCGCAGTGGCAGTATGCACGGGTATTGCAGATGCCGCGCCGCTAAACTGCTTGCCAAATACCGGCATGGCGTATACTTATGTGTTTCCTGGGTGGACCGGAATGGCATCCATAGTTCTGGTTGACGACGAACAAAATTTTCTATTAGCCACCGGCGAGTTGCTGCGTGCCTACGGCCACAGTGTCAGAACTGCCGACACGCTCGCGGCGGCGCGCACCGTGCTGGCGAATACATTCTTACAGCAGCTAAACCAAAAACACGGCACTGCTAAAACGCTCAGCGACGCTGGCAAGGCACACCTGCAAGCCTGGCACTGGCCGGGTAATCTACGCGAACTGAAGCACTGTATTCACCGCAGCTTCGTCAGCAGCGTCGGTGACGGGACAGAAATTGTTATTTCTGACCGCTTTGCCGGCGCTATGCTCAGTGCCAGGCCGGCGTCAATGTCTCCCGGTCGCTCCATTCAAAATGTAGAGCGCGAGCTGATTATGAAAACACTCGAACACTACAGCGGCGATAAAAAGGCAGCCGCCGAGACTTTGGGCATCAGCCTGAAAACGCTGTACAACCGTCTCGTTACTCGGCGTGGTGTAGTGATCGCCGCTGTCGTTAGCTACTGGCCCGAATCGTTGCAAGCAATGCCTGTTTGTTCATACTGCTGCGCCCTCTCATCTTCAACTCTTAAGCGCGGTTATACAGCCCGGTTTTAGTACGCTGTCGCAACGACGTATCAGGATTGCCCCGCGATGCTAATATTTGATGTTTCCGGCTACCACATTATGCTCGCTGCATTCGGAGCTGCCGTTATTCTTGCCCATTGGTTGCCGCGCTTGTTTTCCAAGCGTGAGCCGGCGGCTTCGGCGCTGCTGATCGGCTTTGGACTGCTGGCTTTCGGCGGCGTACCTAACATGCCGGCAGCCATTGACCCCATTGCGCTACCTAAACCCTGGGAAGTTGTCAGCGAACTTACGGTTATCATTGGTCTGTTCGGCGTCGGAATTCGCATCGACCGTCTTGATTCGCGCAAATTGTGGAAGCCCACCATCTGCCTGCTGACGATTGCGATGCCCTTAACCATTCTCGGTGTCGCGCTGGCAGGCTGGGCCACAGGCATGACCGTGGCAGGTGCGCTGCTACTCGCAGCAGTGCTGGCGCCTACCGATCCGGTACTCGCCGGTGACGTGCAGGTGGGTCCGCCGTTAGAAGGCGGGGAACACTCGGTACGTTTTACCCTCACCACCGAGGCAGGCATTAATGATAGCCTGGCATTTCCATTCGTTTATCTGGCGCTCGCCATCGCAGGCAGCGGTGCTATAAGTGGCCAGCTGTTGGTCGACTGGTTGTGGCGCGACGTGGGCTATAGAATTGTGCTCGGTGTCATCTGTGGTGTCACGCTGGGCTGGCTGCTGGGCAAGCTCATGTTCAGTTGGCCGCGCGCGAACGCGCTAGCCAAAAGTAAGGCGGGTATTGTCGCAATGGCTGGCGTGTTAGTCACCTATGGCATTACTGAACTGGCCGAGGGCTATGGCTTTCTCGCGGTGTTCGTCGCCGGTCTCGCCATCAGACATTCGGAATCGCAACACCAGTTTCACGGCACAATGCACTCGTTCACCGAATCGATAGAGCATGCGCTTACCGCCATTTTGTTAGTCGGTCTCGGCGCCGCGATTCCGGCGCTGCTGCCAGCGCTGAGTTGGCAGGGCGTCGCTTTGGGCACGCTGCTGATCTTTGTGCTAAGGCCCGCTACCGCGTGGTTGTCGCTTTCGCACGCTGTTCCGGATAAACGCCACCGGGCGATGGTGTCTTTCTTCGGGGTGCGCGGCATTGGCTCGATCTACTACCTGGGCTATGCAGGCTCGCATATGGAGCTTATCAATGAGGCAGAGTTGTGGGCAACAGTGGTGTTTACGATTGCACTCTCCACCATAGTGCACGGCCTTTCGGCTGGTCCAGCCATGGAGCGCGTACTCAACGGGGAATGATACAGAGGCTCGCTATTGTGTATGCACGGGACGAACACACTTTGCGGGGCGCCAGACACTTGCAACAGTAATTGGCTACCTGGTATGTAATGGCATACCAGTCTTTAGGGCACCTCTATTAACTGCTAGCCGTTCGCCGGGCGCCTGCAGCCATACAAAAACTCGAGCCGTGTGCGCGGCTGGCGCTGGCCTGGATCGTGAGGCTGACGCTTGTGTTGCGACGGCTGCTTGTTGCTACGCTGCATTGGCTGCTCTTTGTGGTGCAGCGGCGCCGCTGCGGCGTGTTGTTCGCTGTCGCGCAACGACTCTGACCCTCGCACCTGCACGCAGTAGTGCCGCGGTCGACAGCTGAACTTTTTCGCAGTGTCCGTAGAGCCGTTAGAGTCAGCCGCTGACAAACTGTTTGCCGGCACGACTGCCAGCGAGGGCCGACGCGTCAGCGGTCGGTTCGAGGCCAAATGAAGCGTTGTCCGGGATTGATCTGACATACTGATGTTCCTGCTATGTAGAAGATTGTAGCACTGCTCGCCGGGTCAAGTATTAGATTTACGGCGCACAGGCTGAACGTCATCTTAGGAATGAATATTATCCACGCTTAAAATCTAGCAACGTTTGGGCCAACATTGGCTTACGACGCGCAGTGCGCACCAAAAAACTACCCGCCCTGCTCCCGGCAAACGACGTGATATGCCGATACTGCTCAGTAATCGGCTGCGCACTGATTAAACAAGGGTAAGCGCGGTGCGCCGGTATAGTTGCCGGTAATGAAAACTATGCGACTTTTCGACAGCGGCGCTTACCACTATCACGCTGCGCAGAGGTAGTTAATTCCCGGACGGGTATTGTAAAAAACCATCTCTGCCTTGTAACAATTACAACGCCGGTACCGCCCGTGGAGCTGTTGCAACTGGATCGCTTTGTTCACGCCAGCGGTCCTCACGACCGCGCTGAGTTGTACTGAGCAACCAACAGCGGTTGTATTATTTTTGGTTTGCAGCCAATAAGCGCCGCGTTTCGGCTAACAAGCGGCTGACATCCAGCGGCTTGGTCATCATTAGTACATGGTCAATGTCAAAGTCCTCTACCGCCACGCTTGTGTCGCCTGTGGTCAGCAATACTCACTAACTGGTTGGCGGCGATGCCAATGCCCGAGTCGCGCACAGCAATTTCTACCTGATTACCGGCGAGCGTGCAGTCGATTTGCACACAACCCCGGGGGTATAACGAACCGCGTTGGCGATCAGGTTTTGTAGTAGCTGGGATAACAGCACCGGGTCGGAACGTACGCTTAAATCGTCGCCGTCAGAACCGGCGATTATTGCGAAGCCCAGTTGCAGCTGCTGGGCCGCGGCCTGAGGCTCGAATTCGTCAACCAAATGCTGAACAAGCGGCCGTAGTGGCATGTCTTTCACCGCAACATCCACCGCGCCTGTTTCCAGTTTGCTGATATCCAGCAGCGAGTTCAACAAACGGCTCATCCCCAGCAACGACTCTCCTTGCAGGTTGAGCATTCGCTGCGCATTAACGTCGTCACTGATTTTGATCAACGCTGCATTAAGCAAATTCAACGACTGCAGCGGCTGACGCAAATCGTGGCTGGCGGTGGCTAAAAAGCGAGTTTTGGTTGCGTTGGCCGACACGGCCTCAGTCCTGGCGTTTTGCATCTCTGCATCGGCATGCTTCAAAGCAGTGAAATCAACGAACGTGATCACCACGCCGGCGACGCGGTCGTCACTGGTTCGATACGACAGCACGCGGCGCAAATAAAACTCTCCGGCCTCGGTTTGCACTTCGCTTTGCACTGGTGTGAGCCGTTCAGAACCTGTTGTGCGTCTGCCAATAAATCACCGTTGCTGTATTTCTGATGGATATCGCTAAGCGGCCGGCCTATGTCAGCGGCGATGAGATTAAACAAGCGTTTGGTGGGAGGGGTAAAACGACGGATGCGAAATTCGGTGTCGAGAAACAAGGTGGCGATTTCCGTGCTGCTAAGCAGATTAGCCAGGTCATTGTTAGTTTGGCTTAACTCGTCGACCTTGTCTTTCAATTGATTGTTGACCGTGGTCAACTCTTCGTTCATTGACTGCAGCTCTTCCTTCGAGGATTCTAGCTCTTCGTTGCTCGACTGCATTTCTTCCTTAACCGACATCACCTCTTCATTGGCGGCCTGTAGCTCTTCGTTAGCTGACTCCTGTTCTTCAATATTGCTCTGCCGTTCGCCGCGAGTGGCGTTCAGTTCGTATTCGAGTTGCTTTAGTAATGCCGCATCCGGTCCGGTTGCCGGCGCCGAGCTAACCGGGGCGACCGTCACAGATGACTCGGCTTCATCTTCGAAGGTGTTTAACACTACACGCTCCGACAGGCGCGGCGTGATCAGCGGCTTGAGTACAATTTTGACTCGCACTCGTTCGCCGGCGCGCAGCAGGTGCGTGTTATGCACGCTAACCCGGCGGCTTTCGGCTACGGCTTCACGCAGCGCGGCTCGCAGTTTAGTGCGCATATCGGGGCGCACCAAACTCAACAAATCGTGGGTGGGCGCACCGGCCGGCTACTGCAGATAGCGCGCCGTTGGCCCGGAAAAATTCAGCACCTGTTGTTGGTCGTCGACCAATACGGCAGCAGGTGCGAATTCCTGCAGCAAATGCCGTTGGGCGACGTCGCTAAGGCGCGCTTGTTGCGCCGCTCGCAAATCTCCGGCGGCCGCACCAGTCGGTAAACGTGGCGCGGCCCGGCCGGCAGGAAAGTCGATAGCCGCCGCGCCGACACACTCGCCGCAATATTTTGCGGGTAAAGACCGGTACGGCCGATAGACAGCGACGCCTCGTCAATGTCGGTTGCGAAAATCTGGATGGGACAGTGCTTGTTGGCCGCTTCCAGTTGCTCGCTCAACAGAATCGACAGCGAATACGCTTCTTCGCCGCTGGCGCAGCCGGGTACCCAGACCCGAATGGGTGCGTCGTTATGTTTGTTCTCCACCAGTGGCGCGATCACTTTCTGTTGCAGTGCCGCAAACGCTTCGTGGTCGCGGAAAAATGCGGTCACGCCAATCAGCAGATCTTTAAACAGCAGCGCGATTTCATCTTTCTGGTCGTCGCGGCGTAAAAAATTGACGCAATCCGCCATGCTGTTGACATGGTGCAAGCCCATGCGGCGCGCGATCCGACGCTGCAGCGTGCCCTGTTTGTAGTCACGAAAGTCATGGCCGCCGCGGTTGTGCAACACGGCCAGAATGGCGTTGATCGGGCTGGTATCGATGTCGGGCGGTGTGTCGGTCTCGTCCGCGACGGACTGCTGATAATACGGATGTTGCAAAAAGTGCAGTAAATTTTCGCCCATCGTCTCTATCGGGCAAACGACGTCCACCAAACCGGTCGCAATAGCGCTACGCGGCATGCCATCATATTGTGCGGTTTCCGGCTTCTGCGCGATGACCAGACCGCCGTTGCCTTTGACAGCGCGCACACCCAGCGTGCCATCGCTGCCGGTGCCAGAGATGATAATAGCGATGCCGCGCTGTTCGCATTGCTCAGCCAGCGACCACAGGAACGTATCAATGGGCATGCGTAAACTATTGACCAACACCGCTTCGCCAAGCCTGAAACTGTGTTTCTGCAGCGTTAAGTATGCATTCGGCGGGATAACATAAACATGATTGGCTTCAACCCGCATGCCGTCGTCGACCTGCGCCACTGGCATGCTGGTTGAGCGCGCTAAAATTTCGGCAGTCAGGCTCTCCTGCGTTGGGTCGAGGTGCTGAATGATCACGAACGCCGCGCCGGTGTCGTCAGTAATATTATTGAACAGTGCTTTTAGCGCGGTCAACCCGCCGGCTGAAGCGCCGATGCCGGCGACAGGGCAGACTGAAGTTGCAATCAGTCAGTGCGCAACGTACAGGGCCGCAGTAGAGTAATTAATACGCGCATAAAAAGCTCCGTTCCGACCGACACGGTTGATTAACTTTGCAAAGCCACATCTAGCTGGCAAAAACGCTGGTAGAAACACCTTTTGGTCACATTCCTGTTTGTATGCCAGGTGCGTGAACAGGTCCAATCGCTTGCTTGCTAGCCATTCGGGCGACTATAGCATGCGCCAAAACGGCTACGTAGCGTAACTGTTCTGGTTAGATTCGTGGTTGATGCAAATCAACAAAACTAGTGTATATACCCTGCGGGCATGATTCACCCCATCTGCTGCAACTATTTGAGTTTTGGCTTGAGCCGACTGACAACAACCGGCACTCAAAAAAAAGCCCGCTTAAAGCGGGCTTGCGGTTCACAGGAACCAGACAGATAAGGCCTGAACAGGTGTTTAAACACTCAACAACTGCCAGCAAGTTAACTACGCATGTCGTCGTAGGCAATTGCTGCTAACAAACTAAGCACGATAGGAGTCATAATCGACATTGTGATTGAAGTCATCATAGTAATTTTCCATATAAGTTGAACACGCTAGTAATATGGAGTCGATCCAGTAATAACTCAAATGTATTAGCATTATGATTAACATGAATTATAATAATATCTTTCTCACTTGCACACTGACTAACGATGGATAAACGCTTATCGAAAATAGATTTGAATTTACTGATCGCACTGGAAGTGTTGCTTGAGGAACGCAGCGTAACGCGCGCCGCGCAGCGGTTATTTATCACTCAACCCGCTATGAGCAAAACGCTGCAACGCTTGCGTGACTTGTTTAATGACCCGCTGTTCACTCGCACAGCACATGGCTTGGTGCCCACTCCGAAAGCTGCCGACCTGCAGCAGCCGTTGGTGGCCATACTGGAACAGCTCGAAACGACGATTTTTGAACGGGAATTCGATCCCGCCCAGGCCACCGAGCGAATTCGGATGTGCATACCGGAGATAATCACGCTGGGCGGAATACCGGCGCTGCTGCAGAGGTTTGCCCTGCATGCGCCTAATCTACGTTTACAAACACGCAATATTCTTGACGACCATCTTGAACTGCTTGCCAGCGGCGGGCTGGATTTTTCGATTTACGTGCGCAGTGACTATGGCAAAGAGATTGAGCTGTTTCCGCTAGCGTCCTTCAACGTATCGTGCTGGTTTAGAAGGCACCACCCTCTGGCTAGAAAAAGCAGTCTATCGGCGCAAGACCTCAAAAGTTACCCGCATGTGCGGCTGTATCTGCCTAATATTACCGACGAGCAAGTCGGTCGTCTGGAGCAGCCAGCAGAGGAAGGGGGACTCGGCATCAAATATACCTTCGAAACCACACAGCTGTCGGTGGCGCTGGAGGCACTTAAACAAAGCAATGCCATTATGCTTGGCCCGCCAGCCATTGGCGTCTACCAGGTAACGCAGGGACTAATTATCACCCACACGCTGCAAGACTTTCCCACAGTGCAGGACTTCAATACCGAAATCTGCCTACTGCAGCATCGGCGTACGCTCAGCTCCCCACTGCACCGCTGGGTGCGAGAACAGCTAATCGATATTTATCGCGGCTTCTAACAGTTATTTCGCAAACGAGTGCTTAGGTGGCTTGCTATAATCCGCGCCTCACACGCACACCGCCAAATTATCAGGCTTACAACGCACCAGCTTTCGAGGATACCCTTATGCCAGTCGTCAACTATGAGCGACACGTAAACATCGGCGTGATAAGCGTTAATAACCCGCCAGTGAACGCCATCTCGCACGCCGTACGCAGCGGTATTATCAACGCCGTGGAGGCGGCGCAAAGCGACACGTCACAAGCGTTAGTACTGATTTGTCAGGGCCGGACCTTTATTGCCGGGGCGGATATTACCGAGTTCGGCAAACCAGCGCAGACGCCGACGCTGGCGGATGTACTTGATTGCCTGCAATCGTCCACAAAACCGGTGGTCGCGGCTATTCACGGCACGGCCCTCGGAGGCGGTTTCGAAACGGCGTTGGCGTGCCACTATCGCTGTGCGCTGGCAAGCGCCAGAATCGGGCTGCCCGAGGTGAAACTCGGGCTGCTACCGGGTGCCGGCGGCACGCAGCGCACACCACGCTTGGCGGGTGTTAGCGCTGCGCTGGATATGATCACCAGCGGTAACCCTCTGGCGGCACCAAAAGCACTCGAACTTGGCTTGCTTGACAACATCGTCGCGGGTGACGATCTGCAGCAAGCGGCGATCGAATATGCACAGCAGTTGGTTGACGCGCCGCTGCGAAGAGTGTGTGATCTAACGCTTGACGCCAGCAGTTATCCTGCCACAATTTTCGACCAATACCGCACCAACCTGGCTAACAAAGCGCGTGGCCAGCTCGCGCCACAGCGAATTGTCGACTGCATCGAGGCCGCCGCGACGCTGCCCTTCGACGCAGGAATGGCAAGAGAACGCGAGCTGTTTATGGAATGCCTGGCGTCGGACCAGTCGGCTGCGATGCGCCACTTGTTCTTCGCCGAACGGCAGGCGGCAAAAGTTGACGGCATAAGTAAAGATTCGCCGCTACGCACTGTTAAAACGGTCGGCATTGTCGGCGGCGGCACCATGGGCGGCGGCATTGCAATGAATTTTGCCAACGCCGGCATAGCGGTGACGCTGCTGGAAATAAACGCAGAGGCTGTGGCGCGCGGGCAGGCGATTATCGCTAAAAATTACGCAACCACGGTGAGCAAAGGAAAATTAACCAGCGACAAGGCAGAGCAAAGGAAAGATCTGATTAGCGGTACTACCGATTATGCCGATCTTGCCCAAGTCGATCTGGTGATCGAAGCCGTATTTGAAAATCTGCAAATCAAACAGGAGGTGTTCGCTAAACTCGACGCAGTGTGCAAGCCAGGCGCTATTCTCGCCACCAATACCTCCTACCAGGATGTCGATGCTATTGCAGCGGCGACGCGGCGACCCGAAGACGTTATCGGCCTGCACTTTTTCAGCCCGGCCAATGTGATGAAATTACTTGAAGTCGTGCGCGGCGAGAAAACTGACGACACCGTAGTTGCAACCGCCATGTCGGTTGCAAGAACTATTCAAAAGGTGCCGGTACTGGCCAGGGTTTGCTACGGCTTTATCGGCAATCGCATGCTGAGCCACTACTTCCGCGAAGCGCAGCTGTGTTTAATTGAAGGCGCGTCGCCCGAACAAATAGATAACGCAATGGAAAGCTGGGGCATGGCCATGGGGCCACTGGCGGTTAGCGATCTGGCGGGCCTTGACGTTGGCTACAAGGCACGCGAAGGACTGACAGACGAGCAAAAAGGCAACCCGAAAACTTATCGTATTGCCGACGTGCTGGTTAAAAATGGTCGGCTGGGGCAAAAATCCGGTGCCGGATTTTATCAGTATGACGCGCAGACCCGGGCACGCAGTTCGGATCCGGAGGTCATGGCCGTGGTGCAGGCAGAGGCTAAAGCGCTGGGTGTGACCCGGCGTAAATTCGACGACGTTGAAATTGTTGACCGTCTCATTCTGGCCTTGGTCAACGAAGGGGCGCGCCTGCTGCAGGAAGGCATCGCCCAGCGTGCCAGCGATATCGACGTTGTGTATGCGTTTGGCTATGGCTTTCCGGCCGCACGCGGCGGGCCGATGTTTTATGCTGATCACGTTGGTTTGCAGCAAATTCTCGCCAAAATTTGCCAGTTTCGCGATGAGCTGGAGCAGGACAACTGGCAACCCGCGCCGCTGCTTGAGCAGCTTGCAGCGGAGGGAAAAACCTTTGCACAGTGGAGCAAAGATTCAGCTTAGTCGAAACGGCTCGATAGCAAGCTCCGTGAGTAGCTCAGCACTGTAGGGCAGATAACTCTTTGCCCTGTGATCGAGCACATAAAGGTCATCCTCAAAGCGCGACGGGGCGTAGCCCTGGTTGCGCAAATCAACTTTTTTCAGTTTATAGTTCGCGGTTAACTCCGCTTGCAGACTGACCCTTACGAACAATGGCACGGCGTAGTGCGGCAGCATTGCAGCGGCACAGCGATAAAAACGTTGCTGATCGAAGCTGTGCCCCTGTTTCATCACCAGCGCCGCTATACCTGCTCGCCCCTCACAGCCGGGAACTTTGACGCCGAAGACATTGATCAACTCGGTATCACCGTAGACGGTAATGGCACTTAGTTAAGCGTATAGACCGGCCTGAACAGAGTGAAAATTTTTGGGACACGCCGTGACAAACCGGCAGAACCGTACCAACTCCCTTCTCTGCTATCAGTAGCAATGACATTGCTGCTTTAGTCTCGGCCCCCGAACCGTCAGTCGATCGGTTGGGAGTCGGTAGCCCGGGCGCGGCCGATGCTGCACCACAACCGGAAGGGGAGCCCCCCTCGGTTACGAAAAAAAGTGCCAAAAAGAAATAATCTTTTTGGGCGGCCCTGCTTGTTGAGTCCCCAGACTAACAAGCAGGTTCGTCTTTCGACCGCTAAGGCGTCGAGGGGCGAGCTATAGTTTGCAGCAGAGATGCCAGCCGTTCGAGGTAGGGGTCAGAGATTGGGTCAGTCATCTGAACGCTATGGATGCGTGACCCGTCCTGAACCGTAATGGTGTAGG
>JBBKXJ010000128.1:0-3720 GCA_037969395.1 Pseudomonadales bacterium
TCATTTCCTCACCGACGCAGAATATACGCGCGCGATGAATATGCAGCTGCGCTTTTATTATCGCTTTCTTGCCGCTGACCTAATGCGTTTTAAGGACGCTAAATTTCGTCAGTACCACAGGAACTTTCTGCACGATTCTGGCCTGGCTTTCAACGCTGGCAAATTTTCCATCGCCCTTGTCAGGCAAGCGTTGCTGTTCATAAGCAAGCAAATTGGCCGGGTTTTTAAGTAGACCAGGGCTTGTATAACCGTAGCCAAACAGCGGCAGCGGCTGCCGTGCGGAGCGTATGGTACGGCGTGCAGCTTTGGACTATAATGGCATGAATGTACAAGACTGGATTTTAAGATGAGTTCAAGCAACACGCTACAGCAGCAATCCGCTGCCAGCGACAAGCCGTCTGCGGAGGTATCACGTGAGGAAATGGCGGCAGCCGGTGTGTCGGCTTGCTTTGCTATTGCAGCGGAATGGGGCCTGACGAACGAACAAGCCCGAATTTTGCTGGGCAATCCCAGCCGTTCGCGTTTCTACGAGCTACGCCGCAGCAGCCCGGCGACGTGCCGAAGTTTGTCCGATGATGAGCTCGATCGTCTGGCCTATCTTTCCGGTATTTATGCGATGCTGAATATCCTCTACAGCGCCGACAGTCAATCGGAGTGGTTGCGCAATGAAAGTAGAGTGCCCGTCGACGCGTTGTATCGTCCGTGGGGCAGCGGATCGCCACTCGGGTATCTGTTGACCGGCAAGCTCAAGGCGCTGGCTGATGTATATGAGTATGTGAACGCCGAACGAGGCGGTGTGTGATACTGCCGCCAAAGCGTAGACCACGCTGGCAGCATCAATACCGAATCATTCCTACTGCGGTGCCGTTGCTTGATCTGTTTGAACGAACTGATCTTAATGAACGACAGAAGCGTGCATTGTGGGCGCTACAGGCGCGCGTAAATCCTCGAGTGCTGCAGGAGGCCGGCCAGCTTCACTGGGTTCGCAACAATGACATGTTGACCGGACAGCACGCCAGCATCGTCATGGGAGCGTTCACCCATACGCGCACCCCAACTCGCTTCTCGGCTGGCTTATTCGGTATTTACTACGCTGCGCAAAAACGCGAAACCGCAATTCATGAGACGGTTTGCCACAAGCAGCGTTACGCCGCCGAGCGAGGGGTTCGCGCGCAGGATTTTCATATGCGCGTATGGGTGGGTGAAATTCTGAAGCCCTGCTATGACGTGCGTGGACACGCATACGATGAACTGCATGCACCTGACGACTACAGCGCCAGCCAGGCATTCACGCGCTGGCTATTGGGCGCTGAGCCAGAGGCCTACGGCATTGTCTACCGCAGCGTGCGCCACACTGGCGGAACTTGTATGGCGGCGTTACGCCCCACCGCCGTGTCACGGCCCGTGCAGGGCGCACATTTAGTTTATCGCTGGGACGGAATCTGCATTACCCACGTCGTTGAGCAAAGCGAACCGATTGTGACTTTCAGGTAATCGTTAAAATTTTTCACAACGAATGCATTGGCTACACATCCTTCGGATCGACCGTGATTTCACGCAGTCGTGTCGCAACCGCTTTATCTACCTTTGACTGGTAGCGTCCGCCAAGGTGCTCGGCGAGGAACTTCTCCGCTGCCGCAAACATAGCCAGATTATTAATCGGTCGTGCAAAACCGTGGCCCTCATCCGCTGCGACGATATAGGCAACGGGATAATCTCTGTCTCTCAACGCGGCAACAATTTGGTCCGACTCGCGTTTGTTGACGCGCGGGTCGTTGGCTCCCTGCACGATCATTAACGGCGTTTTTATTTTGTCGGCGTGGGACAACGGCGACTGTCGGATTAGTTGTTGTTTACCTGCCTTAGTCGTTGGATCGCCCATTCTTTTATAGAATTCGGCGCGCCCTTGCTCCCAATAGGGAGGAATGGCCTCAATTAACGTAATAAGATTTGACGGCGCAACAATGGCAACGGCTGCAGCGTAGGTGTCGGGTGTAAACGTGACGCCGGCGAGGGTAGCGTAGCCGCCGTAGCTGCCACCCAGAATTCCAACCCGTTTTGGGTCAACGGTCTTGTTCTCAACCAGATGCTTTACCCCCCAGGTGATATCATCCTGCATCAGGTCGCCCCATTGGCGGTTGCCTGCATCAAGGAACTTTTTACCGTAGCCGGTTGAGCCACGAAAGTTCATTTGCAGCACGGCATAGCCGCGATTAGCAAGGTATTGGGTAACGCTGTCATAGCCCCACGAATCTCTGGACCAGGGGCCGCCGTGTGGAAACACAATTAATGGAAGATTTTCTGCCGGCACGCCCTTTGGCACGGTCAGATATGCCGGAATTTCCAGGCCGTCTGACGATTTATAGCGGATGGGCTGCATTTCGGCCAACGCGTCGCGCGGCAAGCCGTTACGTATTTTGTACTGCAATGTCAGCTTTTTGGTGGCGCGGTCGAACAAATAGGTTTCACCTGGTTCGGTAGCGCTTGCTGCCGAAACAATCCACCGCTTTTCATCTTTCGTTGATGAGCCAAAATTCAGCTCTTTGTTCGGCAGTTGCTGCTGCAGCCAGTGGTAGTCTGTATCGAACGTCTTATCCTTGAAGTATACATCGAGCTTTTCGTCATCGTAGGTTGTGGCAATAATGTCGTTCGAAACATCGCTGAAAATAACGTTTTGCAGATCAACGCGCTTGTTCGGGTCTTGTTCTACAAAGGTTTCTGTGCCCGTTTTAACATCAACGAGAACCAGCTGGGTTAAATCTCTATTGCCCTTATTGGTTTTCATATACACCGCCTGGTTGTCTTTGCTGAAACGCAGCGGCGAGCAAGTTTCGAACACGGTGCAGGTATAGATGGTTTTTGGTGTGGCGTCGTCAAGCGACACAATTTGCGTGTCGCCATTCTCGGCAGACCGCACGGCCAGACGGACTGTGTCAGCGTTGTCGAATACCAGTCCGTCCAGCCGGTCGTTGTTTTCCTTTATGAGGGTTTTTTTGCCGGTAGAAATCGACACTTTGTAAATATCGTGCCAGGCCGGGTCACGCTCGTTTAAGCCAACGTAAATAGAATCGGGGTCGGATTTGGGCACATTCTCAATAAAAGCGCGAATCTTTTTACCGGCAGTTAAATTTCTGGGGGCGGGGGCAGCGGCACCTGTCGCGGGTTTGACGCGTGGATCAACCGCATAAACATTAAAATTTTCGTCGCCGGCATTGTCTTTCACAAACAATATGTTGCTGCTGTCCCGGCTCCAGAAATACTTGTCGATGGGGCGCTCGGTTTCCGCAGTGACGAGGCGGGCTTTTTCGAACGGCTCGGCTACGCCCTTAACCCAGATATTTCGTGTTCGCTGGTACGGTTTAATAAACGCAATATGTTTGCCATCGGGTGATATCTGCGCGCCTGAAATTTCAGGGTTACCAAAGAATATGTCGCGATCAATCAGCGGCGGTTGGGCGGCACTCGCAGCGCTGGAAAAGACGACAACCCACAAAAACGTGAACAGTACTGGTACCAGTTTCGGCATGTTCGCACCTCAATATGTTTGTGTTTAGTCAGTGTGGTGTAACGAATAAAGCGTACATATAGAAGCTCACAATTTGTGCTCTGCAAGACGCAGTTCGCCGGGAATGTAGGCCACCTTTCCAAGAACTGCAACGCCGCAGCGCGCAAATTGTGTGCTTCCCTTCGGGCGAGCCGCCAAGGGGCCATCCGCTGCGT
>JBBKXJ010000129.1:0-18145 GCA_037969395.1 Pseudomonadales bacterium
TTTCCGGTCGCCGCGCCAAATTCGCTGGGCCCGAGATTGGTCATCTGCGTGCTGATCAGATGCGAGGAATGGTAGCCGTCCGCGTCGTTGCCACCCCAGATAATATTATCCGCATGCAAGGTGCGGTCGGGAAACGCGGCTAGCGTCTTTAGCGTGTTTTGCACCACCACTTCGGAGCCGACACTCATACCGGCGAGTGTATAGATTGGGCAGTCTTCCGAGTAGTAGTCGTAGCACAGGCCCACTTGCTTGCCTTCCCAAATGCGGTAGGTAATGCGGGTAATGTAATCGACGATATCGGTGAATTCCGGGTCGAAGCCCTGCATTGTGCTCTTGCCTGGGTTGGTAGGTGGTGCGCTGTCGAAATGATTGCTTAGTCTTGATGTATTCATAAAGTATCGAGCCTCAGTTGTCGGCAACGCTCGAATAAATCGACGCCGAATTGACGAAACACGTGCACCATGTCGACAAACACCCAGTTTTCGATGTAGCGATCGTTTTCGAGCTTCCAGAAGTCCAGGCCGTTGAATTCTATTCGCTTCCCGGTCGCGGGAACATCCAGATATTCACCGCTGTGCGTACCGATGACGCCAGCCCAACCGGGCGCACCGCTGTACGGACCTTCCGCAATTAACGCGTCGAGATTTTGCACCTCGCGATCCGGATATGCGTGCAACCAGTGTTGCTGGTGAAAGTCCTCGAATTCCTTAAAACTTAGACAGGCACCGATGCCGCCCGGACCGTACCAGCGCAGCTCTGGATGAAAGAAGTCGGCCATGCCCATGCTGCTCAGATCAGATTGGTCGTAGTGGTTGAGTCCCTCAAAAATAAAGCGGCGAATGTGCCCGAGGGTATAAGCAGTGATAGCGTTGTCCTGTGCGTCATGCATCAAGCCGTCGCCCGCGGCGGGCGGCGGATAGAGGCCGTCCTGTCCTCGGCTTGGCGGCAACACTTGTATGCCGACCTGCTGCATCAGATCGATAAAGTCTAATAAACAATAGATCTCAATAATCTTGTCGTCTTCGATACGGCAAAACTCACCCCAGCGAATTTTCACCTGTTTCCCGCTCGCTGGAATACCCAAATAGTCGTTTGCGAATGTGCCAACCAAATAGCCGGTGCCACCGACCCAAAAGCGGCCATCCAACAAACCATCGGCTCGCCCGTTGGACTGCCCGGCCATGAAGATGTGGTAGTTACGCTTGAGATCCGGAAAAGACTGTTTGAGAGGCTGCCAAAACGCGGTGGCAAAAGCGTCGGCATTGTTGAGATGGCCGACAGGTTCAGGCCCGTGCCAGGCAAAGTTCGGGTGCAGGTGGTCGCCAAGTGTATTAGTCAGAGCGCTAGCGAGCTGATCATCCAGCGCGCTCCAGAAGGACCAGACCCTTTGCTTGCATGCTTGAATTTTTTCGATATTCATTGTTCTGCTACCGCGTCAAATATTATTGAATCGTTTCCAGCCGTGGTCGCTCGCCAATCGGCTGTAGCGATTATGCATTGCATTCGAAATCAAACGCAATAGCTAATTGGCAGCCGGGACGCCACATGGAGAAGTTAAACGAATAAAAATAGGCAGGCGATTGTTGCGCTACTGCGTTGCTTCGATACATCAATGAGCTGCAATGCAATCGAGATTGCGCCGAACACGTTGGGTTCAACGTTTTCATAAACATAGCTGTGATTTTCCCTCCACAGACGGTGCCGAGCTCGCCTGATGAGGTGATGCTAATGGACGCAAAAAGTGCCAACCGCTGCCTGTCTGGCGCAATTGCTATTAAAAATAACGGAAAAAAGTCGTGGAGCACGCTTGCATCTGCAGCGGCGATAGCGTAGATTCGGTTGCATTCGAAGTCATAATCAATCCATCGCAAGAATAATGACTTCAAATTTGGCAGCAAATGTAAGTTGAGGTTTTTATCAAACAAGCGTGATGGCGGCCCGTTTGAGGACTCCAGGCTTCGAATCAGACAGGCCCAACTCCCGCTTTGATTGCGACCAGTTCAATCACACAGAGGGCCCATAATGCACAATAACCGCTCGAACTCAGTTTATCGGGGCGTAGCAGCCGCAACATTCATGATGGCCGCAACCAGTATGGTGTGGGCCGATTTTATGCTCGAAGAAGTGGTGGTGACAGCGCAAAAACGTGAACAAAACCTGCAGGATGTGGGTATCACTGTCACGGCGCTGGACCAGGAGGCGATGTCCAGGGCAGGCATTCAAGACATTTCCCGCATTGAGCTGGTTACGCCGGGAGTCTCGTATGGCTTTATTGGTTCTGACGCTAAAATAGCCATCCGCGGAGCCAATTCCAACAACACATTCGCTGACAACTCTTCCATTGCCGGCTTTTTCGCCGACGGTGTTTATCGGCCGCGCGCCTCGCAGCAAAGCCAGGCTTACTTCGATGTTGCCAGACTTGAAATATTAAAAGGCCCACAAGGCACACTTTACGGGCGCAATACCTTCGCCGGTGCAATCAATCTGCATACTAATGCGCCCGACACCGAAGCGGTGGGCGGCGGAGTTGACGTCACCGTGGCCCGTTTCAACAAGGTGCGCACTGAAGGTTACGTCAACGCACCTATTAGCGATACTTTTGCATTGCGTTTCGCCGGCGTACTCGAAACCAGCGACGGCTGGATACGCAACAGCGGGTCAGGCGGTAGGCTGGGCGTAGACGATGATGCAAATTTCAGGATTTCAGCCCTGTGGCTGCCGACAGACAATGTTGAGGTGATTGCGCGTTACACATCTATTAGCGAAAAAGGCACGACCCCGGGTATTTTTGCAGCAGAGGGCCTTTGCCGGCCGGTGGCTGCCAATGGACTGACCGACGTTTTTGGGCGGTCTGTGGACTGCCAAAATCCATCGCCTGGAGCCGCCGGTGTGGATTCCTTGTTCAATAATCCTAATGAAGTGAACTACGATGTAAGCAACGACCGCGACAATAGTGAAGACAACGTCACGCTGGAAGTGAACTGGGAATTGGGTAGCGTTGCATTAAAGTCCATTAGCTCGTACACCGACTTCGAAAGCGCCTTAGCGTTTGATGGAGATTTTAGCGGCAATCCGGGCTACCCGTATTATTGGGATGACGCGGCAGAATCTTATACCCAGGAATTGCAGCTAAGCTCTGCAGGCGACGGTGCCTTCAAGTGGACTACCGGGCTCTACTATTCTGTCGATGAGATTGCGTTCGGTTTTTCCCAATTCCGTACTGCAAGTTATGCGCCCCGTACCGCAACTGCAGCCGACTTGAACGGTGTCGAGTTTGAACTGCAGAGTGCCACAGCGCTGATCGACCCCTTCGGCAGGGACGATTTTAGCGATTTTGCAGATTTCCAGGAAATTGAGACCACAACCCAAGGTGTTTTTTTCCAGGGTGAAGTATCCGTCACGGATACGCTCCGCCTGATAGCGGGTATTCGATATAACAAGGAAGAAAAAGAAACCGATACCTTCTCCGGTGCATCGGTGCCCGGTACCGGGCAGTTTGGCCTCAACGCACGACCCATCGATGTTTTCGTATACACCTTGGATCCTGAAAGATCAGCCACGCGTAGTTTCGAAGATACAACCTGGCGTGCAGGCATTGAGTGGGACGCTAATGACAATATTTTGCTCTACGCCAATGCCTCAACGGGCTTCTTGTCCGGTGGTGTCAACTCGGACGGCAGCGCCTTTGAGTCGCAGGAATCATTGGCGTACGAGGCAGGCATCAAGAGTCGCTGGCTGGACGACAGTGTGCAGTTTAATGCCGCCATATATATGAATGAATTTACCAACCTGACGACCCAGGAGTTGATTGTGTTGAGCGGCGAGAGCATCACCAGAACGGTGAATGGTGGTGCGGTGGATACCACCGGGCTGGAGATAGAATTGGTGTGGCTGCCAACTGACAATCTCATCGTGAACCTGAATGCCTCGTTTATGGACAATGAGTACGGTGAATTTGGTGCCGCCAACCCCTTTCAGTTGAATAACGGTATCGACGCTTCCACGCCGGCCGGTGGCAATGGCTTTCTGGATCTCGAAGGCGAAACGCCACCGTGGGCGCCCGAACTGACGCTGAGCTTGAGCGCAGGCTATGATTTCGATCTGGGTGACAATGGTCGGCTGACCCCGTTTATACAGCTCTACTATTCCGATGACTACAACACCGATGACATAGTCGTCTATTCGACCCAGGTTCAGGACTCTTTCACCAAAACCGATTTTCGTTTGATCTGGACGTCGCTCGATGAGCAGTGGACTGTATCGGCGTATATAGAGAATATTGAAGATGAAGAAGTACTGGCCAGAACCAACGTAGGCGGCAACGACCTGGTGCAAGGGAGTTATCAATACCCGCAAAACTATGGCATAAAAATGGGGTATAGCTTCTAGATTACGGCGTTTTAAAAAGTCACCTTGCACGGCGGGGGTATACCAAAATATGTGGTTGATCCCGCAGTGCCTTTCTGCTTCGGAGTCCTGTTTTGGGCCCTATCTGGAAACTCAAGTTCTGCGATGTTTGCGGATTGTCAATTAATTATGCGCATGGCTAACTGATAAGAGTGCTATGCAGGCGAGGAATATAGATGAAAAGTGCCCCACACAACCCGGTAGGCTCCCCCCTCGATAGCTGTGATATCGGTAGCAACCTGGTTCGTTACGCCGAACTTTTGCCAGGTAAGGCCGCGTTTATTGATGCCCGCACGCCCGGCAGTGACCAGAAAGAAAACTACTGCATCATCGGTGCTGGCGTAGCGGAGAACCCGAATCAACCGGTACATATTCTGGATGACAAGGGCTTTGACGTCGGTGGCGCCGGTCAGCCTGTCGGCATTAAGAACTCTCTGCACAGCCACACCAGCGCCGAGATATTTATTATCTTCAGGGGTCAGTTTCGCCTCTACTGGGGCAATGACGGCCAGCAGGAAGCGATTCTTGGACCGGGAGATATGGTTTCCATACCCACTAATTGCTTCCGTGGGTTTGAGGTGGTCGGCAACGAATACGGCTTTTTGTTCGCGTTCCTTGGTGCTGATGCTGGTGGTGTTACCTGGCATCCGCGGGTTATCGAGGAAGCGGAGCAGTACGGGCTTATCCTACTGGAGAATGGCAAGCTGGTGGATACCGTTGCCGGCCATCGAATCCCGGATAATATTGCTGTCATGCCGCCGCTGACTACGGCCGAGCTTGCAACATTCGACACTCCTTCTGTAAAAGAGATGCTCGCTCAGGTTGCAAGAAAATCAGACTACCGAGCAGTGGGTGAGCCCTTTTCTGAAGGATTTTACAAGCAATACAACCTTAGCGGTAGCGCCGCTAGTGGTTACGATTTTCAGGTTAAAAGTGACGACGGGTTGTGCGTGTTCGCCTTCGAGATGAACCAGGGAGGCAAGGTGCCTTTGCACCAGCGCAGCGAACCAGAGGTGTTGATAAATTTCAACGGCGATACGCTACTGACGCTGGACGATGGCTCTTCTCGCAGAGAGGTTCTGTTAACCAAAGGGGATACGTTTAATCTGCCGCTGGGCATCGCGTATCAATTGGAGTGCGTTCGTGGCCAAAGTTTTGTCTATTCAGCGGTAAAAGGTAATCGTCCCAGCCGTCCGACATTGGCGTAAATCCATGCGGGGCATGGCACTTAACCGTAGGTTTTTAATGCTGAGTCACAAGCAATAACGGAAAATAAGATGGCTGAATTTGGCGCGTTAAACTGGTCGATACTCGTCGTTTATATTATTGCCAACCTGGCGCTCGGCTATTTTTTAGGTAAGAAAGTACATTCGGCAGAAGACTTCTTTCTGGGCGACAAATCGACCCCCTGGTGGGCAATTGGTATCTCTGTTATTGGTACCTATATCAGCGCCCTGACTTTTCTCGGTGGTCCGGCCTGGGCCTACACCGATGGCCTGTCGGTGATCGCTATTCATCTTAATTACCCTATCGTTATATTCCTGGTCACTACCTTCTTTTTGCCGTTTTTCTTTAACAGCGGCGTTGCCTCGATTTATGAATATCAAGAGAGAAGATTCGGCGCTACATCCAGATCCGTTATATCGATTATCTTCCTGGTATCGCAGGCGCTGACGTCGGCAGCTATTTTGTATGCAACGGCGCTGGTGCTGGAATTTATTACCGGCGTTCAGGTTGAATACGCCATTGTTATCGTCACCGTTATCGCGCTGATTTACACCGCAATGGGTGGCATTACGGCAGTGATCTGGACAGATGTAATCCAGGCGGGCATCTTGTTGGTCGGCGCACTGATTATTCTCTTCGCGCTGCTCGGCGAACTGCCCATGCCGCTCGGTGAAACGCTTACCGCACTGAAGGCGGCGGGTAAAACCAACCCGGTGGATTTCTCCTTCGACCTCACTAATGTCACGACCATCTGGTCGGGCGTGATCGCCATGGCCCTGTTTCACACGACCGTATATGGTGCCAACCAGATGATGGTGCAACGCACCCTGGCTGCAAAAAACATTGGCGATGCCAAGAAGTCATTTTTAATGATGGGCTTCGCCGCCTTTTTTATCTACTTCCTGTTCATTTTTATCGGCATTCTTTTTTATAGCTACTACGGCGGCAGGGAGTTTGAAAACGGCAACACCATTATTCTGGAATTTGCGACCGATTACGGGCTGCCGGGATTAATGGGTATTATCGCTGCCGCCGTGCTGGCGGCATCCATGTCCAGCCTCGATTCGTCGTTTAACTCCATGGCTACCGTATCGACGGTTGATTTTTACCAAAAGTATTTTAGAAAAGACGCTACCAGCGATCATTACCTGAAAGTCTCAAGGGTGTTTACCGTTATATGGGCGGTGTTGATTATCATTCCCGCTATCCTGTTCGCGGAAAGTGAAGGCTCCATTCTGGAAACCCTTAGCAAGATAGGCTCCTATTTCGTCGGCGCCAAACTGAGTATGTATGCGCTAGGGTTCTTCTCAAAACACACTACCGAGCGCGGCCTATTAATCGGCATAGTTTTTGGTTTTGCGACCGTCTGGTATGTGGCCAGCCACACCGACATCGCCTGGCCATGGTTCTGCCTGATCGGCGCCAGCGTTAATATGTCTGTTTCCATTACGGCGAGCTTGATGCTGGACGGCAAGCAACAAAATTACTCGCCTTATTCCATCAAGGGCCAGATTGCAAAATTTGAGCGCGAAGGCATAGCGCAGAAAGAAAATGGCTGGTACCTGGTGCCCGGCAAGGTCGATAAAATTAACTACCTGCTGTTACTGTTTTTTGTGGCGTGTATTGCGTTCCTGTTTCTGTTTGACGCGTTAATTTAGCAAAGCCTACGCGCCGATCCAACTTCCCTATCCATAGCATATCCAACGTGAGAAAAATTCAACTATGACCGATTTCCGTACCACAGCACACGCCTTTCTGAACAAGATGATTTCCGCACCAGACGCGGAACTCCCCGCATTGTTGGCGACACACCTAACAGCGGATACGGTGTGGGATATCGGTTTTCCGATAAATCGCCTGCAGGGTATTGAGGAGGTACTGGAGGGATTGATCCTGCCGCTACGCCAGGCGTTCGCGCATATCCGCCGCCGCGATGAGATATTTATTGGTGGCAGTAACCGGCGTGAGCAGGGGGGCGAGTGGGTGGCGTCAATCACGCACTATGTAGGCAACTTTAACGCGCCGATTATTGGAATTTCGCCCAGCAATAGCCTCGCCTTCCTGCGCTCCGGTGAATTTTACAGAATCGAGAACGGCAAGATCGCTGAAGCAAAACTGCTGATCGACTTCCTTGATCTGCTGCGCCAGGCGGGGCGGTTGCCGCTGCCGGCGATGCTGGGCACCGAAATGCTGTTCCCGGGCCCGGCAACTCATGATGGTGTACTTCCGGAAAACCGGGAGCGTGGCGCGGCCACACTAGCCCTCGTGCAGGCAATGTTGCGCGATTTGACCCAGTTTAACCCAGAGACGCTAGGCTCATCGAATCAGACCGGCGAGGATGGTTACTGGCACGATGATTTGCTGTGGTACGGACCTGGCGGCATTGGAGCGAACTATCGTTGGGACGGCTTCGTGAAAGACCATAGGGAAGCTTTCCTCAGTGCCTTCCCTGATCGGGTAGGTGGCAATCACTATTGCCATATCGGCGACGGCGACTATGCCGCGGTGAGTGGTTGGCCCTCAATGACCATGACCCACATGGGCGACTACTTGGGCGTCAAAGCAACCGGCAAGGCGCTGACACTGAGGGTCATGGATTTCTACCGCTGCGCCGGTGGCAAGATCATGGAGAACTGGGTGCTGCTCGACTATCTCGATATGTTCAACCAGATGGGCGTTGATCTGCTGGCCAAGGCAGAGGAGATGGAAAATCAATGAGTAGCGATGCCATTAAACCGACCAACAAAAAATGCTGTCGCAGTCGGAAATCCCGCCCATTGTATTAACTGTACTGCGGTCCTCGGAGGTTTATCACCTAAAACGGGTGAGTAGCACTGAGGGATTTCACCCTCTGCCTGGAATGTGAAACTATTGTGCTGAATTTCCATCGCATATGATAGTGCTTTCTGTTTTTAATGCTATAAATGCGGCAATTGTGCACCTACCGATCCGCAGCACAGCTGTCAGTTACGATCGTACAAAAACCCCTGAATTCATACATCGCAATAGGTCAACCCATGAAAGCATTGGTAAAAAAGAATCCCACTCCCGGTCTGTGGCTGGAAGAGGTGGCCTTGCCGGAATTGGGCATTAACGACGTGCTGATCAAGGTCAAGCGCACCGCTATTTGCGGTACCGATATGCATATTTACAATTGGGACGAGTGGGCGCAGAAAACGATTCCTGTGCCTATGGTGGTAGGCCATGAGTTCGTTGGCGAAATTGTTGAGGTGGGCGCCAATGTCAACGATTTCCATGCCGGCCAAATTGTATCGGGTGAAGGTCATGTCGTCTGTGGCCGCTGCCGCAACTGCATGGCGGGTCGGCGTCACCTATGCGCATTTACCAGTGGTGTTGGCGTTGACAGGCCGGGCGCGTTTGCTGAGTATCTCTCTCTGCCCATGTCAAATGTTTGGGAGCATCGACCCGGTATTGATCTGGATGTCGCCGCGCTGTTCGACCCGTTAGGCAACGCGGTTCATACCGCCTTAAAGTATGATCTGCTGGGCGAGGATGTGCTGATCACCGGTGCCGGCCCGATTGGTGTGATGGCCGCCGCTGTATGCCGCCACGCTGGCGCACGCCATGTGGTGATTACCGATATCAACCCATTACGGTTGGAATTGGCGAACACGCTGGGGGCAACCCGCACTGTCAATGTTAGCAAGGAAAATCTGGCGGCGGTGCAGAATGAGCTGGGTATGACCGAAGGATTCGATGTCGGCCTGGAGATGTCGGGCAACCCCTCGGGCTTCAAAGATTTGCTCGCCAACATGTGTCACGGCGGTAAGGTCGCGATGCTGGGCATTCCTGCTGGGGAGCTGGCGATTGATTGGAATACTGTCATCTTCAATATGCTGACGCTGAAGGGTATCTATGGCCGCGAAATGTATGAAACCTGGTATAAGATGTCGGTGATGGTGGAGTCAGGGCTCGATGTATCTCCTGTAATCACCCACCGTCTGTCGTATACCGAATTTCAGCAGGGCTTTGATGCGATGAAAGCCGGTTCGGCGAGTAAAGTGATTTTGAATTGGGAGTGAATCAAGAGCATGAAAACAAGTACGGAAAGAATTCTCACCACCCACCTGGGTAGCATGCCGCGCTCGAAAGCCGTTATCAATGGCGATTTTGCCAAGGAGAACGAGCAGGAGTTTGATCCGGCGCGATTGGCCGAAACTATCGCTGCGGCGGTAACCGAGGTAGTCAGGCTTCAGGTTGAGGCGGATGTCGACGTTGTTAGCGACGGCGAGATGAGAAAAATCAGCTACGCGACCTATATCAAGGGTACTAATGTAAGGAACCATTCCCATGTACTAGGGGATTTGTCAGCGTTCACGGGAGGCTATGTACATCTACCATATGGACGCAAATATATTGCAACTTGAATTCACCCTATGCCAGTGCCGAAAGCAGGGAGACGCTCGGTGGAGAACATTCACACGATATGTTTATTGAGATTTTTGATATGACGAATAGACCATCTCATCTTCTAAATTGTGCTTCTCATTCCAGCCCATGCAGTTTGGATATCCTACTTGCCGAACAATACCTTAAAGAAAATGAATGGGGAAAAGCGATTCAGCTAACTCAAAAAGCACTGAAGACACTCAAATCGGATAGAGCCGGTAACGCCTTATTAATTCTTGGCCATTCTTATTTAAGACAGGGGCAGGTTAACCGGGCCAAGTCTGCATTTCTAAAAGCGTCGCACTTTCAAAAATATCAAGCGAAAGCACAATACTGCATAGAAAAACTGGAAATTAACCCCGATGACTTTGCGATCCAATCATGGGAGCAGTTATGTTAGCCGTGATCAATTGGGGTATCGGGAGCATTCCCGGTGCTGTCGATCAGGATGGCGAGGTGGTCGATTTGTTTCTGCAGGCTCGGCGAGAGAGGGCATCATAAATACCGGGGCGCCATGGGGCGCTACGCACTGAGAATCAATCATTTGCGCGTAATGTGTGTTTGCTCGTTTATGTTCAACCACCGGGTTTTTGATGCACTCCTCCTAGCGTTTAGCATCGTAGACTAGGCTTATATGATAGGTTTTTTACGCGCCGATTTGTGTCGTTCCTTCAGCTCAATATCAACATATTTATCCGTCGTTGCGCTGGAGCTATGACTCGCGTCGTCTCTGACGTGCTCTTGCGGTCTAATATTAACGTCATCTGAAATACCAGTATGGCGCAGCCAGTGCACCGTGGCTTCCATCAGGGTATCATGCGGCTGTTCTGAGAGGGTTCGGTCAGAGTAATCTGGCCGTTCTACTCGACCTGGATCCCTGATAGATGAGGGAATGATCAGGGAAAACTGGGTACCCATTGATATCATCCACATGTTGCTGCAAATGGGTGTAGATGTGATGGCCAGAGTCCGGCAGCAGTTTCGCAAGCCGAGTTGTTACGAATAGGAGTGTTGATGAACAGCAAACAAGTTGTCGAACAGTTTTATGCGAGCCTAAACGCAGCGAGTGCGGGTGGTAACTTTGGCGCAGCGCATTCGTTGTTAGACCCAAATGTGGTTTGGTGCGCCGCACACCCGATTAACGACCTGCAGGGCCAGGACGAATTCTTTGCTAGATACTGGTCACCCCTCAAAACGGCGCTACCCGATGTCGAACGTAAACCCAATGTGGTAGTCGAGGGCGACTTCGTCTCGCAGGAAACGGGCGAGACCGGCCACTGGGTGAATAGCACCGGTTATCTGCTTGGCACGTTCGAGCAACCGTTATTTGATATTCCCGCAACCGGTAAGAGTTTATATCTGCGTTATTTCGATCTCGTGCGCGTCGCGCACGGCAAAATCGCCGAATGTTATGTCATTCTGGACTTTGTCGATGCTATGCAGCAGGCAGGTGTCAATCCGCTGCGCGCCAGTCTGGGCCACAGCGGCTTGATAAGGCCCCCCGCCACCATGGATGGGCTAACCCTGGATGATGTGAATGGCGAAGAGGGCGTCAGCACAATGCATTTGGTCGATGACATGCTCAACGAATTGCGTTGTTTCGATGGTAACTCCCTGTCCAGCATGCAGCTGGAGAAACACTGGCACCCGGATTTTATGTGGTACGGTCCGGGTGGTATAGGCACCACGCGTGGCATAGAGGGTTTCCGCAAACAACACCAGGGGCCATTCCTGAAAGCTTTTCCCGATCGCGATGTGGTTTTCGTGAAAAATTTTATCGGCGAGGGTAACTACGCAGCAATAGGCGGGTGGCCGCATATGACGGTTACACACGCAGGCGGCGGCTGGCTTGGCCTGGCGCCAACCGGCAAAGCGCTCACCATCAGGGTGATGGATCTGTGGCGACGTGAAGGCAATCTGTTAGTAGAAAATTGGGTAAGTATCGATATTATCGAGTTGTTGCTACAAATGGGGTTGGATGTGTTTGCCCAAATGCGCGAGCTGCATAATCTTGATCCTGGAGTGCTGTAACGAATAAAGCGTTCATATAGCGAGTCGCCAAGGGGTCAGCCGCAAGGCGCCTTCCCGACAGCATATTGGCTATCTGTCGTGAGAATGCACCAGGAGTAGGCGCTCATCCTTTCGAACTGCGTAGCAGCCGTTCCCAGCGCTGACGCGAGTACATCACCGTCTGCGGTCGTGATACGGCGTGGTCTGGCTCTCCGTTAAACCGCAAAAATAATTACGCCGCATGCACCTTTCTGGCGATTACTCAATTAGCGTTCTGGCGGAATTGTTTTAGATCTCCCAACCGACGATCTAATCGTACCCTGGCAATCAACGCTAGTTGAAAAAAATTTAGAGAGATAACCGCCAACCTTCTAAACTGCGACCTCGTTGTGTAATATCGCACATCAAACAATATACTGTTTTGTGGATATGTTTGTGAATCGCTTGCCCAACACGCCGATGTGGCTCGCGTAGCGTCACATGATTAGTTTGTGACCTCACGAGCTTAGCGATAGCGCCCCTCATCACAATGGGCGCAGCATCTGTGTTGCTAGCACCAATCAGTTGGTTGGTGTTTCATCAGCCTTGGTCATCACGGCTTTTTTTCGGAATTACACTGTACACTGTGATTGTACGGCCTATACCTACTATCGCCACAGGAATAATGAACATTAACAGTCACGAGTCAGAATCAGAACCCATGAAATTTCTCCCAACAAAACCAGACATTACGCTTGATCACTTCCAACAGCTGGACATTCGTGTAGGCACCATCACGCGTGTTGAAGATATAGTAGACTCCAGAAAGCTAGTAAAGCTCACCGTCAACTTTGGTGATCACTCCAGATCTATCATGGTGGGTATGAAACAGGAACGCGACGATCCCACAGAAATTGATGGTCTACAGGCATTATTTGTCCTGAACCTACCGGAGAAGAGGATGGCCGGTCATTTGTCTCAAGGAATGCTTCTCGATCTTGGTTACGGAAATGCCATCAATCCGTGTCTAGCAGTACCTGAAAGACCTGTTCCAGCCGGCACTAGTGCCGGATGATTCACACCGGGCTTCATTAATACTAAAAGGCAAACACCATATGAGTTCTACGGTAAAAGTACGTAGCGCTGTTCCAAATGACTTCGCAAACTGGAGTGAACTTTACCGCGGTTACGCGAGTTTCTACAAAGTTGCAATGAATGATCAAATATTGCAAATAGTCTGGGAATGGATTAATGACTCCAATCACGAACTCGTGTGCCTGCTTGCTTTTGTCGAAGGCAGTAACAAACCGTCAGGCCTGGCCCACATAAGGAGCATGCCTAATCCCTTGAGAGGCACCGAAGTTGGATTCCTGGACGACCTGTTCGTTGACCCTTCCGCCCGTGGTTCAATGATAGGCAAGCATCTGTTCAAGGCTATCGAAGAGCATGCCAGGAACCAGGCATGGCCAATAATTCGGTGGATAACAGCAGATGATAACTACCGTGCAAGAGGGCTTTATGATCAACTGTCGAAGAAAACGACATGGAACACATATCAGATGGATATTGTCTAACCACCAATCTAACAGACGGTGTCGAGTAATCTACTTCCCATCTGATCGACCCAGAACTTACAGACCGATATGCTGGTTGAGCTGACGGTCTGCTATTAGGCAGCGGAAGCGGATCGGCTCGTGACGGTGATCGTCCGCTCACCCTGGTTCCAGGAGAGCTCCGGATGCTGAGCTGCCCGGCTGGAGCTGGCCGATTCTACCAGTTCACAGCTTCGTTCAACGGGTTGATTGAGCGGCGGCTCTCACTGGAGTAAGCTGTCAATGAACGCACAACGCAGTGAAATGGCGCTGTCGACCCCTTCCGGCCTTTCGACTAAAAACCACTTCTTCTCTCTAAAGCAGACAGTCACCATAGCATTCGTAAGCGCAACGTTAAGTGCGTTCTATCCAATCCAGCGTCATACTGCCATATTCACCCAATTTTTCTCACTCAGCGTCTTAATTGCGAGCGTAATTTGTCGCGGTGTGAATTGTTGTTTCCTCTCATTCCATGAATGAATTTTCTTTATAACATCATCGAGCTCTTTGCTATTTTCTTGCTCAATAAGCCAATGTACAGATGCAAGTAACTCTAAGCCGAAAGGTGATTCAAACCCCTCAACTAATTCTGCTACTTTTTCAAACCGCGCCAAGGTATCAGGATGTTGCTTTAGAAAGGCTTCGGCTTCATCTACCGCACCCGGCAAAAGCTTCAACTCCTTTTCCGGTGCGTCACCACCATCGGCATAACCGGATACAAAATGTCCCTCAATGGTATTAAGCACATGCCTCAGGTTTTGGGTATAAGGGCCATAAGTGGCTTTTTGATATTTGAGTCTTAAAGGCTCACCCGTGGATTGCATAAAATAAAGTAACTTGTGCACTTCTAGTAAAGTCACGGTTGGATCTAACAATCCACCTAAATAACGTTGCATCAACTCAATTAGCACCGCACGCCCTGATGTCATTTTCGGCACCTGCCGGCTTTTCGTCATTCTATCGTTCTCTGGCGCACCTTTGGGCTCATAGACTGAAATTTCTACATCATCTAAACCGCTTAATGCAGCTTCAATCAATGGCCGTACATCGACCCAATCTAAGCCTCCCAAGCCACTACCCAGTGGAGGAATAGCAATAGACTTGATTCCTTTCTCTTTTATATCGCGTGCTAAAGCATGAAGTCCTTGCTCAACGTCTTCTATTTTACTGGCACCCCGCCAATGGCGTTTGGTGGGGAAGTTAATAATATATTGAGGGTTGGTGAGTTGACCGGTTTCAACTATAAACATACTGCCGGGCTTTACTTCATTTTGCTTACAGGCAGCGGCATAGGCTTTAAAGTTATCAGGCCATGCTTTTTTGAACTGCAACGCGATTCCACGCCCCATCACACCCACACAGTTAACGGTATTCACTATCGCTTCTGCATCAGCACGTAAAATATCACCCGATGTAAATTTAATCATTGCTGGCTTTCCATCTCAATCTGCCTTACTCACTTCTAATAGTACCATTCTGGTTTAAGTGCAACAGCTGGCTTGTGCTGTGTTCCATTCAACGCATTCATCACTTGTTGGTAAATAGGCCTTGAATAAACACCTATGGCTTCGACAAGATGCCAAGGAAAACTCTGTTCCAGTAAAAATTCAGCCTGTTTTCCATCTTTACACCCCTGCCACTGGTTGGTTTGAATCGCCGGCCAATTCAAATCGTTCAAATGAGGCAAATCATTTCGATCTCCAAAAAAATAAGACCCTGCATTGATTAGGTAAACGCCCAGCGACGCTGCTGCTGATTGGCCCATGCAACAACACCATTGAGGTCCAACTGCAAATGCACTATTTCAGCGTAAACTGGTTGGCTTTCAGAAATACTACAATGGGACCAGGGTACATTCTTCATTAGCGATAACAACATCAAACAGCAAGGCTGATGAGTGTAACACCAGCAAGAATGTGGTTTCACTTCATGACTATCGATGGAGATCACACGCGAGCGAACTTTATCATCTACCGATCGCGGCGTGATTTAGTAAATCGCACAGCACAAGTGTTAGTTAATGCAGGATGTCAATACTGTATTAGGCAAATTCAGATTGAAAGAGTACTAGTTAGTAATCATGACTGTCAATCGCGAAAGAAGCTCTAACAAACGCACGATCACGTTGCTACTTCAAACGACTAATCCACTCACGAAGTTCGCGCACCAAAAGCTCCTGATCCTCCGGATCTGAATGGATATGATTAGTGTCCCTGCGGTATTTGAGAGTGATCAAGTCGCCGAATTCTACTTCGGAAAACATATCAAAAAACTGGTTCTCATAGTTGTACTGTTCAACCCATGAACCAGTATATAGCAAATAAAATTGAACACCGCGCTCCACCAGCATGGAATAATCACTGACTACCGACTCGCGCGAAGGGTAAGGCTCCCACTCTTGAACAAACATGCTTGTATTTTCCGGCTTTGAATTCCTGCTGAATAAATTAGACATATGTTTAGGAAGCGACTCAAACAGAAATCTCTTCCAATGACCAACATAGAAAATCCGATCCCTGTAGTGCGAAATGTAGTATTTAAAATTTCGGTAGGCATAGCTATCGACCTGCGCTATGGCGATAACCTTGGGATCAAGTGTGCAGGCTCTAAAAGCATCTCGCGCGCCAGAGCACAGCCCATAGAGAACGAATTTTTTTATAGCATGGCTTTTCTCAATAAAGTCCATGACTTCCCTTATTTCCTCTATCGCAAGCTGGTCTCGGTCCAGGCTTGTTCTGCGCGGCTCACTATCCCCAATGCCGGAATAATCAAATCTAATAGTGGGAATCCCCAGATCAGCTGTAACCGAACGCGCGATGTTGACTGATAACCGGCATGACCCAACCCGATGGATAACACCGGAATTTAACACAATCAATGCAAACGGTGCGGGCATATCAGTATCCCTGGTTGCATAAATACCAACAAGCGGTGTAGGCGAGCCAATGGAAACTGTACGCTCCCGCATAGAGCCATTAATCATATATCAATCGTTACCAAACAAAGTTACTATCACCTGTATAATATTGACAGGCCAAAGAATACCACCAACGCTATCTACATAGTTCCAGTCATGTGGTGAACGGCACAATATGTAGTTATAGTTTTTGTTTCCAGAGCATATGTTTTCCAAATTCATGAACGCATCTGTTTTATGCGAAACGACTAGATCGATCGAATAATCAACCTGTGCTGTATCCCCAAACAAGCTAAGCCATTTGAGACCATCTTGAAATGTATCGGGCATGATAAACCCATTGATACTTGAGGCACTCCCACCCTTCACGGGTACTGCTTTTGGTCCAATTTCATTGAGGTAGTCTTGCCCACTAATAACGGGGTCCCAAAATACCAGCCGCTTCAATGATTTTGGCATTTCTTCCAAGCTACTCGCAAGTAGGGCTCCCAGGCGAAGTCCTACAATTGACAAATTCGTTACCATTGCGACGGCCAAAAGCTCGCGGGACGCGCAAAGGATATCCTCTTGCCATTGCTGAGGTGTCACACCCTCCAGGTCACCCGCAGAATCTCCCTGTCCCCTGTAGTCAAACCGCAGCACGTGATAACCGAGTTTCGATAAGCTAACGGCGAGGTGACGCAACGAACGATGCGACCGCATGTATTCCTGACCGAAGGGGCTGCAAATGAGCACTCCTTCGTCACGGCTCTTGTTAGTATTTGGCGGGTGATAAATACCATAAAGATAATTCTCGGATGAACCGAAGTAGAACGCTTCCATCAAGACTTCCTAATCTCAGGCTTTTACAAAAGCCAACGGCGACATTTATTTCCCAATGCGGGATTATACAGTAAGTACCTGCTATTATGCTCATGCTACCTTTGCCGTTGAATCGGCTAATGTGGCAGCACTATCGCGTAAAGTCTTCAGTCAGGTTAATATTCCTTCAACCACCTGTTTTTGGTGACGCGGATCAGTCACAAGCAGTGCGTGCATCGCAGAAGGTGATAGCTTGCCTAAATTGTTCTGAGTTTCCAGTGCCAACCACAAACGGCGATTTGCTTGAGCCAGTTCTTGCGAGATTTGAAAGTGTGCCAGAGTTCGTGTGCTTGCTGGAAGCCTAATATTAACAAGAATGTCCAGCGGTACGGCGAGCTCGAGTTGCGTTTGCTTATTATAGTCCTGGATTTGTCCTCGAATAATTTTGGAGACAGCAAGCATATTTCGTGCGTGGTCACACAGACGATCCAGTTGATCCAGTATTTGTAGCAGGCATTGCTAGTGCTGTTCTTGACTCGGCCGTTCCCCATTCTCGGTATTAATCCAAGGCATATAGTTGAACGAAGCCGCTACGCGACAGAAAAAAAGCAGCTATTAAGTCATGAGTAATAATTCCTCTACGCACGCCAAGCCCGGCGTGCGACGACTAGAGGAATTATCGCATGAACAAAGCACAGCAAACCCGTTTCAATTCACTGTACCAGCGCCATGTTAGCGCATTGCAGCGGCAAGGCAAGGCCGCGACAACCATCGATGTCTATTGCCGCGCCGTGCGGCGGAT
>JBBKXJ010000130.1:0-25113 GCA_037969395.1 Pseudomonadales bacterium
CCCTTATGGCACTTAGTCAAGCGATTAGACCGGCCTGAACAGAGTGAAAATTTTCGGGACACGCCGTAAATCCGTCCCTGGAGGCTCTATCCCTAGCGTCCCTGCTAGGGAAGGTCCCGTAAACTCTCCCTCTATTCAGGACTCTGCAGCTTCGATTGACCTTAACTAAGTGCCATTCAGCCTAGCTTCTATTCACGCTGAGAGCGTCTATTTACCAATGCCAGAAGGCGCCGGAAATCAAATTCCCGCTGTCAGCGTCAAGCTCTGTCAGCAACCGGCTTGCCAGCGCGCTGTGTACTTCTGCACGCAAAACAACCAGCTCCAATGCATGATCTCCATAAAGTACTAAGTAAAGGAATCACACCCCATACTCCTTATCTGCTATCCATCGTCAAGGAATCTCATTAATTTTTCCACATTGACAGTAGTCGAAGTGTCGAGCGACTCGTAGTGCCTCAACCGTAATTGGGCTGAGATAGCAGTTGCTTCCAGCCGGATGGCGGACAGGATTTAGCTGCCTTGTTGGGTATGTGATCGTAGCGATCGTCTGCAACCGGACAATACCGATGACTTGCAGCCTTAGCCTGCAGTGGAGCCATTCAGCTGCGCGATTTCCTGCGGTAAAACAAACCAGCGCAACGTTTCGAGCTCTGCAGGAAACTGCAGTTGGTAGACGGATTCTTCGTTATGCTCTCTCAACATTTCCTGCTTTGCGGCGAGCAAGCTTCCTTGTAGGGGCATGGGTTGTCGATCAATTCCCGCAACAGCTTCGCCGCTGGCATCAAACTGATCCAGCGAAGCAGCTAGAGCTACCTCCTGATTCTGAAAACGCCAGATCGCGGAACTTTCTTCGAACTTGTAGTAAGGCAGCATTCGCCAGCCGTGGGTGGCCACCATGTCTATCGCTTGCACAATGTACTGAAAAACCTCCTCGCTGATAAAATAATTGAAATTGATACGCACCCAGCCGGGGCGAATAATCATATGTCCGTCGGCAACGGCTTGTTCAATGGCGCTGCTGGTGTGCCGGTCGATGCCGAGTAGCTGGTGGCCATATGGGCCTGCGCAGGAGCAGCCGCCGCGTGACTGAATACCAAACAGGTCGTTCAGTAAGGCCACCACAAAACCGTAATGCAGGTAGCGGCCCGCGCAATTGAGCTGCAGCGATACGATCGACAACCGCTCTTTGTCGGCATTGCCGAGAATTTCAATGTTGGGGTTTTGCTGCCAGACTGCAATGGCGCGTTGGATAAAGTCCTGCTCAAGCGCCTCGATCTGTGCTGTACCGACTTGCTGCTGCAGTTTGAAGACCAGCCCGGCGCGAATGGATTCTATGATGGCAGGGGTGCCGCCTTCTTCGCGCCGCTCGCGATCGACTAAATAGCTGTGCCGCTCGGGCGTAACGAAAGATACTGTGCCACCGCCGGGTATGGCGGGCACTGAATTCTGCAGCAAGTCTTTCTTAACCACTAGAATTCCAGGCGTTCCAGGTCCGCCGATAAATTTGTGTGGTGAAATGAATACTGCGTCTTTACTACTGTTACCCTCGATAGTTTGTTCGCCGGTCATATCAATCGCCGTGTACGGAGCCGCAGCAGCGTAGTCCCAAAATGCGAGTGCGCCGTAGCGGTGTAACAACCGGCTGACGGCGGCGCAGTCAGTCTTAAGTCCGGTAACGTTAGATGCGGCAGAGAAGCTGCCGATGATTAATTTTCTATTACGGAATTTTTTTAGCTGCAGTTCTAACGTCGCGCTGTCCAGGCTGCCGTCCTGGGTCAAGGGAATGCAAACCAGCTCGGCGATAGACTCACGCCAGGGCAGTTCATTGGAGTGGTGTTCGTAGGGGCCGATAAATACCACCGGTCTTTCCTCTGCTGGAATCTGTTCGCAAAGCCTGTACTTGGCGTCGAGGTCAGCAGGCAGGCGCATATTGAGAATATCAATTAGCTTGTTAATTGCTGCGGTTGCTCCCGAGCCGCAGAAAATAACCAGGTCTTCTGTGCTTCCGTTTACCGCCTGGCGAATTGTTGCACGTGCCTGTTCGCGCAGCCGTGTAGTCTGGCGGCCGGTAAATGACGACTCGGTATGCGTGTTGGCGTACCAGGGCAATACGTTTTGCTGAATGAATGTTTCGATGCATTGCAGCGACCGGCCCGATGCAGTGTAGTCAGCGTACACCAGCGGCTTTTCTCCAAACGGCGTGTTGATCGTTAACTTGTCGCCGATAACGTTGTTACGGATCGATTCGATCAGGCGGTTCGTCACTGGTAATTCCGGGTTATTTGCTGGCAGGCAACAGATTGTAGCAGCGGCAGAGACAAACATTGTTGCTAAATCTATCGCTTAACGAAATAATGTCAGAACGAATACTGCGTTTTAAAGCAGTTGTCGTTACGCGAGATATGAATTTTGTAAACTGTTGTAATACCTTTCCGACATGACCGAATTAGACATTACACACGCCTTTTTCTACCCTACGATTCGCCTCTTCTAAAACGCTGCCGCAAAGGCAGACGGAGAGAGGAGACTATGCTTATATTGACACGGCGCGTGGGTGAAAAAATGATCATCGGCGACGATGTAACAGTCACAGTTTTGGCTACCCAGGGCAAACAGGTTCGCATCGGTGTAGTGGCGCCGCGGTCAATTCCCGTACACCGGGAAGAGATTTATAACAAAATTGCCGAACAGAAGCGTAGGCCCGTAACGGCGCAGTAGTATGCAGCGTGCATTCTGTTCAGTTAAAAAAAAGGCGGCGTAATAAACGCCGCCCCTTTTGGTTATGCCTGCGGATCTATAGCAAACACGCTTTAGGGCGTGGGTTGCAAACCCCATGCGCCGACATCAAATATCAAAGCGGTCGAGGGTCATCACCTTGTTCCATGCCGCAACGAAGTCATTTACGAACTTCTCGGGAGCGTCGTCCGCGGCATAGACTTCTGCAACAGCGCGCAGTTCGGAGCTGGACCCGAAAGCAAGATCAACCGGCGTTGCTGTCCAGCTGACCTTTTCCGTTTTGCGGTCGCGTCCCTCATAAATGCCCTCCGACTCGGATGACTTCTGCCACTGTGTCGACATGTCGAGCAAGTTGACGAAGAAGTCGTTGCTCAAGGTGCCGGGCTTGTCGGTGAACACACCGTTTGCCGACTGGTCGGTATTAACATCCAACACCCGCAAGCCACCGACCAGAACGGTCATTTCAGGCACCGTCAGGGTTAGCATGTTTGCCCGGTCGATCAGCATTTCTGCCGGCGATCTACTGTTGCCTGTGGCGAAGTAGTTGCGAAAACCGTCGGCGGTCAGCTCAAGATAGGCAAACGACTTCGCATCGGTCTGTGCTTGCGAGGCGTCCGCGCGTCCTGGCGTAAACGGTACCGGTACGCCGTGTCCGGCTTGCTCTGCAGCCTGTTCGATTGCCGCCGATCCACCGAGTACGATCAGGTCGGCAAGCGATACTTGCTTGTCACCCGCCTTAGCGTTGAAATGTTTTTGAATGCGCTGCAGCTGCTCGAGCACCTTCGTCAACTGCTCCGGGTTGTTAACGGCCCAATCCTTCTGTGGGGAGAGGCGAATACGAGCACCGTTGGCGCCGCCACGCATATCGCTGCCGCGGAACGAGGCAGCCGACGCCCAGGCGGTGCTAACCAGTTCTGATGTGGTCAGCCCGGAGTTGAGTATGTCTTTCTTCAGCGCGTCGATGTCGTCCGCGTCGATCAGGTCGTAGTCGACTTCGGGCACAGGGTCTTGCCAGAGTAATTCTTCCTCAGGCAGGCTCGCGCTGATGTAGCGGGCGCGCGGCCCCATATCGCGATGGGTTAGTTTGTACCACGCCCTGGAAAAAGCCAGCTCAAATTGTTCCGGGTTGTCTTTGAACCGCTGCGAAATTATTTTGTAGTCAGGGTCGAATTTCAGCGCCAGGTCGGTGGTTAGCATGATAGGCGCGTGCATTTTTGACGGGTCGTGAGCATCGCGCACTGTGTCTGCGGCCTGCCCATGAGCGGGAATCCACTGTGTCGCACCGGCGGGGCTTTTGGTTTTCACCCACTCGTATTTGAAAAGGTTATCCAGATAAAGCGTAGTCCAGGCCGTTGGGCTGGCCGTCCATGCGCCTTCCAGGCCGCTGGTTGTGGTGTCGCCTCCATTGCCGCTGCCACATTTATTTTTCCAACCGAGGCCTTGCTCATCAACGTCTGCGCCAGCGGGTGCCGCGCCGATGCACTCATCCGCCTTGACGGCGCCGTGTACTTTACCAAACGTGTGGCCGCCGGCGATGAGCGCAACGGTTTCCTCGTTATTCATGGCCATTCGGCCAAAGGTTTCGCGAATGTCTATTGCTGCCGCCAGCGGATCGGGATTGCCATTTGGCCCCTCGGGATTGACATATATTAATCCCATTTGTACAGCAGCGAGCGGATTTGCCAGCTTGCGGTCGCCGCTGTAGCGTTTATCTCCCAGCCACTGTTCCTCCGGTCCCCAGAAAACCATGTCTGGCTCCCAGTCGTCTTCACGCCCACCGGCGAAGCCGAAGGTTTTGAAGCCCATTGACTCAAGCGCGACGTTACCGGTTAATACCATTAAATCGGCCCACGACAGCTTCTGCCCGTATTTCTGCTTAACCGGCCATAGCAACCGTCGCGCTTTGTCGAGATTGGCGTTGTCGGGCCAGCTATTCAGCGGCTCGAAACGCTGCTGGCCGCCGCCGGCACCGCCGCGACCATCTGCGACACGATAAGTACCGGCGCTATGCCAGGCCATGCGAATAAAGAACGGCCCGTAATGGCCGTAATCTGAAGGCCACCAGAGCTGCGAGGTGGTCATTAATGTCGCAATGTCTTTCTTAACGGCTTCAACATCAAGACTTTTGAATTCTTTGGCGTAGTTGAAATCTCCGCCCATGGGGCTGGACTCAGCCGCATGCTGCCGCAGCGGGCTGAGATTAAGCTTTTCCGGCCACCAGAATTGATTAGTCTTCGGCTCGTCAGCTGCCAGCGTGACAGGGGCAACAGAGCCTAGTGAGAGCGCTACCGCTACCACAGAGAAAAATGGAATGGTTGATTTAAGCATCGCAGTTATTCCTTATCGTTTCAGTTAAGAGACATATCGACGTTGCATTAAAGCACGGCTTCGCCTCGTGCCTGATTGAAAAACTCAATCAACGCAAACGAAAAAATCTATGGAGGAAGTGCGTTGGCCGGCTTTGTAAAGATAAGGCTCAAGTGGCTGCAGCGCAATGCTGCAACCACTTGAGGGTGTTACTCCTTCTAACGATTACTGGTAAGGCCGAACGCCGTGTTGTTCAGTGTATCTTCCATACCGGTCAGCCCTTCATTGGGCACTAACAAATCGATGCCAAAATCGACATCGACGTCATCGCCTGTGCCAAGCAGTTCGTCAGCGCCAGCACCGAGGATGTTGGGCAGATTACCGCCCTGGTCCATGATGTTTGCCGACGTGTTGAACTGATCGGTGTGGTAGTTGCCAAGATAGTGGCCCGCTTCATGGGCTATGATATTGGCAAGTCCCTGTGCGATTAGTTTAAGCCGATCCGCTGCGCTGGCCGCCAGATACGTGTTGATCGAATTCGGATCCGGAATCGGCGCACTCAGTAAATCCAGCAATACCAGCGCGTCGTCTTCGTGACCAAAGTTACCGGGATCGATCGAAGAGGCAACGCCCAGGGTGGAAATACCCGACTCCGCAATCGTGCCGCCAACGACGACGCGGCTGACCTGATCGCTACCGAATTGGTTGGGACGGTTCGCCGTGCGGCTGTTGGCAATCTCTACGCCAAAGTCTGCGTTGAGGCCGCGTCTGCGCATGTCGCGCCTGAGATCCTCTTCAACTTGCTTTACGATCTCGTCAATGAGGGGGTCTTCATCATCGGGGCCGAGTCCCCAGCCACCGAGGAAGCCTGCCAGACCGGTGAGTTCGCGTGTTCCCGGGCCGCCAAACACACCCGTTTGCACCCGCGCGCCGTCGAAGTCCAGCAGGATTCGTTGCCTGGAGCCGACAGGCTTGTCAGCCAATCCGGCGCGATACACCTCGAACGTCGCATCGTAGTTGCCCTCGGTACTGCCGCTGATGGCGATAAAGTGTCGACCGTTTACCGCAGCAGCGTACGCGACCACAGCGTTACCGCCACCTGGCAGAGGGGATGCAATGGGGTAAAGTGCGCTAAGGTCCTGGGTCGAGCCGATGGCCTCTCCCTCATCTGTGGCAAAAACCTGCAGTCGGCTACCGGCACCGGTGATGGATGCACCGATCACGTCGCCCGCTTTAAGGTCAATGGCATACACGTCAGTATCGGGTTCAGCCGTGGTGATCAGCAGGTCATAACCGCCTTCGCTGCCGGCGCCAAGACCGCTGCCTGAGTCGAACGGATCTTCCGGCAGAACTGACCCGCCAAAGCCAGCCACCATAACGTAGTAGGTGCCGGTATCAGCCGGGGTGAAGCTCACCCTGCTGGCAAGGCTAACGCCATCGTCGTCGTTGGCTGCGACTATTTCACCGCTGGCATCGTAAACCACAAGCACGGAATCAAAGCTGGCGTCGACTTCGGTATCGGCCGTTATGGTTTGACCGGCGTCGAGATCGACGCTGTAAAAGTCGAAGTCACCGCTGCCGCCGCCGGCAGTGCCGTGCGGTCCATCACCGATATTCGCGCTGGTCTGCATGGCACCAAAGCTGTTGGCCACGCCGGTTACATTGGCGGATGGAATAGATCCGTCGTCTTCGTCGAAGCTTGCAAAATCGGTAACAACATCTCTCGGTGGTGCTAGCGTGCCAAGCACCCTGGCGCGCGGGTTGGCATCAGTAGCTACCCCGTTGATGAGTTCTCCTGTGGCCAGCGTGTCGTTGATACCGGAGAGATTCTCGGGCTCGAGTTCATCCACCAGCACAGGTTGCGGCGCATTGGCGCGTACACCACCCTGTGCCGCGTTACGTGCTTTGAGTGCGGATTCGGCCTGCGCCGCAATCGCCAATCGCCAACCGTAATAGTCGACCTTGGTGGGGTCGATGACCCTCGCCAGAAACGGATTTGGGCCTTTCATCGCTGTTAGTGATCGAGCGGCTGCGGTCGATGCTTTTGGCACGGCCTGTATGCCAACCGCGACCTGTCGCTCGGCGGCGTCGCTAACTTCACCTGTGCTTTGCGCCTGAGTACCTGCAATTGGCAGCGCTACTGCTGTCAATGCCAGTGCCGCAGTTAACGCGTTGTGTTTTTGCTTGATCTTCATAATAGCTTGTTCCCCTGTGACAGACTGTTAGTGATCGATTTGTTGCTGTGCTGGAACTACTTCGCACGGGTTTGCACTGCCCACGACGTTCTATAATTTCTGCCTGGTAATGACGTGCTGGAATCAGTTGTGCGACAGTTGGCGGCATAAGAGGTGCGGTGTTCGCCGGCACTGGCTGGAGAGATGTAACCATGCATAAACTCCTTTTCCTGATAGCGTAAGCCTCACTGCTTTAAGAGTGCATTTTTACGCCTCCTGAAAATTGTTTGCAACGCCACATAATAACGAAAAAAACAGGGGTCCGAAAAACAGTGGTGATTCTACGCTGAGGTAAAACGTTAGTATCCAGCAGCTGATTGCATTATTAATGTGCGACGAATTAGTGGCTGCAAAGTGTCCGAAACTCACCCCTTGTGACTGCACGTCGCCTGTTTCAAGATTATGTTGGGTGGCCTATACTCAGCCAGCAAATTATCTGCGAACTAACAGAGAGAATTTCTATATGCCTGGCTTACAACCCAATATCGATCCCGAAGGATTGCTCGAGTATTCCGTTGTGTTTAATGATCGTTCGCTTAATCACATGTCGCAGCGTTTTCAGACGGTGATGAACGATATCTCAGCGACCCTTAAAAAGGTGTACAACGCCAATGCAGTGGCGGTAGTGCCTGGGGGTGGCACATACGGCATGGAAGCGGTTGCGCGCCAATTCGCCACAGACAAAAGCTGCCTGATTATTCGCAACGGCTGGTTCAGCTACCGCTGGACGCAAATACTGCAAATGGGTGCCATCCCCTCGGCCACAACCGTGATGAAAGCGCAGCCGGTAACCGAGGCGGCGCAAGCGCCGTTTGCGCCGCCCGCTATCGACGCTGTAGTAGCACGCATTAAGGCCGAAAAACCCGACGTGGTGTTCGCGGCCCACGTCGAAACCGCCGCCGGCATGCTGTTGCCCGACGACTATATTCGAGCCGTAACGGCGGCGGTGCATGCAGAGGGTGGGTTGTTTGTGCTCGACTGCATTGCCTCCGGCACGCTCTGGGTTGATATGCAGACCAGCGGCGTCGATGTGTTAATCAGTGCGCCGCAAAAAGGCTGGAGTGCCTCTCCTTGCAGTGCGCTGGTCATGTTGAGCGAGCGTGCCAGCGCGCGCATCGAGTCAACCACCAGCACCAGCTTCGCTTGCGATTTACGCAAGTGGCTACAAATTATGCACGCTTATGAGAACGGCGGCCATGCCTACCATGCCACCATGCCCACCGATGCCTTATTGACGTTTCGCGATGCAATGCAGGAGATAGAAGCTTATGGGTTCGATAAAGCCATGCAGCAGCAGCTTGAACTCGGGCGGCAAGTACGCGCGCTGCTGGTCAGCAACGGCTTTAGCAGTGTCGCGGCCGAGGGCTTTCAGGCACCAGGCGTAGTGGTGAGCTACACCGACGATGCGGATATACAAACCGGTAAAAAGTTTATGGCCGAGGGGCTGCAGGTTGCCGCAGGCGTGCCGCTGCAGTGCGACGAGCCGGAAGGTTTTCGCAGCTTCAGACTGGGGCTGTTCGGTCTGGACAAACTGCAAAATATTGAACGTACCGTCGACAATCTACGTACAGCGTTGCAACGCGTTCAATCAAGGTAGCGTTTAACGGCGCTTAAAAACGAGCTACTCGGTGTAAAGAAACTGAGTCGCTCGCTGTCGCCGGCGGATACCACACCAATAATTGCATAGTCATGTACAACCGGCCCGCCGGAGGAGCCCTTGAACGCTGCGCAGTTGGTGGCCACCCGGTACGACTCGTCGCGCAGTATTGTGCAATCAGCATGGTAAGTTAGCCGCCGGCCAGTTCTGCCCATTCCCTTATCGCGCGAATAGCCAGCCAGCGTGAGCGCCTGTGTGCCCGCTGTTGCCACGCTAACAAAACTGACCGGAACGGCGGCGGCTATCCCTGCGCTGACCGGTTCGTTTAATTTGAGCAGCGACCAGTCGGCGTGCATGCCGCCACCATCCACCATACGGCGAGCGCTGCGGACGGTGTTCGCTGCAGCATTGGGTAAGGTAAAAACGATGTTCTGACTCAGGTCTGAGTAATGTTCAAGGCAATGCCAGCCGCTAAGAATCACGTCCTTGCTTACCAGCGTTGCAGTACAGTGCTGCTCATGGTGGCGTCGCTCACCATTTTTATATCGATAGCCAGGCACCGTAAGTCTGCCAACCGCTTGCAGCCAGGCGGGCGAAGCCGCACCGAACACCTGCCGAGGATCGGCGTTGCATTGCACGCTGCACGTTAACGCCAGAACAATAATCGCACGAGCTTTATATACAATAATAATACTTTCCGACTTAAGGTTTTAGTAGGATTCTAATGTTAGAACGACGCTGCGCGCGAACGTATAACGCCAACACACGGTTAGTTTTGACCACCGATCGCCCGCCTCTCATCATTCAGTAACAGCGCCAACATGACGGAGTCACTGCCGTCGGGTTGCGCGTCGTCTAACTCCGGCACTGCGCTGCATATTGTCGTCTATACTGGAAGAAATGACGTTTTTTTGATCAATCAGGAGCAAAACAGTGAGGCGCAGTGCATGACAGCAGCCAACTTTAGTATGCAGGAATTCGTAGCAATAGTGGCGCATGATTTGCGCGCCCCGATACGCCACATGCGTCAGTTTTCTGCAATGCTGGCTGAATCCGTTGCAGCGCCGACCGAGGAGCAGAAACAGTACGTCGAGTTTATCGAAAGTAGTTCACAACAATGCAGCCAGATGATGGACGCTTTAACTGAGCTGTCCAGATTGCACACGCAACCGGTGGAAGCTGTAGCAACCGACTTCGTCGCGCTGTTGTCCGAGGCGTGCGCGAGGCTAGCCGCTCGCAACGACTGTCAACCGACTTTGACTATAAACAATAGTGCCGATCAGCAACCACTTATGGATGCGCAGCATGCCAGAATACTGATTGCTGCGCTGGCCGACAACGCATTTAAATTCCGGCAGCGCAGCCACGCTCTGACGCTGCAACTGGATATTGCCAACGTTGATGGTCAGCAGGTCGTCAAGCTAACCGACAATGGCATTGGTATAACACCGCATTTTATTGACCACTGCACCACCATTTTTAAACAATTTGATAAAACAGTGGAAGGGGTAGGGATGGGACTTACTCTGGTCGAAAATATTGCTCACCTTTATCGCGGCTCTGTGGCGATTTCAAGTGACATAAACGACAGTCAGCAAGGCACCGCTGTGACTATTGTTCTGCCGTTAACAACATAGTGTTCTCTCTCGTGCTTTATTAACGGAAATAAAAGCCAGTGAATGCCAGTTGCGAAAATCGTCAGAATCAAACAGGCACCGAACTTTCGGTGCTTTACGTTGAAGACGATAGCGCTGACGTAGCGCTGCTAAAATCGGTTCTCTCCAACGACAAAGTCATGACCTATACAATCAACGTGGTTGGGTCAATAAATGCAGCGGAAAAGCAGCTGTCACATGTCAATTGCACCGGCGAGCGCTTCGACGTTATCCTGCTCGACCTGTCGTTGCCTGATGCGCAGAATATGCAGGCCATAGAACGCTTGCACCTGCACTGTTTAAATGTGCCGATTATTGTGATTACCGGCAACGTCGACCAGTCGCTGGCAATAAACGCCCTGAACAAGGGCGCGCAGGACTATCTTGTCAAGGGCAGCTACACGCTGGAGACACTGAGACGTACCATTAAATACGCGGTCGAGCGCAGTCAGCATCAAAAAGCGCTGCACGAATTAGCGCATACCGACGCACTGACCCAACTGCCCAATCGCCTTAATTTCAATAGCTATCTCGACGTGGTGTTGGCGCGTGCCAAACGGCAGAAGTTTATTACATCCGTGCTATTCATCGACTTCGACAAATTCAAGCTCATCAATGACGTGCACGGCCACCAGGCCGGCGACCGGTTTTTAAAAGAGGTTGCCTCGCGTTTGCAGAGCAAGTTGCGATCATCAGATTACATCGCGCGGCTGGGCGGCGACGAGTTTGTCGTCGTGATCGAGCACAGCAAGCACTGGCTAAACGGCGTCATCACTGTGCTTGATGCGCTAATTGAAACGTTGGCGCTACCGTTTATTGTTAACGATAAGGGGCAAACGGTACAGTCTAGCAGTAGCATCGGTGTGGCCGAGTTTGATTGCCTGGCAGGCAATAGCGACGCAGAGGCACTCTGCCATCAGGCCGACGTAGCCATGTACAGAGCCAAAAAGAAGGGCGGCAACTGCTATCAGTTTTATGACAAGGCAAATGAAGAAGAGGCATCGCGACGCATCAAGCTCGTCTCCGGGCTGGAAACAGCCCTGCAACAGCGTGAGTTCAAGGTGTTTTATCAACCCATTATCAATGCGGCCGATAACACCTGCAGTGGCGTAGAGGCATTTCTCAGATGGCAGCCAAACGACGGGGAGATTATTTATCCCGCCGACTTTATTCCCTTACTGGAAGAAACTAACAAAATTATCGAGGTGGGCGAGTGGGTGTTGCAGCAGGCCTGTCTCGATCATCATAAACTGGTCGCGTCCGGCGTGCTGGCGGCGGAGGGTCGTATTAGTGTCAACGTCTCACCCAGTCAGTTCTTGCGAAGTGATTTTCTCCACACGGTAAAATGCGTGATTGCCGAAACCGGCATCGCGCCGGCTTGCCTGCAGCTGGAGATAACCGAAACAATGCAGGTCGATCAGCCAGACAGAATGATATTTACACTGCAGCAATTAAAAGACATCGGTGTGCTGCTGGCAATCGATGACTTCGGCACAGGCTTTTCCTCCATGCACTATTTGAAGGATATGCCAATAGACACCATCAAAATAGACCGCTCGTTTATCCAGTCTTATCTCAGCAGTCGGTCTGATCAACTGATTGTCGATGCCATGATAGGACTGGGCAAAAAGCTGGGAAAGGAAATTATCGTCGCCGGTATTGAGTCCAGGCCGATTGCGGATGCGCTGTTATTGTCAGGCTGCGATCACTTTCAGGGGTTCTATTTCGCGCGGCCTATGCCGTTGGTCGATCTGCAGCAGCAACACCCGATCAGGGTGTAGCTAACGCCTGTTTTTTGCGGGCTGAGTCACGCTGAAAAATAAAATAACATTGCGCTATTCTGTTAGAAATCTAAGCTTTAGGAAGGGATTGCCGCCGTCCGCAAAGAAACCAGACTGCGACAACAGTAACCTTATAACGCGGCAATATCAGCCACGGCGCGCAGCATATAATTTTAAGCGAAGCTTACTGTTATGTTGTTACGCGAGGGCAAGTACTAAGGAATGTCATGCCAAGCGTGAAAACAATCACAACTAATAACGACGCGATGAACCGCAAAGCAGGGGCCCAGGAAGCTGCAGCAAAAGCGCTGTTTGACTTAGCCTTGCAGCCTAAGACTGTCAGAACTGCCGACGCCGCTGTTAGCACTGCGGTGACAAAAATATTGTTGATTGACGATTGCCCGCTGGACAGAAAACTCATTTGCCAACTGATCGCAAAAAGTGGCCACAGCTATGATATCGCCGAAGCTGATAGCGTCAGCGCTTCGTTAACGATGGTGGTAGAAAACGCTTACGATCTGCTGCTACTCGATTATCGCTTACCCGACGGCATTGGCCCGGGGTATATCGCCAAGCTGCGAGAATGCGCTAATAATTTCCATTTGCCGATTATTATTTTAACCGGCCACGGTGACGAGCATACCGCGATAGAGTCATTTAAAGACGGCGCTTCCGACTATATGCCGAAAGATGATATGTCTACGGCATCGCTGTTCAGAGCGGTTAACAACGCACTGCATAAAGCTAAACTGCAGCTGCGTATTAATGAGCAGCGGCGGGAGATGATCGAAGCCAACGAAATATTAAAAGCGAAGAATCGCGAAATCAGTTGTTTTTATCAAACCGTGTCGCATGAGCTAAAAACGCCGCTAACCGGCGCCAGAGAGTTCGCTTCACTGGTGATGGACGGCGTTGTTGGCGAGATAAATGAAGAGCAGAAAGAACTGTTAGCCTGCTCTATTGAGTGTTGTGACTCTTTGAAGATACTGGTTGACGATTTGCTCGACGCCGCTGAATTTGAAAACGACGGCATGCGTATTTCTCTGCAACACTGGGCAATGAAAGATATTGTAGAGGGCGCCCTGGCGTGCGTTGGGTTAGCTGCACAGAACGAAAGCGCTGACATCCGCTTCACTTGCGAAGACAACTTGCCGTTGGTAAATGTCGATAAGACCCGAATTACCCAGGTCATTAGCAATATTGTTAATAACGCCGTGAAGTTTGCGACCGGTGTAAAATCAGTCGATTTATCGCTAACGCTAAACCGGCAGGCGCAGCAGTTACAAGTTGACATCGCTGATAACGGTCCGGGTATAGACGCCGAGCGTATCGAAAAAATATTCGAAAAATTTTATCAGGTGAAAGACAACACCGAATCGAAGCATAGCGGGATGGGGCTGGGGCTGTATTTGTGCAAAAAAATAATTGAAGCTCACGGTGGCAGCATCACCGTCAGGAGCAGCGTCGGAGAGGGCAGCGTTTTTACGTTTACCATTCCGTTTGTGACGCAAGAAAACAACCAACTACAACCAGCATAGCGATGACCGGAGCGTTTATGACCAACTCACAAAAAAAACCTACTATTCTTGTTGTGGATGACCACACCCCGATTTTACAGGCGCTAAAGCTGCGGCTGGAAAGTGCAAACTACACAGTGGTGATTGCGCATGACTGCGTCAGTGGCGCAATGCAAGCGCGCGAAACCAATCCGGATATTGCCGTGCTGGACATTAACCTGCCGGGTGGGAGCGGCTTCGAATTGGCAAATCGTATCGACTCGATTTGCGAGAAAAATGTGCGAAAAATTTTTATCACCGCCAGCCGTGACGAACAGTTTCGCTACAACGCCGCAAAACATGGCGCGGTCGAATTTTTGGAAAAACCGTTTACATCGGCGACGTTGTTTGACGCTATATGTCTCGCAGAAGAGAGCATGCTTTCAGCAGGCGGTGGCGCCTGCTGAAAGTTGAGTTGCTCTAACTCACAGCATGGCTGCTGTACTGATGTGTAGAATGGACTGGCCGCAACGCGGCGTAATCCACTTTTTTCATCTGAAGTATTGGTCGGTTATGCTGGCGCCAGGTCACGCTACGACTTCGGCAATACTGCGTTGACTATGGCCAACCACTAAGACTATGGCCAACCACTAACGCCTCGCTTAAGTTGCCATTTTTGGTATGCTGTTTTCCCTGCTTCACTGCTGAGGAACCACAGCCACCATGCACGAATACACGGCACCCATCAAAGACATCATGTTCACCCTTACCGATATGATTGGTATTGAAGAATTTGCCGCTCTGCTTGCGTGTGCAGACACGACCCCCGAATTACTGGAATCCATCTTTACCGAAGGCGGCAAACTTGTCACCGGCGTAATCGCACCCGTTAATCGTCAGGCCGACCAGCAAGGCGTCACCTTTGATGACGGCAAGGTCAGCTACCCGAAAGATTTCGTCACCGCGTGGCATGCCTACGCTGAGGGTGGCTGCGCGGGGTTGTCCATACCCGCTGAATACGGAGGCCAGGGCATGGGCCAAACCGCCTATTGCCCGTTTCACGAAATGCTGTGCGCAGGCAGTCTGGCGTTTGTGCAGGGTCCGGGCTTAACGGTTGGCGCGGTTGAAGCAATTGCTGCGCACGGCACTGAAGAGATGAGGGCGCTGTACTTTCCGAAAATGGCAAGCGGTGCATGGACCGGCACCATGAATCTGACCGAACCGCAGGCGGGTTCCGATGTGGGCGCATTGCGCAGCAGGGCACTGCCACAGGCGGATGGCAGCTATAAAATCATCGGTCAAAAAATATATATTACCTGCGGCGAGCAGGACTTTTCAGAGAACATCGTGCATTTGGTGTTGGCGCGTATTGAAGGCGCGCCGCTGGGCTCGCGCGGCATCTCGCTGTTTCTGGTACCGAAACTAATTCCCAACGCCGACGGCTCTGCGGGCGCTGCTAATGACGTACGCTGTACCGGCATAGAGCACAAACTGGGCTTGCACGGCTCGTCGGCTTGCTCCATGAGCTACGGCGACAACGGCGGTGCCAGTGGTTGGCTGGTCGGCGAAGAAAACGCAGGCCTGGCGTGTATGTTCACAATGATGAACATCGCGCGGTTGCATGTCGGCCTGCATGGTACGGGCTGCGCTGAGCGTGCCTATCAAATGGCATTTGCCTACGCCCGCGAACGGGTGCAGGGCGTACCGGTGGGTGCCGACAGCAATCAAGCCACCACTATCGTTCAGCATGCCGACGTGCGCCGTATGCTGGTCACTATGCGCGCAAAAATTGCGGCGTCACTAGCACTTTGTTATTTGAACGCCAAGGCAATAGACCTTGCTGCTGCCTTGCCTGCAGGCAGCGTTTTGTATTAGCGTCTGTTAGCCGAAACCGTAGGCAGCTGGTTGCTGGCTCGCGGCGCGCTGCGTGCGCAACTCAGGTTGGCAGAGGGTGCTAGCGACGTTGATTTTCTGCGCGGCAAAATACATCTGGCACGAGTATTTGCTGAACGTTTGCTACCGCCCACGACGGCGCTGGCTGCTGCTGCGCGCTGCGGCGATGATTTGCTATTTGCCGACAGTGAAGCTGCGCTGCAATCGTCCTAGTGCCGGCCCATACCTGCTGGCGTGTTGTTGCACGCTGCCCGCGATTCAGACAATAATGCCAGGCGCATAAGACGTGTTAACAGGTTCATTTATGTTCGATTTACAGCTATTTAACAGACTCGGTTGCCATTCACGGCGCCGGCAGATGCGAGGCTTTGACTGAGTAGCGCCTGCAACTGGTAGCCTATTTAATTTGCCAGGCGGCTGCAATTAACAGACAACACCAACAACTAGCAGAGACGAAAAACATTATATGACAACCACCGAAACGACCGCCCCTGAAGTTGCAGCAACGAAACCGCAAACCAAGGGCAAACGTCTGCTTGAGCGCGACGAAGGACTCAAAATCACTCTGATTAGCCTGCACGGGTTGATTCGGGCCCACGAGCCCGAGCTAGGCCGTGACGCCGACACCGGCGGTCAGGTCGTCTATGTGCTGCAGCTGGCGCGTGAGTTGGCAGCGCAACCGCATGTTCGCGAAGTTGAAATATTGACCCGCCAGATTATCTCCTCCAAAGTTGCTGACGACTACGCGCGTCTGGAAGAACCAATCAGCGACAATGCCAAGTTGGTGCGCATTCCATTTGGGCCAAAACGTTATCTGAAAAAAGAAGCGTTGTGGCCGTATATCGACCTGTTCATCGACCAAACCCTGGTGCATTTTCGCCGTACCGGCATTCCCGATATTATTCACGGCCACTATGCCGACGCCGGCCTGGCAGGCGCGCAGCTGTCGCGGTTACTGCATGTGCCGTTTATTTTTACCGGCCATTCGCTGGGCCGCGTTAAAAAGCAGCGTTTATCGTTGGGCAGTGCCAACCCTAAAACCCTTGAGCGCAACTATAAATTCACCCAGCGCGTGGAAGCAGAAGAGACCGCTTTGGAAACGGCGGCGATGGTCGTCACCAGCACACAGCAGGAAGTAGAGCAGCAATACGAGCTGTACGATCACTACGTGCCGGCGCGCATGGAAGTGCTGCCGCCTGGTGTCGACCTGTCGCGCTTCGCGCCGGCCGATGATCAGTGGCAGCAGCCTGCCATCGCCGCTGAGTTGAAGCGTTTTCTGCGTGAGCCCGACAAGCCGATGATTCTTACGATGGCGCGGCTGGACGAGCGCAAGAATCTGGAGAAGCTGGTCGAGGTTTACGGTGCCAGTGAGCAGCTGCAAAAACGCGCCAACCTGGTGCTGCTAATGGGCGCAAGAGAAGATGCGCGCGAGTTGCCAAGGGCGCAGCAGCGAGTGCTCGGCTCGGTGCTTTACCAGATTGATAGATATGATTTGTATGGGCGCGTTGCTTACCCCAAAACCCATACGGCCACCGACGTGCCCAATTTGTACCGCATGGCGGCGCAGGGTAAAGGGGTGTTTATCAATCCGGCGCTGACCGAGCCGTTTGGCTTGACCCTGCTTGAAGCCGCCGCCACCGGTTTGCCGATTGTGGCGACCAACGACGGCGGGCCGCGCGACATAATTGCTAACTGCAATAATGGTTTGCTGATAGATCCGTTAGACGGCGATGCAATAGAAAAGGCGTTGCTGCGCGTGTTAACCGAACCCGAGCAGTGGCAGAGCTGGTCGGCGGCGGGCATTGTCGGCACCCATGAACATTACTCGTGGAGCAATCACGCCCACCGCTATTTGCGCGACCTTGACGACATACTGGAACACTCCTCGGTGCCCGCGCTGGTCAGCTCGCCGCGCGCGCGCCGCTTGCCCGAGTTTGATCGCCTGATCGTTACTGATCTGGATAACACGCTGTCCGGCGATCCCGCCGCGTTGGCCGAATTCGCGGCGCTGCTGGAAGACAACCACCATATCGGTTTTTGCATCGCGACTGGCCGGCGACTCGATAGTGCGCTGCAATTGATCGATGAATTGGGCTTGCCACGTCCCGATGTGATCGATACCGACGCTGGCACCCAGCTGCATTACGGCGACAAACTGACCACCGACCGCAGCTGGCGCCGGCAGATCGGCTATGCCTGGAAGCCGGCTGAAATCCACGCCGTGCTGGATGACTTGCCTGGTTTTTATCTGCAGTTGGACGAGCACCAATCCGAATTCAAGATCAGCTACGAGATCGATGCCGAAGTGGCGCCAAGCGTGGCGAAGATAAAGAAACGGCTGCGCGAGGCGGGTGTGCGCGCCAACGTGGTGCTGTCGCTAAACATGTATCTCGACATTCTGCCGGTGCGCGGTGGCAGCGATATGGCCATCCGCCACTTGATGTGGAAATGGGGCTTTTCGCCTGAAAACGTGCTGGTAGCAGGCGACAGCGGCAATGATGCCGGCATGCTGCGCGGTCGTACGCTGGGCGTGGTGGTTAGCAACTACAGCCCCGAGTTGGAGAAACTGCGCAATCACCCACGCATTTATTTTGCCGAACAGCCGCACGCGCGCGGCGTAATCGAAGGCATCAATTACTATAATTTTCTCGACAATATTGTAATCCCTAATGACCAGATTGACTCCTGACACGCTTTACCACGGCGCCATAGCTTCGCCCTTGAATGCCGCGTTTTATGAGGCTGACCTGTCGCTGCAGCGACTAGTGCCGCGCCTGCACGTGTTTTGGGAACAGCAGCAGGTAAAAGAAGAGTTGCGGCACGAATTTGAACTACGCTTGCAGGAACACTGGCGCGAGTTGTTCGGCTTGCTGTTCGACTTATACGGTTCGCGCTACGACTTTTTTTATCACCTCGAGCAAATACTGCTGACCGCCGCCTCCGCCTGGACTAATCGACCGGCAGAACTGCGCGACCTGGACCGACAGCGAGTTAACGAGCCCGACTGGTTTGCTTCAGAAAAAGTTGTAGGCGGCGCTTTGTACGTCGATCTGTTCAGCGAGAATCTCGGCAAGTTGCGTGATTCCATCGACTACTTCAAACAACTGGGTTTAACCTATCTGCATTTGATGCCGCTGTTTGCCGTGCGCCCCGGTAACAATGACGGCGGCTATGCGATCAGCAATTATCGCAGCGTTGATCCCAGACTGGGAACGATTGAAGATTTACGCGCCCTGGCTGCAGAGCTGCGTGCAGCCGGCATCATGCTGGTACTGGACTTCGTATTCAATCACACGTCGGACGATCACGACTGGGCCCAGCGGGCACAAGCCGGCGATTTAGAATATCAACATTATTTTTATATCTTCCAAAATCGGGATTTGCCAGATCAGTATGAACGCACGTTACGAGAGATTTTCCCTACCGTGCGCCGCGGTAACTTCACCTGGCACGACGGCATGCAGCAGTGGGTGTGGACCACTTTCAACAGTTTTCAGTGGGACTTAAACTACACCAACCCGGCCGTGTTTCGCGCCATGCTGGAGGAAATGTTTTTCATTGCCGACACCGGCGTCGATATTCTGCGACTGGATGCGGTCGCTTTCGTGTGGAAACAAATGGGCACCAGCTGTGAGAATTTGCCGCAGGCGCATAAGCTGATTCAGGCGTTTAACCGCTTGACGCGTATTGCCACGCCAAGCTTGTTGTTCAAGTCTGAAGCGATTGTGCACCCTGATGAAGTAGTCAAATATATCAGCGAGAGAGAATGCCAGATATCCTATAACCCAACGCTGATGGCGCTGCTGTGGGAGTCGCTGGCCACGCGTTCGGTGCGTTTGCTGACGCGTTCACTTAGCCATCGACATCAACTGCCGGCGAACACAGCCTGGGTTAACTACCTGCGCTGCCACGATGATATCGGCTGGTCGTTTGACGACGCGGACGCGGCAGCGTTGGGAATCAACGCCTTTGATCACCGCCAGTTTCTGAACCGCTTTTACTCTGGCCAATTCGAGGGATCGTTCGCTCGCGGTGTGCCGTTCCAGGAAAATACCGAGACCGGCGACATGCGTATCGCCGGCACTCTGGCGTCGCTGGCAGGGCTTGAGCAGGCAATCGAAACCGGTGATGAACAGGAAAAGGAGTTGTCGATTCGGCGCATGCTGCTGCTGCAGGGCATCGCCCTCAGTATTGGTGGCATCCCATTGCTGTACCTGGGCGAAGAGTGGGGCATGCTGAATGACTACGATTTTGTGAAAGATCCCGCCAAGGCCGGCGACACACGCTGGATCCATCGGCCAAAAATGAAGTGGGAGTTTTTGCAGGACCTGGACGACAGCATAGAATCAGACGGCGGGTCAATACGGCGACGCATCTTCCGCTCGCTGCAGAAGTTGATTGACGTACGCAAGTCGCTGCCCGCGCTGGCAGGACAGGACATGGAGCTGGTGCAAACCAACAATCACCATTTGCTGAGTTTCGTGCGTTTGTACGACAGTCACCGCTTGATCGTAATAGCGAATTTTTCCGAGCATCCACAAACGCTGGATGGCAATCGCCTGCGAACCGTTGGCCTCGGCCGCTTCTTTGACGACACTATTACCGGCCGGCAGTTCGCGACCAGCGACAGCATTGTATTAGCTCCCTATGAGATATTGTGGCTGTCGCGTGCGTGAATAAAATCATTGCTGACGTGGGACTATTACCAATAATAGTCCCGTCATTAAATGGTAACATCACTCCTGTAATGTCTCACCTGCGACCCAGCTTAGTGCGATCCGCACCAAAATAAGGCAATAATTTTCGTATCTACCAGCCCGATCGAGTGTTTCTCGCGAAAACGCTCGGCACGGTCCTTGCTGGTGTTAAATGCTGGAGTTAAGTGCTGGAGTTAAGTGCTGCCACTGCAGCACGCCACAGTTGTCGGTTGCAATGAGTGTAACTTAGTCAATTCGATTTTCAGGACAAACCATGAGCATGGACCATAGCTTTAGCAGCTACCTCAACCAACTCGAAAATTCTGACCCGGCTCCCGGCAGGCTGGCCATGTTCGATCTCGACCGGACGCTGGTCGCTGGTTATTCATTTCATGCCTTTATCTTCGAGCGCGCTCGACAAGGGCTGGTCACCACCCGGGGACTGGCAGGGCATTTACGCCAATTTGTCGAGTACGGCTTACAGCGAATAGAGTTTAACCAATTGCTGCAGCAAGTGGCCGTAGATATGCAGGGCATGGCAACGGCAGAGGTTATGGATTTCGCCCGGCAAGTGTTTAAAAAACACCTGCAGGCATCCCTTTACCGGGAGGCGCGTCAGCTGGTCGAAGCGCATCGGCGGCTTGGGCACAGGCTGGTGATGGTGACATCGGCGACCCGTTTTCAGGCGCAACCAGTGGCTGATTTTCTGGGCTTTGACGATGTCTTTTGTACCGAACTGGGCGCACGTGGCGGCCGCCTTACCGGTAGGCTGCGCGGTAAACCGTGCTTCGGTGAAGGTAAGGCCAACGCCGGCCGCCGAGTCGCGCGCCGTAACGGACAGTCGTTACGTGATGCCTGGTTCTATACTGATTCGGCCGACGACCTCGCGCTGCTCGATATTGTTGGCCAGCCGGTGGTGGTCAACGCCCAGCCGCAACTCGCAACGCTGGCGTCTGAAAGAGATTGGCCGACGTTAAAATTTCACTCGCGCCGCGCTTTGAACGTTGAAGGCGCAATCCGCTCCAGCATGGTGTGCCAGGGTTTAATCGGTTCGGCGGTCGCCGGGGCAGCCACCTATGCTCGCACCTTGTCGCCAGTGCAGGCGCGCAACCGCATGACGTCAATGCTGGGCGATATGTGCTCAGCGTTTGCGGGGCTGGAACTTGAGGTCGATGGTTGGCAATTTCTCGAAGCCGCACGCCCTGCGGTATTCATCTTCAATCATCAAAGCTATATGGACGCGGTCATACTGGCGCAATTGCTGCGCCACGATGTAACGGCTTTTTGTAAGCAGGAGCTGTGGAACAACCCGGTCATTGGCCCCTATATGCGCGCCAGTGGCGCAATTTTTGTTGATCGTCATAACCCGGCAGCGGCGCGTGCCCATATGCGCTCGGCGGCCGACGTGATTCGCGCCGGCCGTTCGGTAGCGATAGCGCCGGAAGGCACGCGCAGCAGTACCGAAGCACTCGGTCCCTTCGAGCGCGGCGCGTTTGTGCTGGCGCGCAAGATGGAAGTACCGATCGTGCCGGTGGTGCTGCACAACAGCGGGGATATATTGCCGAAGGGCAAGTTCTGCATTAACCCGGCAACGGTAAGGGTCACGGTGTTGCCGCCGGCTAATTTACATGGTTGCTCACGACAGGATTTTATGGCGCGTATTGGTGGTCTGGAACAGAATTATCGCGACGCCCTGGTGGGATAGCAGAACGCTATGCGGATGCAGCGTCGCTTTTCAGCAACAGCCCTGGTAACACGAATTCGCTATGCATGAAGAGGACAACATTCTACCGCTAATTTTTACCGACCTCGATGGCACACTGTTGAATCACAGCGACTACAGCTTCGCTGCAGCTCAGTCTGCGCTTGACCTGATCAAACAAAGTGGCATACCGCTGATTATCAATTCGAGTAAAACTGCCAGTGAGATATTTTCCATCCAGCAGTCGCTCGGTATCCGTCACCCCTTTATCTGTGAGAATGGCGCAGCGGTATATTTGCCCGCTGACGCCGCCGAGGGTTGGCAGTGTGAGGCTTTTTCAAGGCCGCGTGAGCATTGCCTGGCTACCCTGCAGCAGCTGCGTGACGATTTCGGTTTCCGCTTTACCGGCTTCAACGATTGCAGCGTAACGGAAATTATGCAACTGACGGGGCTGCCCCGCGACAACGCCAGCCAGGCAATGCAACGCGGGTTTACCGAGCCAATACTGTGGCAGGACAGCGCCGCAAGATGGCTGCAGTTTCAACAGCAGTTGCAGGCCAGCAAATTGAGTTTTCTGCAAGGGGGGCGGTTCGTGTGCATTATGGCAGACACGGCAATTAGCAAGGGCCAGGCGATGGCATGGCTGACCCGGCGTTATCGCAACCAGGCAAAAGTGATCACCATCGCACTTGGGGACAGCCCCAACGATCAGGCAATGCTTAACGCCGCCGATATCGCCGTGGTAATTCAGTCAGAACATGCGAACGCCGTGCAACTCGACCGACCGCAAAGAATTTTACGCACATCACAGCCGGGAGCGCAGGGTTGGCAGTGGGCCATAGACAAACTGTTGCCGCTTATTCAAGCCTGACTACAGGAGTGACCGATGGCTGATTTCCATCAAAACGGCATGATTACCACGCTGCACAACTTATCCCGGCGTTCTGTTCAAGCGTTGGAAGAGGAGCTGTTGGCATTTCAGGTCGCGCGGCCGATGTCGCTGGTGCTGCCATCTTTATACTCGGAATTGTCGACGCCGGCGCTGGCCAATATCGTCGCCGAGGTGGCGCAGGTGCCCTACCTGAACGAAGTTGTGATCGGCCTGGATCGTGCTGATCGCGAACAGTACCGGCATGCCTTGCGGTATTTTGCCGAGTTACCGCAGCATCATCGGGTGCTGTGGCATGACGGCCCGCGCCTGATGGCGATTGACGCACAGCTGAAAGACCTGGGCCTGGCACCAACCCACATGGGTAAGGGGCGAAACGTATGGTATTGCTGCGGCTATGTGCTCGCCACCGGCAGGGGGGAGTCGGTTGCCTTGCATGATTGCGATATCGTGACCTATAGCCGCGAGCTGCTGGCCCGATTGATCTATCCGGTCGCCAACCCAAATTTTAATTACGAGTTTTGTAAGGGCTATTACGCCCGAGTCAACAACGACAAAATGGGCGGTCGCGTTAGTCGACTGTTCGTTACCCCATTGCTGCGCTCGCTTAAAAAGGTATGCGGCCCCAGTGACTTTCTCGACTTCCTCGACAGCTTTCGATACCCGCTGGCGGGAGAGTTTTCCATGCGTGTCGATGTCATCAATGACTTGCATATTCCCAGTGATTGGGGGCTTGAGATCGGCGTGCTGTCGGAAATGAAGCGCAACTATGCCACTAACCGCTTGTGTCAGGTTGATATTGCCGACGTCTACGATCACAAGCACCAGGATTTGTCACTGGAGGATGCCGCGCAGGGTTTATCGAAGATGAGTACCGATATCGCCAAAGCAATTTTGCGTAAGTTAGCAACTAATGGCGAAGTATTCTCGACCGAGAAAATCCGCACTATTAAAGCAACGTATTACCGTGTCGCGTTGGATTTTATCGAAACCTACCACAACGACGCCATGCTTAATGGGCTGCGCTACGACCGCCATGGCGAGGAGCAGGCCGTGGAATTGTTCGCGCAAAACATTATGCTGGCGGGCGATTACTTTTTGGAGAATCCAATGGATAAGCCATTCATCCCCAGTTGGAACCGCGTACTTAGCGCCATTCCGGATATTCTCGAGCAACTGAAAGTGGCGGTCGAAGAGGATAATCATGATTATGCTGCTTGAGATCTTACTATGACTGCCAAACCTGATGAACTACAAAGCCGGTTAATCGAACATCTGACGTGTTTATATCCCGCTGAGAATTTGCCCGTACTCGCTGACCAGCTTATTGCCACCATGAAGCTGGCAGAGAACTGCGACGCACCGTTGCGCCATCAAAATCAGTGGAGTGAAGCTGACAGCGTACTGATCACTTATGGCGACAGCATTATCGATGCTGACGAAAAACCGCTGGTCACACTAAAGCGTTTTTTAGACACGCATCTACGCGACACTATGTCGGCAGTGCATGTGCTGCCGTTCTTTCCGTATAGTTCAGACGACGGTTTTTCGGTGATGGATTATCTCGCAGTTAATCCTTCCCTCGGAGAGTGGGAAGACATTTCTGCGCTAGCCGGCGACTATAAGCTTATGGCCGACCTGGTGATCAATCATATGTCGGCCCGCAGCCGCTGGTTTGATAACTTCAAAAATCGCGTTGACCCGGGCAAAGATTACTTCTTCGAGGCTGCTCCTGAAGATGACCTGAGTGAGGTCGTTAGACCGAGAAATTCACCGCTGCTAAACGCGATTGAAACAGCCGATGGCACGCGGCATGTGTGGTGTACGTTCAGTGCTGATCAGGTAGATCTGAACTTCAAAAACCCGCAAGTATTAATCGAATTCGTCAATATTGTGCAGCATTATTTGCAGCGGGGCGTCAAAATCTTTCGTCTGGACGCGGTTGCCTTTCTGTGGAAAGAAGCCGGCACGGCGTGCATCCACCTGCAGCAAACGCATGAGGTCATCAAGCTACTGCGCACGCTGATAGAGCACCATACGCACGATGCGATTATCATCTCCGAGACCAATGTGCCCAATCGGGAAAACCTCACCTATTTTGGCAACGCCAACGAAGCGCATATTAT
>JBBKXJ010000131.1:0-11567 GCA_037969395.1 Pseudomonadales bacterium
TTTCGGGACCTTCCCTAGCATGGACGCTAGGGATAGAGCCTCCAGGGACGGATTCACGGCGTGTCCCGGAAATTTTCACTCTGTTCAGGCCGGTCTAGCCGCTTATTTAAGTGCCATTCAATACATTAACAAATAAGCGAGCCAACCGGGCTGAAGTAAACTAATCGATAAGCGCGCTATACACCAGCGTGCGCAGCTCATTGCGAATGTTATAGCTGCTTGACGGAATTAATTGCGTCATAAATATCGCAATCAAATCTTCCTGCGGATCGATCCAGAAATGCGTTGAAGCGAGTCCGCCCCATGACAGTTCCCCCTCCGAGCTAAGCACGCCTGCGCTTACGGCATTGTCGCGCACGGCGAAGCCGAGACCAAAGCCCACCCCTTCGAAAGGTGTTTCGCTAAACGAGCCAGTTGCCAGCGCCGGTAGCGTTTTCCCGCCCGGCAGATGATTGCGACTCATATACGTAACGGTTCGCGGGCTTAGTAAGCGGGTGCCGTCGAGCTGACCGCCGTTAAGTAACATTTGTGCAAAACGGAGATAATCTGCCGCCGTTGAGATAAGCCCACCACCGCCGGAAAAGAACGTTGGCTGCGCCAGAAATTTGCTGTTGGCCGCATCATCCTGCAGGCTAAAGCTGCCGGGCTGGCGATATTCATAGCAGGCGGCAAAGCGTGCCTGTTGCTCCACAGGCACATGAAAGCCGGTGTCGTGCAAGCCAAGTGGGGTGAAGATTCGCTGCTGGAAAAACTCCGCCAGCGTCTGGCCGCTAAGTACTTCAACCAGATAGCCCAGCACATCGGTTGACACAGAATAGTTCCAGGCCTCGCCCGGCGAAAACTCCAGCGGTAGCTTCGCAAGTTGCTCGATCAACGCGTGGGTCGTAAAGCCTCCGCGCGTGTCAACATCCAGCTGCAGCTCACGGTAAGCCGCATCGACGTTGCTACGATTCAAAAAACCGTAGGTCAGGCCGGAGGTATGGGTTAGCAAATCCATAATCCGCATCGGCCGGTTGGTAGGGGTGGTCAGAAAATTAGGATAAATTCCGCCGGCGTACACACGCAAATTGCGGAACTCGGGAATATAATGATGTACCGGGTCCATCAACTGAAAATGTCCGGCTTCATAAAGCATCATCAACGCCACCGACGTTACCGGCTTGGTCATCGAATAAATACGGAACAGCGTATCTTCCTGCACCGGCTGCTGTTGCTCCACGTTGGCCATGCCCTGACAATGCAGGTAAGCCGTGCTGCCGCCCCTCGCCACAAGCGTTAGCGTGCCCGGCAGGCGGCCTGGGTCAACATAGCGGCTCTGAATATGACCGTCTATATTGCGCAGGCGTTTGCTGCACAGGCCTACATCTTCGGGCTTAAATGGTTTAACTGTGGTCTGCATCATTAATACAATCGCTGCGGCTATTGGGTTGCTGCTGGTGATGTTGGTTTCGCATTGTACGTTGCGTGCTTGAAAAAGTCGCTGCCATGGCCTGTGGTTCAGCGGCTGGCCGCGGCTACTGTTACACTAATGCTGACAGCGGCTAAAACGCGCTAAATAATGCCGCGCTACATTATGCCGTGCTACAACGCCACATAACGGAGCCCTAACCGCTATGCCAAACGACAATGATCGATATATTTTTACCGCAAGCTGCATGGCGCGCACCGGTGTAGTTGCCGCTGTGACCACGTTTCTAGCGGAGCGAGACTGTTACATTTGCGCGCTTGAACAGTTCGATGATGAATCGACCCACAAATTCTTTCTACGAGCAGCATTTCGGCGCCAGCAGGAATCTCCTGCCATTGATGACTTACGCTCAGCGTTTACCTCCGTGGCGCAAACGTACGATATGCGCTGGCAGATCCGCGACCCCAACGTGCCGACCAGGGTACTAATCATGGTGTCAAAATTTGACCACTGTCTGGCTGATTTGCTGTACCGTCGCGACAAGGGCGAGATTCCGATGGACATCACGGCGGTGGTTTCTAACCACCTCGACCTGCGCCCGATGGTTGAGCGCGAGGGCATTCGCTTTGTGCATTTGCCGGTCACGCGCGACAACAAGCCCGCGCAGGAACAGCGACTACTGGAAATTGTCACCGAAACTGATACCGAATTAGTCGTGCTGGCGCGTTATATGCAAATTCTGTCAGACAAGTTGACGTCCAATTTATTAGGCCGTTGCATCAACATACACCATTCGTTTTTACCGGGTTTTAAAGGTGCCAAACCGTACCATCAAGCCCATGATCGTGGCGTGAAGGTCATCGGTGCGACATCCCATTACGTGACCGCCGACCTCGATGAGGGACCTATTATTGAGCAGGCGCTGACTCGCGTTGATCACGCTTTCACGGCTGATCACTTAGTGCGCGTGGGGCGAGACAATGAGAGCCGGGCGCTATCGAAGGCGGTGCAATATCACATAGAACAGCGGGTATTCCTCGACGGCAACAAGACGGTGGTGTTTATGGGAAATTAATAGAGGTGCCCTTTAAGTGTTAGCGTCGGCCAGGCTTTCCAATGCCTGCTCCAGATCGGCGATCAAATCGTCTACGTCCTCCACGCCGACCGACAAGCGCACCAGACCATCGTCTATGCCCAGCGCGGCACGATTGTCAGCTGGAATGGAAGCATGGGTCATAATCGCAGGGTGTTCAATCAGGCTCTCAACGCCTCCCAGACTCTCTGCCAGCGCAAAAATTTCTACTCGCTCCAGAAAAGTAGTAGCCGCTTGCAGTCCGCCTTTCAATACCGCAGAGACCATACCACCGGGTGCCTGCATTTGCCGTTGCGCCAATGCGTGCTGCGGATGTTCGGCAAGGCCAGGATAGTAAACTTTTTCCACCGCCGCATGGCTGGCCAGATACTCTGCAACCCGCTGCGCGCTCTCGCAATGCCGTTGCATGCGCAGAGCCAGCGTTTTCAGGCCGCGCAGCGCCAGGAAACTATCGAACGGCCCTTGCACCGCGCCAACTGCGTTTTGCAGGTACCCCAGCCGCTCGGCCAGTTCGGCGTTGTCGCCTACCACCAGCACGCCGCCGACCATATCGCTGTGGCCGTTGAGGTATTTGGTAGCCGAGTGCATCACCAGATCGCAACCAAGCTCCAGTGGCCGCTGAATCCAGGGCGTTGCGAAGGTATTGTCGCAGCAACATAGAATGCCGTGCCGGCGAGCGATGCCGGCCAGCGCCTCAAGGTCGCTTACTTTGAGTAACGGGTTGGTCGGGGTTTCTACCCACACCATGCGCGTGTTTGGCGTAATCGCTGCCTCAAGCTGCTGCGCATCTGACAGGTCCACAAACGAAAACTGCAGGCCTTGTGACTCGCGTCTTACGTTTTCGAACAGGCGATACGAACCGCCATACAGATCGTCCATCGCGATGATGTGATCGCCCGGTTTGAACATATCCAGCAGCGTTGCCAATGCAGCCATGCCGGAGGCAAACGCGAAGCCCTGGGTGCCGCCTTCAAGGTCGGCAATGCAACGCTCGTAGGCCATTCGAGTAGGGTTTTGCGAACGGCTGTACTCGTAGCCCTGATGCACACCCGGGCTCTGTTGCACATACGTTGAGGTGGCATAAATGGGCGGCATGATGGCGCCGGTTGAAGGGTCCGGCGCCTGGCCGGCGTGAATGGTACGGGTGGCAAAACCGTGTTGCCTGCCAGATTTGTCAGTCATAATGTTTACTTCACTTGTGTACTTTGCGGCGGAGGTAGTTGAGCAGATCGATGCGGGTAATCAAGCCCAGAAACGTGTCGCCGTTGGTAATAATGGCGACCAGATCTTTTTCAAACAGCGGCACTAAACTACTGATCGGTTGTTGGTAGGAAAGCGTCTGCAATCGTTTGGTCATTACCGTTTTAACCTGCGCGGAGAACTCGGCAGCGTTGTTGACCACCGAGTAGAGAATATCAGACTCGTCGATCAGGCCAATCACCGCACCTTGTTCATCCATCACCGGTAGCTGCGAAATATCGTAAAGCTTCATGCGATTGAGCACCGTCAATAGCGTGTCGTCCGGCGCGGCGACGACCGTGTCGTGGTGGTCGTGCGGGCGCGATATCACATCGCGCAGGTCGCCAAATTGCTCGCGCTCAATAAAACCCTGGTCCAGCATCCAGTAGTCGTTGTACAGTTTTGACAGGTATTTATTGCCGCTGTCACAGACGAAGGTGGCAACCCGCTTCGGCTCGGTTTGTTCACGACAGTAGCGCAGCGCGGCGGCTAGCAGCGTGCCGGTGGAAGAGCCGGCAATAATTCCTTCCTTATTCAGCAGTTCGCGGGCCGCAGTGAATGCGTCGGCGTCGCTGACAGTATACGCATGCCGAGTGTAGGAAAGATCAGACACCGGTGGGATAAAATCTTCTCCAATGCCCTCCACCAACCACGAACCAACATCCTTGCTAATTTCACCGGTGCGAATATATTCCGCAAGGATGGAGCCCTCCGGGTCGGCCAGTACCATCTCAAGCTGCGGTGCCACGCGCTTGAAAAAGCGCCCCAGGCCGGTCAGCGTGCCGCCCGAACCGACGCCGCAGACGACTGCGTCGAGTCGGCCTTGCATTTGCTGCCAAATCTCGGGGCCGGTGCCGGTTTCATGCGCCAGCGGGTTAGCCGGATTGTCGAATTGATTGACGTAAACCGAGTTGGGTATTTCTTGCGCCAGGCGGGCGGCGATATCCTGATAATATTCCGGGTGACCCTTGCCAACGTCGGAGCGGGTCAGGCGTACATCGGTGCCCAACGCTTTTAAATGGTAGATTTTTTCCTGCGCCATTTTATCGGGAACTACCAGTATCAGCGGGTAGCCTAACTGTGACGCAACCAGGGCGAGACCGAGACCCGTATTGCCGGCGGTTGCTTCGATCAGCGTGCCGCCTGGCTGCAGCGTACCGTCGGCAATCGCCGCCTCAATCATTGATTTGCCGATGCGATCCTTGATCGAGCCGCCGGGGTTCTGATTCTCCAGTTTCAAATACAGTTCGCAAGGACCTGTGTCCATGCGCGTGACTCTTAGCATGGGCGTATTGCCGATGCTGTCTAATGCATTTTGGTAGACGATTGGGTACATGTTGTTGCGCAAACTCGCCGAGGGTTGTGGTGTGCAGAGCGAGCGTTTAGCTTACCGCGCCGGTTTTCCGAAAGCTATTGCTCGCGGCGTGTATTTCGCAGAATCGCAGCGCTTTTCAGTACATAACTTCGCCGCCGCTGCGAATGCGAATGCTGGCGCAGCCAACGTTGGTTATAAATTGTCTATCGTGACGACAAGGTCTATCATGGCAGCAACTAGTGCATTGGTTTGCGGGCTATGACAATGAGCCAAACACGCGCGACGCATGATGTAGATCTGCAACAGACCATACAGCAGCTTATACAACAACACTGCGAACAGCCCGGGGCCTTACTGCCTTTGTTGCTTGACGTTCAGGCGCAGTTGGGTTTCGTGGCACCAGAGTGGGTAGCGACCATCGCCGATGGCCTCAATCTGTCACGCGCCGAAGTTCACGGCGTGATCAGTTTTTATCACCATATCAAAACCACAGCGCCAGCGCGTCACCATGTGCAAATCTGTCGTGCGGAAGCGTGCCAATCGATGGGCGCTCGCCAGCTGGAAACGCTGGCACAGCAGCGCCTCGGTATAGACTTTAATGAAATCAGCGCCGACGGCGAGGTCGAGCTGGAGCCGGTTTATTGCCTGGGTAACTGCGCGTGCGCGCCTTCGGTCACGGTAGACGGCGTCTTGCATGGCCGGGTTAGCGAGCAAAAGCTTGCCGGGTTGTTTGACATAATAGCCGCCGGAAGTGAGCGATGAGCGTCGCTGCTGCGGCCACGGTCAAGCTGTATGTACCGGGCGATGCGTCGGCGCTCTCGGTTGGTGCTGATGCAGTCGCTGCGGCCATTGTTATGCAAGCAGCCAATCGCGACATAGCAATACAGTTAGTGCGCAACGGCACGCGCGGCATGAGTTGGCTGGAACCGCTGGTTGAAGTAGAAACCGCTGCGGGCAGGGTGGCTTATGGACCGGTGGAGGAGGCCGATGTTGCCGAGCTGTTCGCGGCAGGATTGCTGCAAGGCGGCTCAGATCATCCGCTTTACCTGGGCAGCACTGCAGCCATACCTTTCTTTAAAGCGCAGCAACGGTTGACATTTGCGCGCTGTGGGCTGATTGATCCGCTTTCTCTCGACGACTATCAACACCACGAAGGCTTCGCAGGCTTAACACGCGCTTTGAACATGAGCCAGCAACAGATTGTCGACGAGGTGAAAACCTCGGGCTTACGTGGCCGTGGCGGCGCAGCGTTTCCCACCGGTATCAAATGGCAAACGGTACTGGATGTCGCGGGCAAAAAATCCCAGCAAAAATATATTGTCTGTAATGCCGATGAGGGCGACTCGGGTACCTTCGCTGATCGCATGTTAATGGAGGGCGACCCGTTTACTCTGATCGAGGGTATGATTATCGCCGGGCTGGGAGTGGATGCCACCCAAGGCTATATCTATTTACGTTCAGAGTACCCGCACGCGCAACGCATATTGCAAGCCGCGATCGATAAAGCATACGCGGCGGGCTATCTCGGCAGCAATATATGCGGTAGTGACAAATGCTTCGAGTTAGAGCTGCGTATGGGTGCAGGCGCCTATATTTGCGGTGAGGAAACCTCCATGCTCGAAAGCCTGGAAGGCAAGCGCGGCATGGTACGTTTTAAGCCGCCGCTGCCGGCTCTGGAAGGGCTGTTCGGGCAACCCACAGTGGTCAACAATGTTATTTCGCTGGCGACGGTGCCGGTTATCTTCAGTAAGGGGGCCGACCACTACAAGAATTTCGGTCAGGGTAAGTCGCGCGGTACGCTAACGATTCAACTCGCGGGCAACGTCAAACACGGCGGCCTGCTGGAGCTGGCGTTCGGGGTCAGCTTGTGCGAGCTGCTGGAAAAATATGCCGCAGGAACCTGTACAGGAAAACCTGTGCGCAGCGTGCAGGTGGGTGGTCCACTGGGCGCGTACCTGCCCGCATCGCAATGGCATACGCCGCTAGACTACGAAGCCTTTGCGGCTATCGGCGCCATGCTCGGTCACGGTGGCGTAGTGGTATTTGACGATAGCGTGGATATGGCGCAACAGGCACAGTTTGCCATGCAGTTTTGCGCTATTGAATCCTGCGGCAAATGCACGCCATGCCGCATTGGCGCAGTGCGCGGAGCGGAGACGCTGGCAAAGATTCGGCGCAACGAGGACCGTGAAGCAAACCTTATTTTGCTCGAAGATCTTTGCGATACCATGACCGAAGGCTCGCTGTGCGCCCTGGGTGGGCTGACGCCAAACCCGGTGCGCAGCGCGCTGCACCATTTTCCGCAAGACTTTGGCGGCGACGCTGCTCAGGTGGGGGGTACACCGCATGCTTAAGTATTTTGATCCTCAAGTCGAAAGTTGGGAAAGAGACTACGGCACGCCAAAACGTCAGTCAGATATTGCAGTGATGCTCACAATCGATGGCAACAGCGTTACCGTACCAGCCGGCACATCGGTTTTACGGGCCGCCGCCGAGATTGGAATTAGCATTCCCAAATTATGCGCGTCCGACAATTTGGAAGCCTTCGGCTCGTGCCGGCTGTGTGTGGTGGAGATTGACGGCATGCGCGGTAAACCCGCCGCCTGCACCACGCCTGTGAGCGAGGGCATGGTGGTGCACTCGCAAACGCCCGGCGTGCAGAAGCTGCGTCGCAATGTGATGGAGCTGTATATTTCCGACCACCCACTGGATTGCCTCACATGCCCCGCTAACGGCAACTGTGAGCTACAGGATATGGCCGGCGCGGTAGGCCTGCGCGAAGTGCGCTACGGCTTTGCCGGAGAAAACCATCTGCTTGCCGACCAGGACGAATCCAATCCGTACTTCAGCTTTGACCCCACCAAATGCATCGTTTGCTCGCGCTGCGTGCGCGCCTGTGACGAAGTGCAGGGCACCCTGGCACTGACTATCGATGGCCGCGGTTTCGATTCAAAAGTCGCTGCCGGCCAGGACCAGCCGTTTATGGATTCCGACTGTGTATCCTGCGGTGCGTGCGTGCAGGCCTGCCCGACATCAACGTTGATGGAAAAACAGGTGATAGCCATTGGGCAGCCCGAGCGGGCGATAGTAACTACCTGCGCGTATTGCGGCGTGGGCTGTTCCTTTAAAGCCGAGATGCGCGGTGACCAGCTGGTGCGTATGGTGCCGTACAAAGGCGGCAAGGCCAACCACGGTCACTCCTGCGTTAAAGGCCGGTTTGCATTTGGCTATGCCACCCATAAGGACCGCATCACCAAACCCATGATCCGTGATTCGATTGAGCAACCATGGCGCGAAGTCGAGTGGGACGAAGCCATTGGCTTCGCAGCAGCAAAATTCAAAGGCATTCAAGCCAACTATGGCATTGACAGTGTCGGCGGTATTACCTCCTCGCGCTGTACCAACGAAGAAACGTATTTGGTACAAAAAATGGTGCGTGCCGCGTTTCACACCAATAACGTCGACACCTGCGCACGCGTGTGTCATTCGCCCACCGGCTTCGGTTTAAAAGCAACGCTGGGCGAGTCAGCCGGCACGCAAACCTTCGATTCGGTAATGCAGGCCGATGTAATTCTAGTGATGGGCGCCAACCCCACGCAGGCGCACCCGGTGTTTGCCTCGCAGCTTAAGCGCCGTTTGCGCGAGGGCGCACAATTGATTGTTGCCGATCCCCGCGCGATTGAACTGGTTAAATCACCGCACATCAAGGCGGCCTATCATTTACCGGTAAGGCCCGGCACCAATGTGGCATTTATCAACGCGATGGCGCATGTTGCGGTGACTGAAAACCTGCTGGATGAAGCCTTTATTAACGACCGCTGCAGCGCCGACAGCGCTGCCAGTTGGCGAGCTTTTATCGCCGAAGAGCGGTTCTCGCCGGAGAGGTCAGAATCTATTACCGGCATTGCCGCCGCCGACCTGCGTGCTGCTGCCCGATTGTTCGCCAGCGCGCCGAATGCAGCGATTTACTACGGTTTAGGCGTTACCGAACACAGCCAGGGCTCCACCGCAGTGATGGGCATCGCTAATCTCGCGCTGGCAACCGGTAATCTGGGGCGGGAGGGGGTTGGTGTCAATCCACTGCGCGGTCAGAACAACGTGCAGGGCTCCTGCGATATGGGATCGTTCCCGCACGAGCTGCCGGGGTATCGCCATGTCTCGGATGCTATGACGCGCGGTCTATTCGAGACGGAATGGGCAGTTCAACTCGACCACAGGCCCGGTCTGCGCATCCCCAATATGTTCGACGCGGCAATCGGTGGTTCGTTTAAGGGGCTATATTGTCAGGGCGAAGATATCGCCCAGTCCGACCCGAATACGCAGCACGTCGAAGCCGCTTTGCGCGCGCTGGAGTGCCTGATCGTGCAGGACATATTCCTCAACGAGACGGCAAAATTTGCGCACGTATTTTTACCCGGCGCAACGTTCCTGGAGAAAGACGGCACATTTACCAATGCGGAACGGCGTATCAATCGCGTGCGTAAGGTGATGGCGCCGCTGGCGGGTAAAGCCGACTGGGAAGTGACCGTAGACCTCAGCAATGCGCTGGGCTACCCCATGAACTACACCCATCCCGCCGAGATCATGGATGAGATCGCCAGGCTAACCCCTACCTTTAACGGCGTCAGTTACGCCAGGCTTGACGAGTTGGGCAGTATTCAATGGCCGTGTAACGCTGAGCATCCCGACGGCACGCCCATCATGCACGAAACCGATTTTGTCGGCGCGCTGGGGAAATTTGCCATCACCGAGTACATCCCAACCAGCGAACGCGCGTCGCGCAAATATCCGCTATTGCTGACCACTGGCCGTATTCTGTCGCAATATAACGTGGGTGCCCAAACCCGCCGCACTGCCAACAGCGAATGGCATGCCGAAGACTTGCTGGAAATACACCCGCATGACGCAGAAGAACGCGGCATAAATCAGGGCGACTGGGTTGGCGTGACCAGTCGGGCAGGGCAGACGGTACTGCGCGCAACGATCACCGAGGCGGTGCAGCCGGGCGTGATTTACACTACCTTCCATCATCCGTTCAGCGGTGCCAACGTGGTGACGACGCATAACTCCGATTGGGCTACCAACTGCCCCGAATACAAAGTGACCGCCGTTGAGGCCGTCAAGGTTACCGAGCCTTCCGAGTGGCAAAGCCGTTACCGCCAGTTTCACCAGCGCCAGGTGCAGCTGCTGGACAGCGGCAGACAAATCAATTAGCGGCGCAGGATGATTTTAACCGTTGACCAGCATAGAGTTTTTTAATGAGCGCAAACGAAATCGACCGCCTGGTTAGCATGGCAAACGAAATAGCCATAAACATTGCACCGGGCAAAACTGCGGCTGATGCGGAATTAGCGGTAATGAATCATCTCATCAAATTTTGGCCGCCATCCTTGCAGGAAAAAATTGTGCAAAATTTTGAACAGAAGCTCGATGACTTGCAGCCAATAGCCGCCGGCGCGGTGCGGCGGCTTGCAGAAGGAGTTGAATGATGGCCGGTGGCTGGTCGCGCGACGGTGCGGTGCAGGAGCAAATTGACGCCAGTGTTGACGACGCGATAAAACTCGCGCGCAGCCGCCTGCCCAAAGGTGACAGTTTGATGCGCTGTGAAGAATGCGATGCAGTGATACCGGAAGCCCGTCGCAAAGCCATTGCCGGCGTGCGCCTGTGTGTGCAATGCCAGGCCGAGCTTGATAGTACCCAGGCGAGTTCTGCCGGCTACAACCGCCGGGGCAGCAAAGACAGTCAGTTAAGGTGATTTATACAGCGAGTAGAGCGATGCGAACAATACTGACACCTATCATCGCAGCCTGCTGTCTAGCAAGCGGCTGCGCCGGCGGCTATAAACAGTTACAGGCCAGCTCCGGAGAGTACAGCCTGATCGAATTGGACGACCAGGCAGCAGCAGTGAATTTTTCCGTAAAATTGAATCTGACGCATGACTATTCCAGTGAAGACTGGCCCGCCGCTGCGTACGCAGGTGTCTACGCAGGCAGCAACGCAAACGCAGGCGTACAGTTTTTTATCACCAGGGCCAGGGTTAACGCCGGGCAACTTGTCGCCGGGTACCGAATTATGCAACGCGGAGAGCAGGTAAAGCGCGCTTATGTGGCAAGTCTAACGGCCGGTCAGGAAGCCAGAGTAGATATCTCCTTCGTTAACGGCCAGGTCACGATTTCGCTGCAAGGGGTTCTGCCTGTCATCATCGAAACCGATCTGAAGTCTGTAAGCCCCTACGTTTCAGTATCGTCGGGCGCAGTCGAATATGCACTTGGCGGGTAATCCTTCAACAACAGCCGCTGCATAACAGCCAGGTATTTCGTTCTCTTCGTTAACACATACATGTGCTCACATATTGTCCTCAGCGTGCAGTAGTCGGTTGCGGTTGCCGAGGTGAGACTTAGGGCCCGCGTCAAAATTAAATCACATTTTGCCGGCCGATCCATCCCGCCTGGCTGCGTCCCCTACTGGGCCTACTTTTGGTGCGAAAACTTGAAATATACTTATATTCCTGC
>JBBKXJ010000132.1:0-11892 GCA_037969395.1 Pseudomonadales bacterium
ACTAAAAAAAGCGGGGTTGTCTTATGATGTGTAAATTTTAGTCTGCGCAAGTAACAGTCAACTATATTCTGGTAAGCTGACGGTCGATGTGTCAATGAACGAGAGGCCCTTCACCACTATCAGCAGACGGTCAGACCATAAGATGGTGACAGGCACCTGTCGACCCAAACCCGACCATGACGCTGCATGCAGGATCGCGTCATACGATCCGTTTAGCGGCCGTTGATGAACGACCGGGTATCGTCCCTGCTTCAATAGCAGGCACGGTCACGCCTCCGGCCCAACGGTGAGCACTATCTTTCCGATGTGGTTCTTCGCCATGAATGCCGTTTTCGCGTCTGCGATTCGCTCAAGTGGGTAGGTTTCGGCCACCAACGGTGAAACCTCTCCGTGTTCGATATGTCTGATCAAGTTCGAAAAAACGTCTGGCTCGAGCACCGTGCAACCAAAAAGGCTCAAGTCCTTTAGATAAAGCGTCCGAACGTCCAACTCGACCAAAGGACCTCCAATCGCTCCCGCGACACCGTAGCGCCCTCCGGGACGAAGAATGTCGAGGAGCTCCGGCCATTGTTGTCCGGCAACCAAGTCAATCACGACATCAACGCTGTCGCGCCCAAGCGCCTCGTCAAGCCGGGAGCCTCTAAGAAGCGCGCGTTCAGCCCCGAGCTCCATAATGTCTGCTGATTTGTTGGCGCTGGTTACAGCGAGCACATGCGCCCCTCGCGCCTTGGCCAACTGAACCGCGGCGGAGCCCACCCCACCCGACGCTCCCGTGACAAGAACGACATCTCCAGGACCAACCATCGTTCTGGTCAGAAGATTTTCTGCGGTGGAATACGAGCATGGAAAGGATGCAAGCGCAGTATCACCAAGCCCGCTGTCAACCCTGTGCGCATGACGGGCTGCAACCACAGCGTACTCAGCAAATCCTCCATCGCATTCCGAGCCGAAGTACCAAGGCCTCGCCAAATTTAGTCCGCCCGCCTCCCGAATACACGGCTCGACCAAGACCCGCTCACCTATTCGCTCAGAGCTGACATCGGTCCCAACCGCGACTATTCGCCCGCAGACATCGGCACCCTGAATTCGCGGAAAACGAATCGACGCGCCCGACCAGCTTGCGTCTTCGCTAGCGGAGTCCTGCCTGGAATACCAGGCGGTTCGAGTGTTCACATCCGTGTTGTTGACCCCGGCCGCAGCTACCCGTATGAGCACGTCGCCGCGACCTGGCGTAGGCACAGGGATGTCGTGCCGCACCTCAAGCATATCGAGTCCGCCATGACCAACAAGCCACACACCGTGCATCTTCGTAGGGAGGTTCAAAACTTGTTTCTCCTTCGAGACTTAGACAAATCTTCGAGACTTAGACAAATTGAGCAACTATAAGCCAAAATCGGATAACAGAGTAATCAGCAGTAAGGAAGCTACACCGTTCAAGGTCGGTTGGCGACGGTGATCGTCCGTTTACCCCGCTCCCCAACGAGTCTCGCATAGGGGCTTGACCGGCCGGAATTGGCCGGGTTCACCAGTTCCCTGCTTGCAGCAATCGGTGATTTGATCGGCGGCTTGCTCAAGAGTAAGCTGTCAATGGTAACCCAAGTCGGTGACATGGCGGTGGTGACCCGAAGCCGTCATCGCCAGTGGCTAGGAAGGGATTACAAAAGCCGGACGCAACGAAATGAGCAACGACCTCGAGCAAAACAAACTGAACGCACAGGCGTTCTACGACCTAATGTTCAACCGGTGCAAACCTCGCGAGGCAATCCAGCTGTACGCAGGTGATGAATACATCCAGCACAACCCCGACGTCGCCGACGGGAAGGAAGCTTTTATTGAGTACTTTGAACGCATGCAGGATGGTTATCCAGGGAAGAAAACTACTTTCAAACGCGTCATCGGCGAAGGAAACTACGTCGTCCTACACTGCCACCAAGAGTGGCCCGGAGATCAAGACTACGCGGGAATAGACATTTTCAGGTTCGACGACCGCGGGAAGATTGTCGAGCATTGGGATGTGCTTCAGGTTATTCCGAAGTCCGCGAAGAACGACAACACGATGTTCTAGTTGAACGACCGGTATTGAGCAGCTACGGCCGTTCAATCTATCAACATTCAGGGTCCGCGATCAGCAGCAACCGGCCACAACCGGTCAGTCGAAAAATTTGGCCCATGATTCGATTGACCAAACTCGATAGACAACAACCGTCTATAAGCGGACTTTCGGTGGTTTCGCAAGCTTGCTGTTACAAGTCAAAATCGATGACGGTTCGGCCCTTATCCCTATGCGTTACTAACGACCGCACAGCATTGGCTGACGTTCAGAACGACAGGCGCCATAGAACTTTTTTGGAGCGACGATATTGGGTGGCAGGCGGCCAAAATTCACGCAACCAACGCACCCCAGAAAATCAAACTTCATTTCCACTTCAGCCACAAGACAATTCAAAGGATTCATCAAATGATGAGTAAATACTTTGCCCTTATTCCACAACTTCGAGCTAACTGAAGCTCTCGCGTTTCAATAGTAGTACCTTGAACCTTTCACGTGCGCGGAGTAATACCCGGTTAAAATGCTTTTCCTTTAAATCCAGCATCACACAAATTGAGTGTTTTTCTTCCTCGCCTAAATAAAATCGTTGTAATAGTTCGCGATCGCGTTGCGAGCGTAATTCGTCTAACAATGTGCGCACCATTTCGGCTTGTTCATCTCGCATGGCAGCATCGTATTGCTTTAGACCATCGTGCTTGAAACTGTCAATCGCAGCGTAATCCGGCTCGGTTTTGCGCCGTGCTTGCTTTCGAAAATGTGCGATAACAAGATTTTTAGCGGTGGCATGAATAAAGCCGGCCAGGTGGGAGGGGTTTTCTAACCCAGTGGCGCGTAAACGTTCTAACACGATACAGAACGTTTCTTGATGCAGATCGTCTGCTAAATCACCGTCATTGGTTTTGCGTCGTAAAAAACTGAACAGGCCGCCGCTGTAGCGGGCAACGAGTGCTACTTCCGATGCCTTTTCTCCTCTCTGTACTCGTGTCGCCAAAGCAGCGGCGATCTCTGGTTCATGCGCAGTTGGCGGATCATTTCGTACTCTTGCCAGATAATCGATTTGCATTTGTAGACCTCCTGTCATTGTTCAATCGACGCTAGAGCGAGTTCAGTTACAATCACCCGTAAATTGGCATTTGCGCCATCTCAACACCTCACGCGGACGTGCTAGAAGATGTTGGGATAGGCTCTAGCCATAGCCAAGAATCCGTGAATTCGTGGCCGGTCTGACCCACCGGTGCGTCGAGGTACCGAAAGCCAAACCCCTCGTACAGGCGATTCGCTTTGTGCATGGCGGCCATCGTTTCGGCATAGCAGGCGCGATAACCGATTTCCTTTGCCGCGGCTAAGCATTGCGCAAGAACCTCTCTGCCAAGGCCTAGGCCACGGGCTTCTGGTAGGAAATACATTCTGCGAAGCTCACAAACATCCGTATCGCCGCCGGGAAGTGGACCAATACCGCCGCCGCCTACGACACGAATGCCATTAACGACGACGAAATAGGCCAGTCCCGTGCCGCGATGGAGACCAAACATATCCTCCTCCTCGGGTTCAAGCACGGGCGCTTCACCGCCGATTACTGAACCGTGTTCCACACGGACGTCACGAATGACGTCGACCAGAGCTGCGTTATCGGACTTCTTGATCGGACGCACCGTATAGGCTTGAGCTTTACGAGACCGTTCAAGGCAGCGCGCGTAGAGCTTAATCGCTGACAAGATGGCGTCACGCTCCGTGGGCGCGAGATGCTCGAGCGATTTCTCAACACGCATATTTGCATCCGAATGGATCTTGACGGCCACCTGCCTGCCCTTCGGGGTCAGCGCAAACAACTTGGCGCGCGAGTCCAGCTTGTCTTTTCGTTCGGTGACAAGGCGCTGACGTTTCAATGTGCTGAGTGCGCGACTGGTTGTAGATTTGTCCAAAACCAATCGGTCGGCCAGCTCGCCGAGTCGGAGTCGTATGTGCAGATCAAGTTCGACGAGAGCGTGGCTCTCGGTCACAGTGTATCCCGATGTCGGGTGGCGCGCGCCGACAACACCTAACTCGCGCACGAGGGAGCGAGAAGCTTGACGAATTTCGGCCAGAAATCTCGAGTTTAACATATTAAAGAAATATACAACTATATCGTTGTGTTTGCAACTATAAATAGGATGAACATCAATTGGATTGTAAAACCTCTAGCAGAAGTGTCCGAATTGCATTGGTCGCGACAGTTTGCAAAGTAGGTGATTATCGTAATCACCAATTTGGACAAATGAACACTCACAATTCTTACAGAGGATGTAAACATGCATTATCGTTATCTTGAGTTAAGCGTTTGCCATATCGACCCATATTCAGAAAATTGTGTGCGTGCGTGGGAGTCTCATCGCATTACGTGGTATGCGAGCGCCCTGTTCTACAAATAGATTCGTCTTGGTTTAGTCATGAGTATAATGAGATCATTGCAATGTCAATAATACAGAAGCTGTTTTTAGCAACGTTTGTACTTTTCGGCCCAATATTTTCATCGTCTGTCTTTGGGGAAGAATATGGAAGCATTACCCCATACCTTCTGGCAGGAACTGATGATATTGGTTCGCCCACAACCAACGCTGTCGTTTCACTTGGCGGTTGTACGGGTACATTAATAACCAGTCAAATCGTTCTTACGGCAGGTCATTGTTTCGATGGCACCAGATATAGAGAGCGCCCGGAGGGGCATGTGGATTATCCACATGATGATGGAGGTGGATGTAACGATTGGCAAGACCCAACCAGATGGTACAACTTTGCCTCCGGACGCACCGTAAGAGTCAAAGTAGGCGTCGACCAAACCCAACCGGATCAAACTTTCATGGCAGATCAGTACAGCCTACCGGGCTGTGTGGATATATTGATGGTTAAGCTTACCCGACCCGTTCCAAGATCGGTTGCAGTGCCGGTAGAGGTTGCGACGCGCAATAGTTTCCTTGAGTCAATTCGTGGTTCTGACCTGCGTATGGTGGGCTTCGGTACGACCGGTCTGGATGACCTCATTAAGTTAAGCTTTGCCCAACTCGATGGCTGGAGCAGAACAGCGGATGACAGCACGCCACCTTGGTCAGTATACGCACATGCACATGGCACAAAGGGCCTTGCAATCGTGGGGGACAACCTATTTGGTGCAGGTTCTAGACACTTGTGGATGAGGCCACTGTCAGGGGGAAATATGAAATGGCGAAAAATTGGAGAAGCACCAAATATCGTCAGTATGACATCGGCGAATGGCTCACTGTTCGCCGCAACGTCGGATAACAGGTTGCTGGTGAGATCGCCATCGCCAGTGAGTGACGATTGGCGCGATATAGGACATGCAAATTATGTGACCGGGTTGACGTCCATAGGCAATAGACTATTCGCATCTAACACCAGCAACCAGCTGTGGGTACGAGATGCGACATTGAGAGAGGTCGACTGGCGCTATATTGGACATGCGAACGACGTTGCAGATTTGGCGTCTTCAAATTCAGTGTTATATGGAATTACCAACAGGGGGCATTTATGGTCTCGCAGCGCTGCCCTTAGCAATGTTAATTGGCAATACGTCGGCGATATTTACAGAAGTACCTGGGACCACGATAGAAATGGCAGTACTCCACAGGTAGATCGAATAGACGCCCCAGGGAATATGGTTGCATCTGCTGATGATATTTACGTTTCAATAAAAACCCGAAATGGTACGACTGCCGACGGTCAGTATCCCAGCAATTCATGGTCAATTCGTCAAGTAGGTGATGCTGAATTTGGCGAGTACCCCCATAGAAATGGAAAACACTTCACTGCAATTGGCGCTGGATCCGTGCGCGGTCGCCCCGGTGATTCTGGTGGACCTGTTTTTTGGCTGCGGCCTGGGCAACCTGATGTGTTGATTGGAGTAAACCGTCAAATCGACTCGGTTGGAGCGAGATACGTCGCAACGTTTTACAACAGGACCAGCAGTGGCGCTGATACTATGAATACGGGTCTGTGGATTGAAGCAATGGCAAATCCAACTAGGCCATGACGGCCAGACGGTGCACTGCCGCATGCAGTGCATCTATATGTTGTCGAATATCGTCATGATATTTCCAATTCCGTTTGTGACAAAGCCAAAGCGCGATTAGGGAACATACAGACAATCTAAATACCGTAAAAAAGCTATTCAAGGGAGGAAAAGTTACCATGTCTAATCGTAACGATACTAAACGGCAATTGGAAGATGGAGTACTGGTAAGTAAACCCATCGACCCAAGTAGTGTGGGTGAGGTACTAAAACTGCGTTCGGTAGCAGAACCGTACGTTCGGCATCTGGAGCCTGACTTTCCTATCGATGAGGTATCAGCTAAACATCCACTCAATGTACTTCATGGACTATTACCTAAACCACTTATGCATGATGGCCCGGACGGCCATGTGCATTGCGTACCACAATGGAATTCTGTCGCCCTATTCTATAACCTAGCGGACAGTCACCCAAACGATTATCAATCAACCGATGTCACTGACGTACTGGCCTGGTTCGATGAAGGAGGAGAAACCTTAAACCCAGGGATAAGTGAATTTTTATGCAACTACTGGAATACGTTGACGCTAGGCAATCTGGCATTCGGGATAAACACCCCTAGGAACAGTGAGGCCACGCCTCTCATCCCTACGGTGGATGCACCTGATGGAAACCCACAGGATTGGGGTGGGTTGATACGCCGTTGTCTCGAGGCGAATCACGAGGCCGTTTGGCAGGCTGCGGGCGGTCTCATCCACGACGGCAAACGCTGGGTTCCTTCTATCGTCTTGGTACAGCATTACTGGACACACGCCAGTGCCGGCTTCGGTGGGTTCGAGCATACGGTCGACGGAAACACTTACCTGATTGGTGATGTGACCCATATCGCCTACAGCCTGGATACGTGGTCGCCTCCAGACGCGCCAGAAAAAGTCGGACGCCACTGGTGGGGAACGCTTTGTCATGAGTACGGCCACAACTTTGTGGAATTTGGCGATCTCTACGGTCCGCAAGGTTGCACGGGTTACTGGGACCTTCTGGGCGACAATGCACCGCCAGGCAGAATGTCTGAGGTATCTAGCGGTTTAAAAGAACGTAAAGGGTGGCTCACATTCAAAAGAGTGATCGAAGGACCGACGGTACCAAAGACTTCCCTCACTTTGCGTCCCTATACAACGACCGGGGAAGCATTCAAGGTGGTCCCAGACCCGACGCATACGCCGCACGAGTACTTTCTTCTAGAGTTTCGTAAGAGCACGGGCACCGAAGTATGGCGTCCTGACGGGGCGCTACCAGAGAAAGGGCTTTTCATCATACACATCAACGAGCGACTCGGCGTTCCCGGAACCTGGCTGCTACGCGAGGCGCCTTACTTCGACCCTGAATTCGCGGATGGGTCGCATGGCGGCGCAACGGATTGGACTGGTCATGACGATCTGATCGGTAAAGTATTTCCGCAGGGTAGTAGAAACGCCTTTACACCCTACACAGTGCCATCAAGTAACTTTTATGGCCGGCGGTCATCCGGGCTTTCCGTCACTGACATCACAAGTAACGACGATGAGGTGCATTTCAATCTGCGTATCAACAGGCCAAGTACGAGCGTTGGTTGGCAGGTGACTGCAAATGATCGTGCCCTCGCAGGTCGGTTTACCCCCGAATCGCATCAAGAGGGCATGGAGCTATTCATGCGTAACCAGGATGACGCGGCGTTATTCATACACAGACAGGCGCAGTGGATGGTTGCTCGACGTCAGAATGATTGGATTGGCGAATGGAATTTGGGCAGTGACAACCGTGAGTTAGTGGGCGATCTTGACGGTGACGGCCTGGACGAGATTTATATTCGCAGTCCGGAGTGGGCGGGTGTTCTCAAGTGGCGCCGCTCACGCTTTGATACGGTGACAGTCCAACATGACTGGATAGACGAGTGGAATTTAGGCGCAGACAACTGGGAATGCGTGTGTGACCTTGATGGTGATGGGAGAGATGAGGTGTACATTCGCAGTCCAGAATGGGCTGGGGTCATGAAGCTTGTAGGTGACCGGTTGCGTCTTCTATCGATTCAACATGACTGGCTAGACAATTGGAATTTAGGTCGTGACAACCAGGAGTTCGTGGGCCGTTTCCGCGATAGGAACCGCGATGAAATCATGATCCGCAGTCCGGATTGGATGGGACTGTTAGCTTGGAGGTCGGATATTTCTAAACTGCAATTGGTCAGTATCCAACACGATTGGATCGATGACTGGAATATGGGACCAAGCGATCAGCATTTCATTGGCGACTTCGATGGCGACGGCCTCGATGAAATATATATTCGCAGCGCACATTGGGCCGGGGTGCTCAAATGGGTTGGCGGCCGGTTCCGAGTACTTTGGATGGCGCAGGAGAGACTCGAACACGTAGATGACAACCCCGACCACAGTCAGTCGCTACAAGAACGCGACCTGAACTACAGCGGTAAGTTTCGTAAGGACCGCGCTGCGATTCTTCACCGTGATACAAGCGGGGTCAGCCTGTTGATATGGACAGGACATGAGATGAGGGTACGCCACCGCTTGAATAGCTGGTTTGGGGGTCACTGGAATCTAGGTTCAAGTGATAAATTTGTTCTTGGCGACTTTCATAAAATTGGTGCAGATGCAGTCGATGCGCCCTTTGACTATGTGACTGACAACCTCACGGACGTGTTTATCCACAATAACTGGGGGACGGGTATGTTGGGATTTAATCACCTAAACGATGACACAGATCAAGCAGGATTGACCTGGATTCAAGGCGGGTTTCTTTTATACGACTAGCACATGGAAACAGATGTTGGACCAGCGGAAGCATTTTTTTAGCAGTCTGTTGGACTTTGTCTGGTGAAAATGTGATTCGGAGGCGGCTGGACACGGCTAAGAAAATTCCTGTGAATGTCCTACCGCGGCTGGCCGTGTTGCCTGTATAGCAGACCTAATGTCCTACCGGTGAACAACCGAAGCCAGCACCATATCGAACACTATGGGTAAAAGGGTTCTGACGCAAATAAGGTATTTTGGGATATTTCAATGTTTAGAAACACTGTATAAATAGATGTTTTTGAAAATGCAAAACCGGATAAAGAGCTATTTGTGACAGAACCGTTAATTCCGCTTATACACATTATTAGTTGATACTAGGTAACGACAATGACTCGCCCCTCACAACACCGCACGACGGCCACGGCGCTCACCCCCACGACTGTTGGAGTCGCTAACATTGGAGACCTGATCGTAGGCGACCCGATCTGCATCTACGATGCGGTGTCATCCACGCCGCCAACAGGTGCACCACCGACACCCGCAGCAATCTTGAGCGGTGCTGGCGAGGCACGAACCTACCGATTTCGGTACGTCACTTCGGATCGATGCTTCGGCTATGTGAGTCCTGCAATGACGGCAAATGCTGATGTCGATGGCAACATCGTCCTTGAGTGGGCTCTTGGAACACTTGACCCGGCCGCGGAGTGGGTCATTGTATACCGACAGATTCGCGCTGGAGCAGAAGAGCCGATCGCGGCGGCCGTTTGCACCCCCCGCGGCGCTGGTATTCTTGCCGGCCTTCGTATTAGCGTTGTCGATGATGGTGGTAGTACTTACGTCGAGCGTGGGCTGCCAGATTGGTTTGCCTCTGCTGACGACCCCGTGACCCTTTTGGGACGCCTGCACACCCGCATTTCCGCGATATCGGGAACAGAACTGACCGTGGCGGGTCCGGTGAATCTCTCACTTGCGGGCGGAGTCTTGGCACACGACGCTGGGCAAGACATCGCTGCGTCCCTCGCTGCAGGTGATGACGTGACCCTTGCACCTGGGTTCTACCAATGTCACGGAACCATCGACCTCGACGGCCATCAGCAGAGCATCATCGGTGCCAAACCCAGGCGCGGCGAACTCACCAACTTGAAGGCAACGGAGTTGAACTTCGAAGATGGTGATGGTCTCGTCGTTCGAGGTGTTGCCGCGTCCCTGGAAAAGCTGACGATAGGTCAACGTGCGTCTCGAACACTTCCCCCGCTCAATCTCATCCTCCCCCAACGCCCCGCGTCCGGAACCGACTACTGGACACATGGCGCCGCCGTATTGTTCGAATCTCGTTCGTATGTACGAAGCGTTTCCGTGATGCGAGCACGCGGCACGGGGGTCGCCATTATCGCGAAGGCGGGTGGTATTGGAGGCAACGCGAACCTCTGTGCATGGAGCGATGTGGAAAGCAGTCAGCACACCGGCCACGGGATGTTCGTTGACGGAAGCGATGCCAACGCGTCTCACTTCGCCAGTATCAACGTGGTCGGAAATTCCGGGTGGGGCGTACTCGATGAAAGCCTCCTTGGAAGCGCATATACGGCTCCCCATGCCAGCGCCAACGCACTGGGGCCCTACCGCATTGATTCCTCAGCCAACAAGAGCGTCATCACGTACCCGTACACCGAGAGCGGGCAGGGAGATTCGATCCTCGGACCATACGTGACGACGGTCGGTGGTCCCCAAGGCGTTGTTCAGGGGGCGGGGCCGCATCTCTCTGGAAAGGGGTTTGGCTACATTTCTGCCGGCAACGAAGGCATATACAAGACCAGCTTTTCGTCGCATCTTCCCGCCTATCAATCGCTGCTCCGCCGGTACGACTCTAGTGATTTGCGACACCACCGGCGAGCGACGGCACGCAACGTGCAAGACTACGTCGGAACCACTGGATACCCGTCGCGTAACTGGCACTCCCAACACGAGCGTGGTTATGGTCTCATGGAATTTCCGAGAGGCGTGCTCGTTGGTGGGATCCTCCTTCGCGGCATCGACACTTCGAGTCCGCCACGCGGCACCTACGATACTGTGGACGTGTGTTTCACGACTGCTGGAACCATTGTTCGTCCCACAGTGCGCTTCGGAGTGGGGCCCTCCTGGCAGAAGTATGTCTATCGTGTTGGTGACACTATCGTGCCGGGCGACGGCCATGCATACGTATGTACGAGCACGGTCGGGGAGTTTGGCTCGGCGTCCGGCACAACAGAACCAAAGTGGGCGGCCACCGTTGTGGATGGTGATGTGACCTGGACTCGCTGGGGGTCTGACGTGCCTTCCTTCGCATAGTGTTGCGCAGAGCTTCGACTCGGACAGGCAGGCGCGGCAGACGGCGCTAACGCACATCGTCAGGTTCTTGGCGCAACTCGCTTTGTTGAAAGTGCATGCGACCGTCATCTTCCTGACGAAACTGACCCACACATTAACAAGTGATTAACCGGTTTCTGGATATCTCCGAACTATTTATTGCACTTTGACAAAAACGGCTTTGCTGTCTCCGTTTCACAAGGATAACACTACATTTGCGCATGATATACAGAAACGGGATAACACCAGATGAATTGGCACGATCCAGGAATTACTGGGCCACAGCGATGTGAGAACCACCATAATTTATACCCACACGGTTCAGAGCATCACGGTAAAAGAGCCTAAAAGTCCGCTTGATTTTTAATCGATTGATAGCGGAATAAATAAACGGGTATTGCTATTTACGGGCAGAAGAGGTCTCTAGTACCCGCTCGCAGAATGACGGTTGCTGGTTCATTCCTGCCCGTCCTGGTACTGAATTTTGTGGGTCGCGATTGGCAGTGAATAGGCGATTCCGGCAACAAAGCTTTCTCGATAGATACACGTTCGGTGAATTTCGCGAACGTCGCCTTTGGGTCGCAACCAGTCCGTCGTCCATCAAAACATCGATCGTCAGCTTACCAGAATGAAGCTGCCGGTTTAAATAGATGATACCGGAACGCCCGGCTCGTTAGATCACAAACTAATCATGTGAAGTTACGCGACCC
>JBBKXJ010000133.1:0-6345 GCA_037969395.1 Pseudomonadales bacterium
TCAGGCGAAGTTGAAGCTGTCGGCAAATTACCTGTTCCCCAGCCGGCCTACCCTGTACTTCAGGTCGGCCCAAACCGTTTGCTCCTGCGCTAAGCGGCTCACCGTCAAGAAAACCTACCGCCGGTCGGTCGCCTCACTGGCCATCGGCGAGTTTCGGGCCCACATCACGCTACTCACTTGTCCAGGTTGTCAAACGGCGTACGAGAGCGAAGAACTCCGCACGCTTGTGGCACCCAACAGCAAGTTTGCCTTTGATGTCATGGTCGATGTGGGGCAAGCCTTGTTTTTGCATTGTCGCACTGGAAAAATGATTCAACGTGAACTCGGTGACAGGCATATCGACATCTCCTTGCGAGAAATTGACCATCTTGGCCGACGATTTATCGTTTACCTGGCATTGGCCCATGAGCAGAGTCAGGAACAACTCAAGGCGTTCATGGGCTCACGGGGTGGCTATATCCTGCATTTGGATGGAACCTGCGAGGGCGACAGTCCCCACCTCATTACCTCGATCGATGAACTGTCCAGCATCGTGCTGGGCAACATCAAGCTCCCCTCGGAAAACGCGAGCCAATTAATTCCATTTCTCACATCAATCAAGCAGGCCTATGGCAAGCCGGTCGCCCTGGTACACGATATGGGGAGTGCCATTTTGAATGCGGTCGAGGTGGTTTTTCCCGGTGTGCCGGATTACATTTGCCATTTTCACTATGCCAACTTTCAGATTATGCCAACTTTCAGTGTCGAGGCCGTTTCTCAGGCGGTGCTCGCTGCGAGGGGGTCGGCATAATCACAGCCCCTCGAGAAAAGCGATGAGCGTGTCCGGAGGCCGATAGCGGCCGGGCTTGGTGTTTGCCGGTGTGGTCCGTGCGAGGGCGCGTTCTTTGATGGCAAGATCTGCATGTAAGTAAATTTGAGTGGTTGCGATCTGCTCATGTCCAAGAAGTAATGCGATCTCCGAGGTGTAGACTCCGGCGTGCAGCAGCCGCATTGCTGCGGTATGCCTCAGACTGTGCAAAGTTATCTTCTTTTGATGCAGGGATGGACAAACGCGGGCGGCGCTTGCTGTGTGCTTGGCGAGTCGACGCTCAAGTGCGTCACGGCTGAGCACCCTGCCATTGTGTGTGGTAAATAATGGCGCTGTCGCTTGTTGGCCGGCACGCTCGGCCAACCAAGTACGTAAGACAGCAACGATTTCCTTGATGAGCGGCGTGATTCGCTGTTTCCTGCCTTTTCCCAAACAACTGACGTGAGCGCCGCACCCTAAGTGAACGTCGCCGCAGCGAAGCCCGATCAGTTCTGAGGCGCGCAACCCAGTCTGAGCGGCAAGGGCAAGCAGAGCGTGGTCACGCCGACCGGTCCAAGTTGATCGATCCGGCGCCGCGAGCAACGCGTCCAGTTCGGCCTCGTTGAGGAAAGTGACCAAGCGCCGCTCGAATCGCTTCTGGGGAATGGCGAGCACCCGGGAGATGACGGCGGCGTGTTCGGGGTGGCGAAGTGCTGCGTAACGAAACAGCGAGCGGATCGCCGCGAGCCTGGCGTTGCGAGTGCGTGCAGAGTTTCCCCGCTGGTGTTCAAGATGATCAAGAAAGTCGCCGATCAGTGGGGCATCGAGATGATCGATGTCCAGTTCCGATGGTTCGACGTTCAGCTGTTCGGTTGCAAAGCGTAACAGCAGCCGCAGGGTATCTCGGTAGGCGGCGACTGTATGCGGGCTGGCTTGGCGCTGGGGTAGCAGGCGATCAATAAAAAACGCTTGTAGGGTCGGAGCGAGCATGCTCATAAGTCACCTCCAAAATGGCGTTCAAGACGATGTCCCACCAACGCGAGCAACTCGGGCGCGGCCGAGAGATACCAGTACGTCATAGCCGGGTCGATATGGCCGAGATAGGTGGACAGTAGAGGAAGCCGGGTCGACGGATCACCGCTGTCGCCGTAGGCGTCCAGGAGGGTCGCAACGGCGAAACCGTGGCGCAGGCCATGAAGCCTGGGGCGGCATGACGCGGAGTGAGGCTTCAGACCGGCGCGTCGAACTAATTTACTGAAGGTCTGTTGAACACAGCAATAAAGTAACCGGGTGCCGGCGGTAGAGACGAACAGCGCCAGGTTATTCGTCGCTGCAGGAGGCCGGTCGCGCCGGCACAGATAAGTTTGTATTGCTTCCACAGTACTCGGATGCAAGGGCAGTTCACGTGACTTGCCGAATTTGCCTTTGCGGATGATGAGCAGACCGTTGCGGGAGTCAAAGTCGTGGCGGTTGAGCGCCATGGCTTCGCCGACCCGCATGCCGGAAACCGTCAACAGGCCGATCAGGGTCCGGTAGGTCGCGGCCCGGTGTGGTGTGCGCAAGGTGCCTGTCGCCGCGAGCAAGGCGGTAATCTGCTCTTCGGAGTAAAGGTACGGCGTGGCTCGGCAGGATCGTATGGGCAGCAGGTTTGTCGGTGGCACTTCGGTTGCAGGATCGATCGTGCGAACGTAGGCAATAAATCGACGGATGACAACGAGGCGGTAAGCCCACCAGTAATGATGTTCTCCTGCGGGCAGGGTGGCCCAGGCAAGGGTAGCCTCAATGCTAATGTGTTGCTGACCATGCTCCTCCAAGTACGTGAGAAACTGAGTAAGAAGCTTCTCGGCTCGCTCCAGTTTGTACCCCAGGGCACGACGCACGGTTAGGTAGTCGCTAAGGGCTTGGCGCAGTGGGTTCATGCGGCACCTCCTGGCCAGGGGCGAGCGATGGTCCGCAAGGCGTCGCGGTCGACTTTGGCGTAGATCGCTGTGGTTAGGGCGCAGCGATGACGTAGTAGTTGGCCGATCTCAGGGAGTGAGGCACCGGCGCGCAGCAGCTCCGTCGCTGCGGTGTGGCGCAGACGGTGCCCATAGATCGGTCCCAGTCCTGCGCGCTTTGCAGCTGCCGCAACGACTGCTGTCACCGCACTGGCACTCAGTGTGCGATGAGGCGCCAGGAGCCGCACGAATACCGTTCGGCCTTCGGCGCTCTTCGGGCGAGCGTGGCGCAAATAGGCGACCACCGCTTCACCAACGTCGGTGGGCAAAGGCAGGCGTTCGACCTGCTTTCCCTTACCATGAATGACAATCTCGCCGGCGCGCCAATCAATAGCGTCGAGTTCGAGTGCGGCCACTTCGCCAACGCGTAAGCCGAGACGAACGAATATCGTCAGGATGGCAAAATCTCGTCGCCCAAACCGTGTGCGACGGTCACAGGAAGCCAAAATCTTTGTTACCTGATCAGGTTCCAGTCCCTTCGGCAGCCCCATCAAACGTCTTGCTGCCACCGAGGGCACTGCCGCGGCCAACGGCCGCGTAATCATGCCCTCGACATGCAAGAAGCCCAGCAGCGATCGTAATGTAGTTACGGTCATCTTGGCCGCGGCGCAAGACTGCTGATGACAGCGAGCCACAACAAAAGCCGTGATGTCGGCCGTACTCAGATATGCCAAGTCCCAACCCAGACCGTCGGGTACGAGCTTGTCACACAAAAAGGGTCGAACCGCATGGACGTAGACGTCAGCGGTTGCGCTCACCAGTCCTCGCTCTACAGTCAGGTAGTGGCGATAGCGCTCGAGCATCACTTCCACCGGCCCCTCGGGCAAGGATGTCGGCGGCGCTGGTGCTACTCCCAAGCCACGCAAGTAGGCCAGCATTGGCTGCACGGCTTTGCAGCTGCGGTAATTCACGTATCCCGCTGCACGCCGGAACCTCAGGTACCTCTCCACCCCGGTATCGCTGAGCCGGTGCAGATCGAGACGCTCGCTTGCAAGCCAGCGGCTCAGATGGGCCATCAGATTCATTTGTAAGCGCGCCGAATTTGCCGTGTATCCCTGCCGCAAAAGCTCGCTTGCGAAACCAGGCGCAAAATCCGCGAGCGGACCGGAAACCGGAACTTGTGTCGAATGAAACATTAGAGGCTCCTCTCTATTGACAAAGGAGAGAGGAGTTTGCCCTGTTCTTCGGGCAGAAGGGATTATTATGCCAACTTTATCAATGCAATCGTCATCAGCGGAGCGGGTACGAGGTGCGAGGTCGGCATAATCTGAAAGTTGGCATAGTGAAAATTATGCCGACGTCGGCATAACTATCACTTTCTCAAAGATATCGGTAAGGATTTGTTTGACCGCGATTACAGTACGATCCGCAGACACCTGAAAGCACACGGCCTGCGCAGCCATTTACGCAAGGCGGCAAAGGGACTGAAGAACGCGATCAATGTCGAACCCGACTCTCGGGGTTGTCTCGACAACTACCTTCAAAACAATCCATTGCACGAGCCCCAAACTCCCCTGAAACCGGTGGTGGTGGCCTATCTCATTATCACTTGGATCCTGGAAGCCAAGCAGGCGTCTCATGGCTTTGGTTTTCCCTTCGACAGGCCCCACTTTGACTTGTATCGGCGGCTGCAGGAAGCCTATCCCGAACTGCGCGAGTTAAAACAAAGCACGCACCCCTGGACTTCCTTGCTGCCGCTGGCACCGATCAGCAAAATACTGAGAGACGAGGCACTTTCTACGACGGTACTGAGGATGCAAGAGAAAGTATAGATGTTTGACCGGTTGAGAGAGGCAATGCGAATCGCTCAGCCCGATAGCCATCAGGGATTGAATGATGCGGGGGACGCTGACATCTCCACCATCAAAGCGCGTGTCACGCAATTTCGCCATTCGCAAGACGTTGAAGCATTGTCGGCGACGAACCTCGCCTATCGGAACATGGTCAAGCAGATCGATAAATACTGGACCAGGTTATTCGCCGACCCCCTTGAGGTCACTACTGAGGCCGGCGCGCTTACCCTACAGCCTCAACGAACGAATAACATGCTGGAGCAATTCTTTCGGGACTTGAAACGCAATGGCCGTAAGCGGACCGGCAACCAGTCGTTAACGAAAACCCTCAAATCCATGGTCGCGGCAACACCCCTGGTCAAAAACCTCGACCACCCCGAGTATCTGCAAATCCTTTTAAATGGCAGAGCGAACCTGGCTGAGCGCTTTTCCGAGATTGATATTGTGCAGGTTCGCAACGCCTTCGCTGAGACGCAAGAAGAGACCCAGCGCTATCCCAGGAGGATGGCGAAGGTATTCAGAATACCCCACCTTCCCAAGCAACTGAACAAAAATCCTCCAAACCAGTCGCTCAATTCCAAATCCAACCAAACTTTGCGCTCATAGCAAAGGAAAGGATAAAGGATATGAAATACAACGGGCATTCGTGGAGTATGGCTGACGCCGGGTGCAGCCGTCAATCGCCGAGTTTGGGCCGGCATGGGTCGCGATTTGCCGGATAGCATCGCAAGTACTGCCTGATGACTGGAGAGTGGCCGCCGGCGGCCACTCTCCAGTCATCAGGCACGAGCTGTCCCCCCGCACCTACCAGGCGATGCGCTGATCGAACTCGATCTCCGGTGCGGGCTGGGCTGACGAATCCCACTGAGGATCGTTGCGCGCTTCCGCCGCCGCTGCAGTTTCCCACAGAGGTGGCCCACGCGCTGGGGCGATGCGTGGTGGCCCACCAGTCCCTGGTCGGATCCGAACACGACGGCGCCAATCGCATCCACGGCGGTTGGTTCTTTCCGTTCTACCACCAAGGCCGCTGGCTCGTTTTTCCGAAAGCACGCACCCAACCCCAGCTCCACGGTCCGGTAGTAGTCGGCCAACGCGCGCACCGATTGCTCGTATTGACCGATACTCGAGGCAGCCAGGGCTTTCATGGTGCGCACGACGGTTTGGAGATCTTCGGCACTGTTGATCTTGCGGGTCAGGCTCGCCGTGGTATTACTCATGATTTTTCCTCGCTGGCACTTGCCTCAGCTAACCAGCTTCCAGAACCACGAGCGCCGCCGCAAGCAAGACTTTTCTAGAAAGAACCACAGGGGAATGTGACGATACATGCCGCTCAAGGAAGAGGTTGGCAGGGTGCCCTGCGGGCTGAGGCGGCATCTCTAGCGAGGGATATCAGATTTACGGGTGATTTATGATCAATGTGCGAGCGTTTAGCGTATTTATAGTAACCGGCGGCCATCTCAACCGCGATAAACGATTGCCAGCGGCCCATTGTTTATAATAGAGTAGGTGCAAAAGGGGCGTTAATTCCGCTTATACTCCCGGCCCCTCTCATAGCAAGGCAAAAAAGAAAACTGCCATGAAAACATCCATCACGTTTGCGCTTGCGCTGCTGACGCCGGTCGGCGCCTGGTCGCAGCTCTCGGGCAGCCCGATCCCCGATTTCACGGCGACCGCGCTGACTGGGGAAAAAGTCAGCGCCGCCCAGTTGATCGGCCAGCCGACGATCCTAATTGTCACGCCGAGCAAGGATGCCGCAAAGCACACGCGC
>JBBKXJ010000134.1:0-7246 GCA_037969395.1 Pseudomonadales bacterium
CCCATACAGCCCGACACCGATTCTATGGAATCAGCAATAACCTCTCTCGACACCAAAGAATATTTCATTCCTTGAGTGCCCATCGAGATTCCATCGGAAACTGTAATTGTATTGTAAATCACGCTTTTTCCACCCGCTGCGTCAACGCCTTGCCCGGCTTTTTCTGCCAGCTGATTGATATGCATATTGCAGGGAGTGACCATGCTCCAGGTCGAAGCGATGCCAACTTGCGGCTTGCGGAAATCGGCATCATTAAATCCAACCGCCCTTAGCATCGCTCTACTTGGCGCTTGTTTTACGCCATCAACAACTGGACTGGAATATTTTCTATTACTTTTATCATCATTGCTCATTTGTAGAAGTTCCTGTTAGTGGTCAATGCTCCCGCATTGAGCATTGAATGAAATCCATGAGATCATGGCTCTGGAAGTTGCAGGTGCGTTGCAGCGTAATGGATCGCACAACGCCGGGTGCCTCGGCGGCGAACCCCTGGTCTCGTGTGCATAGCGCACCCCACAATATTGTTGCGCGGGTTTAACCCGTGGGGTGCGCCGTGCGCAGATCGACCTCTTAGCCTTTGAACTCAGCGACTAATCCAGTGATCGTCGCCTTCGCATCACCAAAGATCATACGCGTGTTCTCACCAAAGAACAGCGGATTATCAACCCCGGAGAAGCCCGCCGCCATGCTGCGCTTCAGTATGAACACGGTGCGCAACCGCAGCAGCATATCCGAATTAGCAATAATGGCGTCATGGTCGTCGCTAACAGTGGCGCCGGCATCGCTGTATTCTACATCGGCATAGCCGGAATGGCTGCCCAGGCCTATTTCTACTGTCACTTTTGCGCCTGCCGCACACATCCTTTTCACGCTTTGCGGAATGAGCGGGCAACGCAGCTCTCCGGCGTATTTTTCTTTTGGAACCCCAATGAGCATTTTTCTTCCTCTATTGATTAATATAGTTTTTTCAGGAAACCTTGAAAGCACATGTTCGCAGCGCAACAGCAGGCCCGTGACGCGTGGCAGTTAATACCTGCTACACGTCATCGGCATGTTTACAACACAGGCTTAGAAATTGTAGGTCAGTTGCAGTGTAACGGACCGCAACGCGCTGGGTGCCTCGGAGGTAATCCCCTGGTCTCCTGTAGGCGCGCCAAATATTGCCCCGATGGGCCCTGCAGGCAGTCCGCTAAAGTCGGTCGCCACTTCGTCGGTGATATTGGTGCCGATAAGACTGACTTTCCAGTTGTCATCAACGTCTGATAAATTAAAATTGAGATCAAAACTGGTCGAGCTGTCGGAGGGAAAGGTCTCATTGATCTGGCTGACCATATCATCCCGGTAGCGCGCGTAACCACTAGCCGTAAAGCGTAAGTTTGAAGTTACCAGCTGCTCGAACAAAAATCCCAGACTACCAGTCCACTCCGGCGCCTGTTCCAAAGTTGTACCGTCATCCGCATTAGTGGTGTCAGCATAGGTCACGCCACCAATCATTCTTAGCGCGTCGGTCATCTGCCACTGCCCATCAATCTCGATGCCCTCGGACTCCACATCGATATTGCGGGTCAGGAAGGCGGCCGCATCTGCCACTACCCTGAAAGACGTTTCCTGAAAATCCGAGACCTCGGTTCGAAACAAGGCAACATTCAAATTAGCAGCGCCCTCCAGTAGTGTCATTTTGGCGCCCAGTTCGTACGTTTCTGCCTCTTCTGTTTTAACCCCTGAGCCACCCGCTGCAACATCCAGCGACGGATCGCCACTACCCACTTCAGCAGACTCGGCAAAACCCCCGGTTTTGTTGCCCAGGCCGTAGGACGCATACAGCATAACAGCGTCGGTCGCATCAAACTGCACGTTCAGATTGCCGTTTAGGAAACTGTCGTCAAATTCAAGCGGGGAATCAAATGGCGGGTTGATGACCGAGTTCCACAGGGTCGCAAGTGAGCCCTGAACGCGCTCGAATACGATGTCTTTCTGCTCATCGGTATAGCGTAAACCCAAAGTGGTACGCACACGGTCGCTCAACGCAAACGTCACCTGACCGAAGGCAGACCAGGTCTCTGTTTTTTGATCGAAGTTGTTGGTGAACTGCCCGTTGAATATCTGACCGGTCGGGCCACCGCCTGGAGGTGGGAAGTTTGGCGTACTATAGTTCTGCTCTTCGGATGATTCCCAATCACTGTCGAAGTAAAACAGCCCGGCCATATATTCAATTTTCTGACCCGCGGGTGACGCAAAGCGCAACTCCTGGGAAAACTGGTCGTATTTTTCATCGCACCGAAAATACGTGCTGTACCGCTCGACGCTACCGGGATCCAGAATAGCGAATGTCACTTGATCAAATGCGTCACCGAAATCAAAATCGTCGTAAAACTGCAAATCATAGGTACCGTAGGATGTGACTGACGTCAGCGTATGCTCACCCATAGAGTATTCAATGGTCAGATTGCCAAGATCGACTTCTGTATCGTGAAAGCTCTCTCCTCCAGGGCATCGCGGGCAAATCGCTGACTTGCGGTCATCCAAGCGGGCTTCGCCAATAATTGCCAGTATCTCCGGGCTGAAGTAGTTGCCCTTGTCTACAAATTGAAAGCCGTTGCCAGTACGCTCGCTATCGGAGCTTTGATACGTGAGGGTGGCGGAAAGCTGGTCGGAAGGCGTATAGACTGCGGTCGCGCGCACTGCCAATTCCTCATCGGCAGGTACATCTTCACCGGTGAGCGTATTCTCTACCCAGCCATCCTGATCTACATAGTGACTATAGTTTTGGCTTTGGTGTAAACATTATGTTGGTGTTATTGCTGCTTCGTATTCAACAAACGAATTAGCTCAGGCGCAAGAGCTTAGCGTCTAGTAGTGAGATTACAACTTACTAGTTCGCATCGAGATCGATAATATTTACGAACTCACTGCCAGCTATCGCGGTGAGCATAGCGATATCGAGCAAGACTTATTTCGTGACGTTGCCCGGAGTTGTCAGCACAGCCAAACTAAAATTTGATTCGAGGATGCACCGAGCGAACGCTGCAAGTTAGTTGGCGCGTGCGTACTTGCAACCCAAGCTAACTTTTGCCAGTTAGCGCGAGTAATTATCAACCGCTCGTTTGAGAACTATTGGCTTTGCGGCACGATACGTGGGAGGTGTATCGATTTTGTCGTAAGACACAACACCCACCTCAATAAAGCACCAAAAAGGTTTCATCCGGCAGAACCGCAGTTGCTGGAAAAGAGAAATCTGGCATTTCGATTTCATTGTGCTTAACTTCTCGAACGCTGCCATCTTTATCGATCAAGCGCATATTCAGCGCCCCACCTTTGGCATAACTTGTCGCTTCGCCCCATACCACGAGTCTTCGGCCGGAAGCGTCGATAGCAAAACTCGGATTTTTCTGCCGTGTTCCAGTAACAGTTTCGGCTATTATCTGCTGCTGCCCATCAGGGTACTGCCATTCCACGATGCGGCCACGAGTTTCAAATATTACGGTAGATTCTGCAGCACCGGTTAGAACGATGTCGTTGGTACTAACAGGACAGCCCGACAGTTCCCATTTCTGCAATTCCTGGACTTCCGCATAGGACGCATCAGCAGCATTCATCGTCCCGCCAGTGACATTTTTGAGGGTTAACAGTTGCATGTGACGCCCGCTACCGTCGATAGCCGAACGATAGGCTACCAGCAGGTCATCATCGATATATTCACTGGCTAGGGAGCAGCAGGCGCAGGCCCCCAATTCAGGGTTTCCAATTTGTATCTCGTCATCGAATGATGCGCCGTGGTCTGAGGAAAATCGTGCGTACACGGTACGCGTGGACTCACGGCTCAAGTCTCCAGCACCCCACACAATTGCGACTCGCGTACCATCGGCGGCAACATCAGCTGCGGCATCAATACCTTCGGCAAATTTTCTTACCATAGCGCGTTGTGGCTCGAATTGAGTTCTCTGCGGATTTGATCGGGTGTGGAAATACTGACCTTCTTCAGGCAAATACCATACAGCGTGCACCCTACCATCGCCACCAACAGCCAAAGACGCACGAGAAATAGAAGCTTGCAGGTCAAATGGTACTGTCGATACCTGCACTGGTTGACCGAACTCTTTCCGCAGTTGATTCCAGCTGCTATAGAATAGATTGCCTTCGCTTGCATCGGTCTTATCCGAGCTTTTTTTGAAGTACAACAGATGCACTGTATCGGAACGATCAGTTACCAAACGTGGTTGCAGACCCCCATCAGGCGTGGTGAGGATAGTGACCTCGGCAACCGCGATTCCCACATATCCTGCCAAAACAAGATAGCACGCACTTCTGGCAGCCACTCGAAAGCAATTGATTAGCTGTAACATTATTCCTGACTCCGCTTTTTCAATAGAACTTGGATTCAAGTCTGAAGTGATTTGACTTTTGGTGGGAAAGTATTTTTGCATAAGTCCTAAGGAACGTATCCACTATTGCTCGGTCGAGAAGGGGTTTAGAAACTGCCGCCCCAAAAAAAGATTTTTATCCACGTCGCTCAATTGGGCTTGCTCACAGACTTCATCCCAGTGCTGTTCTATGGTCTCAATATGGTGTGCGAATATGGCGCGGGCATTATCTTCCGAGAGCAGAAAGTTGTGTGCGGCCGCAAGACAGGTTTTGAGCTGGCTAAGATTATTGTTTCGGGATATCAGCATGGCTTGTGAAGCTTCGTTGCCTGTACGGCCTTGCGGACAAATGTCATAGGCAGGGGTCAAGGTCAGTTCTTTGCCATTCCAGAATACAGAATGGTTACGGGCATGGTCGTCGGTATTGCCACACAGAATATTGAACACGAGGCGAGAGAACAGCTCTTGCAACGTTTCTTTGGGATCAGTAAATCGGTGGCGAATAATTTCTGCCAGTGTTTCGTAGCTTGCATAGCGCGCCATCATGTCATCAAGGCCAAACAACGTGAGGGCCGATATCATCGCCTTGCGTGTCCATTCATTGTCTTGTGGCAGACGATCGAAGCGTTCAATCAGCAGTACGTCTTTATTTGCCGCTGTGGTCAGTTGAACTGGTGCAACATTCAGTCCGGCCAGGGCGGCGAGTCGCATGGCAATGAACTCGGCCTTAACAACGTTGTATAGATCAGTGCTGGACGAAAACTTGGCCACATACTTCTTGCCTTGCTCCTGGATCAGGGCTTTTGGCCTTGCACCTCCGATGGAGCTGCCATGCAACAACGCCTGGTCCAGCTCTGCGGTGAGCGGTATGCCTTGCTCTACCCGTTCGGCAGACTCGACCAGCTCTTGCATGCTGGCATTGTTCGCGGCACGCGGTACATACTCGGTAGGCGAACGCTGAAAATCGAGCGCACCGATCCGGTCAGCACCGGATTCCAGTAGATAGGTCAGTTCATCCAGTTCGACCGAAGCTGTGCCTGCGCCTTTCAGCCCCAGCTTTTTGTTGATAATCACGCGTCGCCCCCACGCGTCGGGTGCGGCGTCTCGAATGCAGCCGGGCATGGCCAATCCGTCCAGCAGGGGCAATATGCCGGCCTGCAACGGTAATTCAGGCTCAAAGATTGAAATGGCAGGCTTGTGGTCCTCGCTACGCTCCAGGTAACTTTTACCGTAGTTGAACATCACATTGCCGTTGTCGGATTCCAGCCGCCCGGCCACGATGGGCCTGGTTTCGCCGGGCAGCCAAATCCATACGAAGGCTTCCTTGTCGCTATTAGAAGTCATCATGAACCGTCTTTGTTTTGGCTTTAATGCGTTGCGGTAGCAGCGCGATTTTGTCTCGCGTGTGCTCGATATGTTGTGACAGACGCATGTCGCCAGGCTCAAACAGTTTTACGCCAACCAGTGTTGCGGCTTCAAAAACCAGGCCAACGGCGCAGCTCATTTCGCCGTTTTCAATTTTTTGCAACGTGGCTCTGGAGATGCCGGCGCGATCCGCCAGATTTTTCTCAGTCCAGTGGCGCTGCTTGCGTCCCAGCTTGATTTGCTCTCCCATCAGCGCAGCGGCCTCAAGGGCATATTTGGAGTAGGTTCGTTGTTTTCTCATCACCCTAACCTAACACAAAAGACTAAATAAATAGTCAATAAGGTATTTAATGAACAATATAATAGCCATTTTTACCAAGAAATAGTCAAAAGGTCTAGAAAGGAATAGCTATTAAAATAGGCGTTAAAGTGCATAAAGACTATTATTATGGTCAAGCTGTAACGGGTTGACTAAGTCTCGTCCAATTGAAGATTTCTCTTCGGCTATGCAAAAGTTTTGCAGGCTTTTTGGCCTTGCTCGGTTAGTCGGTATTTCTGTAAACGGCTATTGGGTTTATCGGGAATGGTCCTTTCTGTCAGTCCAGCTTCCAGTGCTGGTTTAATATAGCGCTCTCTAAAAGACTCCCTGTCTTTTAAGGCCAGTGCCTTTTGTAATTCGCCGCGACTCATTGGATATGGTTCTTCCTGTAAAACTTTTAACAGTGCCTCGACTTGCGGGGTAACATGCTGGCTGACTTGCGGGGCAACGTTCGCTCTATTTGCCTCTACTGTGTCCAGAATCCTGGAAAGCATAAATTCAATAAACGGAGCCGAGTCGGTTTGCTGAGTGCTGGTATTGATGGCTTGGTAATAGCCACTCTGATGTTCGTACACCATGCTTTCGACAGGCAGTTGCGCTAATAGCGGGTTCCACTGGCTCAGTATCAGCGATTGCCACAAGCGACCTATACGGCCATTGCCATCGGCAAAGGGGTGAATAAATTCAAACTCGTAGTGGAAGACTGAGCTGGTGATTAGCGGGTGTTGATCTGTATTTGCTAACCAGCTCAACAAGTCGCCCATTAGCTTTTTCACTCGGCTCGCAGGCGGTGCCATATGCACAACCTTTTCACCTTTCATCACGCCGACGTTGCCTTGGCGATAGCGGCCTGCGTCATCAATTAACCCTGCCATTAATACTTGGTGGGCCTGCAGCAGGTGCTTTTCGTTAGCTGGCTGCCAGCTTTCGAATTATCCCCCGGCAAAGCCAGGGGCTTTAATTTTGTGAGTCGCTCAAAGCGGCAGTTACATTTACATCACATCAGGTTCAGCTGTTCGATTCGACGATCATCCTGCTCTTGATGGCGAATGTACTCACGTATCACCTGCTCATCACGACCGACCGTCGAGGCGAAATAGCCACGCGCCCAAAAATGCTGTCCAACATAGTTACGGCGTCGTCCCACATACACTCGCGCAATGTGGATCGCACTCTTGCCTTTGATAAAACCAATCACCTG
>JBBKXJ010000135.1:0-12603 GCA_037969395.1 Pseudomonadales bacterium
GTTGCCGGCTGCGACAGTGCGTAAATCACACTGCGCGCGATATCTTCGGCTTTAAGCGCCTGCGGTTGTTCATCATCAAAGAAGGGGGTGTCGACCATGCCAGGTTCAATCAGGGTAACGCGCACGCCCGAGCCGCGTAGCTCTTCGCGCAGACCGTAACCAATCGCCGACACGGCCCATTTTGTCGCCGAATACATCGACCCGGCCAATGTGCGGCGACCGACATCCGACCCGGTTAACAATACATGACCGCGGCTTTGCTTAATGGCTGCAAGCGACGCGCGCAGTGTCAACGCCACGCCCAGCACGTTAACATCCAGCATCGTTTTCCAGGTGTCGACCGGCGCATCGGAAAAACCGCCGGGTTTGCCGCCGGTGCCGGCGTTAGCAAATACCGCATCCAACTGGCCAAACTGCTCCAGTGACCTGCTGATCATCGCTTGCTGAGCGTCGAAGTCGGTGACATCAACCGCGATGGCGCAGGCGCGATCCTTGCCCAACTCCTGCGCCAGAGTTTCGAGCTTGTCGAGTGACCGGGCGGCTAACGCCAGACGCCAGCCGTCGGCCGCTGCCGCGCGCGCTGTTGCTGCACCGATGCCGCTGGACGCGCCGGTGATAAGAAGAACTTTGTTGTGCTGACTCATGCTGATTTACCTGGTTTGTGAAGTGGGTAGCGGATGATAATGCCGATAGTCAAATGCATCTATTGGTTTGTTCCGAGCAAAACCTGCGCCGGCTTCGATGCATTAAGCAATATCACCTTGAAAGGGTGCTAGCAACTCCGCTCATAAGTCTCATGGCTTGCCAGCGCTCTTCGCAACAGACTTTCGGGCATGCAAAATCCTTGCGGATCGTCGCTAACAACTAATCCACGCTGCGATCGATGGCAGGCAATAGCGCTGGCCTTACGGTGCAGCGCGGGACGAATATCCAGTTGCCATCGATTATCGCCAGGCGGCGCATGCTTTGAGTTGTCTTCTGTCGCAGTTGGCCAGACGCTATAATGAAACACCTGCAGGCCGTGAACATGTGCCGCAACAGTGGCGACCAGCGCAGCGCAGGCGCGGTGGTCCGGATGATCATCAGACGGCGATGTCACAAATACGCTGGCCCGTTCGTATTGTCGTACGAGAGCATACAGTTCGACGCGCGCGTAGCTTAAAACATCCGCTGACTGCAGCGCGACCTGGCCGTCTGGCAGATTCAAGCGAATAACTGGCGGCGATGCCAGCCCCAATGTCTGCAATGCCAGCCGCTGTTCTTCACATCGTACCTGCGCGAGGCGCTGTTGCGTCCAGGTCTTTGACTGCGGATGAGAGCATTCACCGTTAGTCACGGCGACAACCGTAACTGCAATATTCAGCTGCGCGCAAGCGGCTATCAAACCGCCGCACCCCAGCGTCTCGTCGTCGGGGTGTGGCGCAACAATCACCACTGACCCCAGGCAGCTTAACAGTTGTTCGGCATCCTCTCTTACTTCCCCACCCGCTGTGTTCAGTTGCACCAGCCTGGTGTCGCACGGGAAGCGATACGGCACCGCCGTCACGGCGCTGCCGCGAGCGCGTGTTCGCCCAACTCTTGCAAGTCGCGCTCGGCATGGCACTGGCGAATGTATAGCGTGAGTTCCGCGTAGTGCTGTGCCATATGCGCGTCATACGCCAGTGGTCGGGGCCCGAACATGCGACCGAAGTGATCCATCGTTTGCTGGCACTCCCTCTCAATAGTATGGCGCACTGCCAGCGCCCGGGGATACGCTTCTCCCGAGCTATTTTCGGGGTCTCGATCAATCTCTTCTGCGGCGCATTTCAAGCTGCTATTCATATTGCGCTCGGCAGCCAGCAGTGCGCCGAGATGCGCACAGGCGTGCGGCTGCTTGCGACAGTGCTTACGTGCATAGTCAACCAGGCCGATCGCGCCGCCGGCCCAGCAAGTAGCCGGGCCTATCGCGCCCTGCCAGAAGCCGGCTCGCTTGAAATACCAGCCGGGTTCTCCGATCTGTGCATCTGCTGCCAGCGGCACATCGTGAAACTCGGTTGTCCACGTGTGCGTGCCGGCAAACGCCGGTGCACACCAATTGTCCCGGTCATACAAAATGGAGCCGCCAGCGGCTGTAAAGTCTACTTCCACTAACACCGGATCGAAATCGGTATGCACCAACGCGCGGTCTACCAGGTCGGCGCCGCTGCAGAATGGCTTGCTGCCGCGCAGCACGATGCTGGAGCCTTGAGACTTTACACGTGTGGTAGCGCCTGGGCCGCCCGATGCCCAGATGGCGTAAGTTAATCGATCGTCAACCGGCCGGCCGGCCTCATGCAATATAGCGGTAGCGTCGAGATGCCCTTCCAGCAAGCGAGCCAGACTGAGATTTTTACGCGCAATGTCACGCAGGTAACGAAATCGTGTCCAGCTGCAACCTTCCCCCAGCGGCGGCACCTGATTGCTACGGTCACGCACATGCTGTTGGAAGATATGCCGCAAATCATCAGCGGCGACGTTGCTGTCAGTTGTTTCAGCCGGTAACGCGAGTGGCATAGAAGTCATCAGTTTTTCCTCCAGTAGTCCAGCCGATAACGTCCATCCGTTGGCTGTGGTGAAGATTCGATACGCCAGCGCGGCTCGGCATCGATTAATTCGTGAACCGTCGCGCCATGCAGGCGATGATCGGGCCACTCCAGTAACGAGTGGCAGGCCAGCAACACGCCACCTGGCGACATTCGGTCGCACAAATGCTTAATGATCGAGCGTAGTTGTTCAATGGGAAAGTAATAGCCGCATTCCGCGAAAACGATAAGATCAAACGACTGGGTCGGCATTTCGTCCGGCAGTTCCGCCCGGTCGATCTGCACATGCGACATGGCCTGGCAGCGCTGGCGGGCTTGTTGCACAGCGGTGGGTGCCGCGTCACTCGCGATCACCGCATCGCAGCGGCGGCCGAGTCGTTGTGTAAACACACCGACCGAACAGGCGGGTTCGAATGCCAACGCGAATTTCTGCTCGCCCAGCCTGGCGTCCATCGCAGCATACCTTTGCTGTTCGTATTGGCTGATGGCGAAATTCCACGGATCTTCGGCTCCCTGGTACATTGCCTCAAAAAAAGCGGCAGAGGTGTCTGGTTGTGAGCGAGTCATCAGGCGAATGCCTCCGTGCGCGGGCGGCGCGCGTTTGCGATTTCCTGCACCGTGGGCGTACGTTCGACCCGTAGCGCGCCCTCGGCAGGGTTCCAGGTAATGTAGCCGCAGTCGTGGAAAAGTTGCAGCCAGTACTCCATACACCAGCTGCCCCAGGTTGCATGGAATAATTTGGCATTGCGAATAATGTAGGGAAACTTGTCCAGCGGTGGGCTGTACACGGTGTGATATTGATGCAACGCGAGTACATTGGGGCACCAGCAAAATACACTATCTATCTCTGCTAATCGTTCCGCGAAATCGGTTTCTTCGCCACCGTAACCAATAAAGCGTTCGTTGAGGCCATCGACCAGCTGGAAGCGGCTACTGCGTATGGCGAACGACAGCCCCCACAGGCAGCGCGGGTTACTCTCATCGAGCAAGCCCTGGTTAGGCACTACGGGTCGTGCCGGATGATGCTGCGCCACGGCGGCCAGCTCGCTGAAGCCCTTATTCGCATAATTCAGCGCCGGCAGGTAATGCACCTCTCCCATCAATACTACGTCGCGCCGCTGTAACCACTTCGCATAATTGCCTACCAGTGTCGGCGCGGCGATGCAATCTACGTCGAGGAATATAAGGTATTTACTGCCGGCGGCGGCAGCGGCTGCATTGCGTGCAGCGGCCAGGGGCAGGGCGTTGCCGGGGACTTCAATCAAGCGCACAGGGAAGGGCAGATCGGGATCGATTTGCGGCGGTTCGGATTGCATGCAGGCGACCACCACTTCGAACTCGTTATGGTATTGCCTGCTCAGACTGGCGAGTAGCCGATCCAGATGACCCTGCCGGCCGCGAACGAGGGTAAGTACACTAATCACCGCAGGCCACCTGCTTAACTCCGACTGCAGTTGCCCGCTGAGGCGACTCTGTCGCTGCTGTCGCTGTCACTGTCGCCGTCGCTGTTGTCGCTGCTGCCGCTGTCGAATCGACCGCATCGTTACGCCACAGAACATCCGCCGTATTACACAGATAGCTTGCCGCCTGTGCCGCTGCGTTGGCGTTAACCAGCGACCTTTGAATTTCTACATCAACCGCCAACGCGCGTTCGATCAGCGTTCGCCAACTCGGAAAACTGCCCGGCCAGGTGGGGCTATACGCGGCGGCTCCCAGCAAATCAAGCGCCTCAGCCTTGCAGGCCTGTTCATCGTAATAGCACCACTCGGGTATGCAAACGAGGGGTCTTCCCAGCTTCGCTACTTCGTGGATCAGGGTATCGCCAGGGGTTGCGATGACCACGTCAGCCGCCGCAATATAATCGGTCACGTTGTCAGCCCAACCCACCTCGCACAGGTTGGAAAAAGCTGTTTCGTGGCCGTAGCGCGCCGTATTGCCGAGCGTAAACCATTGCGCCTCGGGCAGAGCGCGTGCACCGACCGTTAACGGTGCCAGTGGCGTACCGATGCCCGCGCCACTGCCGGTGATAGCAACGATAACCTGTTTGCCTGCAGGTAGCCCCAGCCGCTGTCGCGCCAGCTCACGTGACGGTGGTTGTGCCAGCCTGGAGTCTATAAGACCACCGGTATAGCAGGTCTTCTGGCGGAAGCGTGCCGGCCAGTCTGCTTGCTCAAGCCGCTCGTCAAAAGGTGCCAGCAAGCCGACACAGGCTGAGTAAGCTGCCACATGGGCAGCGTCGGTGCGATTACCGTGCATGCGTAGCTTCACGGCGGGTACACTGAGGATTCGTGCTAATAATACAACTTCCGCCGACACGTCCGATACTAACAGTGCTGCGTCCCGCGTGGACAGCCACTGCGCAATTGCGCCCATGCCCTCGCGTATGGCGCTTACGCCCAGCGGGGCGCAGTCCATGGCGGTAGAGGCAGATTGATGGTGCAGTGCAGCCGTGCAGGAGGGCTGACCATGCGGGTTCGGAATCCGCACCAGGGTGACGTTGTCGGCCAACGCCGGAAAGCGTTCGGGTTGCGCACAGAAAATTGTGACGGGCCGATCATCGATGTGGCCAATAATTGCGGCGCAGCGCTTAATGTGACCACTGCCATGGTGGTGCACAAAAAAACCAAGTGCTCGCGGTTGCGAGGGGCCGGCCACGGGTGTCAGCGCGTGTTTGGAAACGGGAGTGGGTAGCCTAGATGACATTGACTGCTGCCTCTGTAAACGAAAACGACGGGGCGCCGGCTCCGGTAAAGTGGGCCACGCCGTCCAATACACCGGCAGCGAAGGATTTTCTCGACCAGAACACATGCGGCGCACAGCGCAGCATGTTTAGCTCGCCGTTATGATTCGCAACCACAATTCCGGCATCGGCGCCGGCAATCAAGGACAGATCATTGCCGGAATCGCCAGCGGCAATAACGCACGCAATTTCGCCGAGTCGCTGTGTCACCAGATGACGCAGTGCAAGCCCCTTCGACGCCGACGGTGGCATCACGTCCAGCAGATTATCGTGCGACAACACAATATTGGTATGCACCATCTCCCGCTGTAACAGACGCTGCAATCGCTCGACCGCGTTGGCATCCTCGGTTAGCTTGTAACTTAGTTTGAACTGACGCTGTTGCTCGGCCGGCTGGGGTACTATTCCCGCACACTCACTCACCAGCAGCGCGCAGACATCGCGCTGCCAGCCGTCGCTTATGGCGTGCGCCCACGTAGAGTCGGCTACCAGTTCGCCGCCGGCTTTGACCTGATAAATTTCTGTGCCGACCGCGCAGATGAGATAATCAGGCAGTGGCGCATCGGCTTCTTTAAGCAATTGCAGTGCTATATCAGGATTTCTCCCAGTCGCCACCACCCACAGCCAATCGTTTGCGGTCACCCGCCAGTTCGCGAATTTACGCGTTGCCGCTGGGTCGCCAAGCAGCGTATCGTCCAGGTCAGTAGCCAGCACCTTCCTGCCGCAGGAACAGTTCCGGACTGCCGAGGGCTCTAATAGTTTGCGCCGAATGCGCGCCGTGCAGTCGCCTACATACTGCTGCGCGTGCCGCGACCATCGATAGTAACGCACCGCTTCCAGGCCATTACGTCTTAACTGATCATACAGCGCGTCGTTTTGCAGCAACGTCAGGGCAGCGCAGGCAATCGACAGCTCATTGCTCGGATCGATCAACAAACCGTTTTTACAGCGCGCCAGAATATCGCGAGGCCCGCCGCTGCGCGTGGCAACAACAGGCAAGCCCGCCGCCGCCGCTTCAAGCAGCGTTAAACCAAAAGGTTCATTAAACGCCGGATTGATGAATAATCCTTTGCGTTGGGCTGCCCATTGGTAAATTGCCGGCACCTGATCGACGCTATGCGACTTCGGCAACGCGACACGGCCGTACAGGTCGTAGAAGTCTACCAGGTAAATCAATTCCCTCAGTATTTTAGAGGACTCATCGTCGACCTTCCCGATGTCTTCACGGTTGCCGGCGCAGATCACCAGATTGGCGCGTGCCTGTAGTTGTGGTGATTTACCGTAAGCGTGGAGTAGACCGGTGAGGTTCTTTTTGGTAACCGGCCGGGCCAGCGCCAGTAGCGCGGGACGCTCCGGGTTCGAGAGAAAACGGCCTATACTGGTGGTAACCGCGTCGATACTCGCGGCTGCCGACAACCCGCTAAACAGCGCCAGCTCACAGCCAGGTGGGTTAACCGCACATTTATCCTGCAGACCCTCGGCGTACAGACCATACTGGTTTACCACCTCATCGTTTGAACTGGCAACAATCAGATCGGCCTGAGTGGTGGCGTAGTGCTCGATGTCGACCCGGCGCTGCAAACTCGGCCTGCTCGGTCTGGTAGTTTTCAGTGCGCTGCGCGTTTGCAGATAGGTCTCGGCTTTAACGCGGCCAAGTGAATGGGCGGTAAAAATAAAAGGAATACCAAACCGCGCGCGAAGTTGGCCGGCTATCCAGCCGGCATCGGCATAATGGGCGTGAATCACGTCTGGCCATAGCGCGCTACGGCACAGCCGACGCTCAAGATTGCGCGTCAGTGTGGGTAGCTCTGACCAGAGATCCTCCTTCGCGAGATAACGATCGGTATCACCAAAGCAACGCCACAATTCGACGCCATCGGACATTTGTTCTGTCGGTAACGCGTATTGAGCGCCGAGGGTAGGGCAGCGAAACGCACGCGTAACAATAATCTGGCGCGCGACGGCAGGCTGTTTCGACAGCGCTTCGACCAGCTCAAGTAGATAGCGAATATGGCCGCCGGTGTCGGCCGTATTACCGTATTCAATGGGGCCAGCCTGAAGACAACCCTGCAGCGCGATATGCACGATGGTCATGCCATCCCGCTGTTCGCGGTTATCCATCAGGCGGTCGAATAGTTGACTTTCCACATTAATATTGGCAAGTCTATAGTCAACGGTCACGAGATACCCTCCTCTAACTTGAAATTAAGTTGCTAACCACAGCGCTGCACGCTGCTGGGCAGCGACGTACCACGCTTTTTCGCTGGCCCAGGGGTGCCCCTCCCAACCCTGCCACGAAAAACCGTAAATCTCTATTCTATCGTTCTCATCAGCGTGCGCTAGAGCGTGCGCGGTCGCTAATATTCCCGAGCTCAACCAGCAGCGGTTCAGGTCACGCCACGGTAGCTTCAAGGAGATGAAGGTTTGTAGATACAGCGCTTTTGACACCACCTCGACCGGCTTGCCGGCTGTCTCAATCCACCCTTTTAACTCTTCCGTCAGGTGAGATGTAGCCCCGCCTTGCGCTAAAGCAATAGATTGCGGATGGTAGCGATCCAGAATCGTCGGATGATTTGGGAACAAAACCTGCCGACACGCCTTGAAATACTCGGTCTGCGTTAACGTCGCATTGCGAAGCCATTCTTCTGCCTGGCCGCCCGAATTAATCAGGCACAATAAATCCAGGCGTTCGCCATACTGTGCGCCGAAAGCCAATGGCTGATTGAAACGAATAACAAAATCGGCGCTGTCGATAGTCTTCGCCATATCGCAAACCGGTGGCGCATTGCCGACAATTGCGATTCTCCGCTGCGGGCCAGAGGCGTTGGCTGGCTGGTGATAGCGGTGTGGCGGGCAAGAGTACAAATTCGACATAAGATCATTTAACCGGGTAGCAGAGGGGTTGTCTTTAACCTGAATCAAACAGCCTCCGATTTCGGTAATTGTTTGGCCATTACATGTCGCTGCCGCAAACGAATGGGGGCCTGCAATGGGGTGCTGGATTGCGCGACATCGTAGCGGTACAGTTCATTTCGATTGGCCTGGAAACCAGGAGGTATCCATATCGGCATGCCGGTCATGAAAATCACAAATATCGCGTAGCTGCTCTTCCCGCAGCAGCACAACATCGCCATTCATGCGTTCAATAAGTCCATCTTGCTCCATTTCAACCAGCGTGCGGCTGACGCTGACATTGGTTAAGCCAATGGTGTCGCCTATATCGGTCTGGGTAAGCGGCAATCGAAACCGATTGGTCATCGCTGAGTTAGTGATGCGCAGGCGACTCGCAATGTCCAGCAGAAGGAACGCTAGCCGCGCGCGCGGCCGCATACGGCTGGCGGCGCGTAAGGTGTCGATGATAATGACTTGTTCACGTGACGAGAGGGTGAACAGCAGCGCGGCAATCGTTGGCGCGGTCTCAAAAATCTGATCGAGATCGTTTTTTTCGAACGGGCACAAGCAGCCTTCAGTCGCACTGCGCAGATTGATCGACTGATGATAAAAGGCAAGTCCGGAGAAGCCAATAATGTCGCCCGGGTGATAGATGCGAACCACGTGCCGCCCGCCGTCGGGGAGGTTGGTATAACCATAGAACCAGCCGGATTTAACACAGAATAAATGCTTCATCGGGTCGCCGCCGGCATATATCTCTTCGCGTTCCTTTACCTGCCGTTCAGTCTTCTCCAAGCGCGACAGCAACTGCTCGTGGGTACGACTGATATCGGCGTAGTGAGACAACTTCGCAACCAGACAACTCTTCGAATTTGACATAACTTATCGACCTGGTGACAGGATTATCGGTTAATGGCGTCGCTCGGCGCCGTCGCCCGCTACATGGTCGGCGTGGAACGCGCCGCGCTCCCCCATCGGTTCAGCAGGACCTGTGGTTGTATCTTTGCGAGTTTGGTGCTCCATTTCGGCGTTAATCTCCGCGCCCAGTAAAATGCTAAAAGCTGTGAGGAAAAACCACAGCATCAGAATGATAACCGCAGCAAAGCTACCGTAGGTTTTGTCGTAGCTGCCGAAGTTTTCCACGTACACGGAAAACAGCGCGGAGCCGATCAACCACAGTATGGTCGCGATCACGGCCCCCCAGGTAACCCACCTGAACTTGGGGTTGCTGCGATGCGGGGCGACCTTATAAACCATACCAAGCGCCGCGCTAAGCATCGCCGCCAGCAACAGCCAACGCACCAGTCTTAAGGCCGTATCGAAAACAACCGGCAGCCCCAGGCTGTCGATTACTGCGGGGAATACCACCACCAGCGCCAGCAGCAGTAGTCCAAATAGAACCGCGCCCAGCGTGAACAACAATTCCAGCCCGTTTTTGACAAGGAATCCCCTTTCATCGATCTCATCGTAGGCGATGTTTACCCCTTCGAACAAAGCCGAAATACCCTGTTTGGCGCTATACAGGGTCAGCGCCAGGCCAAGCAACATACTCCAGCCAAGGTTTTCGACAGGCTTTTCGGTGATGCCTTTCAGTATTTCACCAATCATGCTACTGGCCTGCTGCGGCAGCGCTTCAGCTATGGCGCTAACCTGTTGCTCGACCCCCTGTGGATCAAAGGCCAGGCCGTAAATGGACACAGTAGCGGCCAGTGCAGGGAACAGCGCCAACAGGAAATAGAAGGCGATACCGGCAGCGGCTACCCTGATGTGGTCGCGCTGAATCTGCTTTTTGACACGCAGCAATACCTGTTTCCAGCCCTTCGCAGGAATCTCGCCGGGGGTCTCGGCTCGGTGGCCGGCTGCGACCGTTTCGTTGTCAAGCATTGTCTCTCCTCTGTGTGCATGCTGTAGTAATTAACATAGCGACTAATGATGCTCGGCAGTGCCAGGCGAATGGCAATAACTACGGTAACCAGCTACAGCAGCCAGACTAAACCTTTGCGCATAACAGACCCGTTCCTTATCTGATAATCTACTACAGAGATCTGGGTTTGCAATTAGCGTACCGGCGTGGCCGTTCGCAGAATAAGTTGGCAAAGAACGCAGCGCTAAGCTGCTAGCGAGAACTTTACGGCCGCAGATAGAAAATAACGCAAGGATGCACCCAAGATTTAGTCGCAGCGCGGCGTGGCAACTCGGTAAACTTTTCAATTGTCATGTAAAGCTTGCTAAGAAAACGTTGGTTATTCGCCAGATATGGCATAGTAGGAAGGGTAGCTTACTGAGGATCTGTTGTATGCGGCGGCAGTCTCTCGCTCACGCAACAGCTATCTCGGAGATATCCTCTGACGAGTGATATCTAACGCTTATAGTGCGCTGCTGCTACTACTCTGCTTCAGTGCAGATCGCCAGTATTATGTTACCGGCGACTGCAGAGAAAACGAGCGGCGAGGCTGCAATCAAGCATCTTCCACGTTTATTTGCCGCCATATGGCTTCGGTGATTGAATATAGCGCGAACAGCACCAGACCGAGTCCCACGATAAACAGCAGCACAGTTCCCGCCGGCAGGTCCCGAATAAATGACAGTGCGGCTTCCAATCCCGGCGTGCCACTGCTCTCCGCGCTGCCACCGAATAACTTCGAGGCGAACAAATAAGCGATAACTAGCAGGGTGATGCCTCGCGCGGCCAGGCCGGTTTTCGCGATCGGATGCACGAAGCGCATCACATCGCTGTCAGCGTCATAGTGTTTTGCATAGCCTTCTTTGGCGACCTTTACAAAATGGGCGATCGCCACACCGGTAAATGTAACTGCCAGAATCACTGATGCCCATGTTAACCCGATAAAACCCGCCAGTTTTTGATGCAGACCGCCGCCGCCATTGTCGCCGCCGCCAGTGAGACTAAACCCTAACAAGCTCATGGCATAAATGGCGAGAAATGTGTAAGTCACCGCGCTGGCGAGAAGCCCGCCACGTACGGCGAGGCCTTTGGCGTCCGTTCCATGCTTGTCTGTGTCGCCGATAGACTGAATCAAACGCCACGTCACGTAACCGATCAGCCCTACCACGACGGCGCCGAGTAGTACTTGCCCGAACGGTTGTTCTAACAGCGTACGCAATGCACTTTTACTATCAGTCGTTTTACCACCGAATATAGTGGCGTACATCGTGACCCCGCCGATAATTAAATAGACTGCTCCACGTGCTCCGTAGCCGAAGCGAGCGAGTGGTTCTACCCACGTTTTATGGTTTTTCATAAGTGGTTGCCTCCAATATTGTTGTTGAAAAGTTAACAGCCATTTCTTACCAGCCGGCCAGCCAGAATAGTGTTGCGGGGTGCATGTATGTTCTGCCAACGCTGAAGATAAATTACGCCCTCAGCCGTTTTATCAGGCAACTAACATGCCGTTAATCGCGACAGGTTCCTGGACCTTTAACGGGGCATTAATGAGTGCCCGCATAGAACTCGCGCCGGCGAACCATTCGCGACTAAAGTCGCTCCTACGGGTCTGGCATTACGTTGTGGGAACGACTTTAGCCGTGAAACACGCGCAGCCGAACCGCGTTACCGGGCGCGCACCAACTAGCCGTTACGGCAACGCAGCTGGTAAGTTTTTCAATCGTTGTGTAAATATTACGCGCGCAACGCTGATAGCGTACACTTGAGCACCTGCGTATTACTCGATCAACGCGGGCGACTGGTCGCAGCGTTCCGAATTACTGCGTAAAAGCGGCAACCCTACGGTCAGATGGTTCCTGCTGACACTTTTGGTATACCATTTGCTCTGTAATAGCATCGCATGACCTAGGCCGTGGCCAGCGCTGTAACATGATATTGGCCGCTCACTCAACTACTCTCGGAAAATGATATGGGTATCCTTTGGACTATTATTATCGGCTTTATCGCCGGAGTTATTGCTAAATTCATTATGCCTGGCGACAACGAACCGTCGGGTTTTCTGTTGACTACCCTGCTAGGTGTCGCTGGCGCATTTCTGTTTACTTTTCTCGGCAGCGCACTGGGTTGGTATTCGGCTGGTGAGGGCGCCGGTCTGATAGGCGCTGTGATTGGTGCGATAATTGTATTGTTTTTGTGGGGCAAATTTTTCAACAAGCGTGCGTAGCGTAGTTGCGTGCCCGGCTCGATGGCATTGTCGCTGCGAGCCACTAACTCAGCGAGGAAAAGATTATGGGAAGCGGGAAACCTTCAATGATGGCGCTGCTTGGCTTGCTAGCGGTCGCCGGATACAAACACAAAGACAAACTTAGTGACATGCTGTCAGACGCTGGAGCTAACAGTGGTGCAGCGCCTGCCGATGCGAACGACGCTGTCGATCAGCGCGGCGGGGCGCCGCGGTCCGGGTCGATGCTGTCGGAACTTGCGGGTCTGTTTGGTGGCAGTGCGGC
>JBBKXJ010000136.1:0-4269 GCA_037969395.1 Pseudomonadales bacterium
TGCGCCGCGGCAGTGATTTTTGAGATCGTAAGCTTCGGCAGCTTGCCGTGGTTAGCACTGGTGCTGGCCTGCAGTTTCGGGCTGTACGGATTAGTACGCAAACGACTGGCGGTAGACAGCTTTACTGGTATGGCGCTGGAGACCGGCCTACTGCTGCCACTGGCCATCGGCTACCTGCTATTCAGCAGCAGCCCAACGACAGATTTAACCGCTAACCCCGCCTCGCTGAACTTACTGTTATTGGCAGCCGGTCCGGTGACCATGTTGCCGCTGCTGTGCTTTACTGCGGCGGCTAATCGCATCAGTTTGACGACACTGGGCTTTTTTCAGTACATCGCACCGACCGGCATGCTGTTGCTGGCAGTGTTCGTGTACGGTGAAACGCTTAGCTCCGGCACGCTGCTGACCTTCGGCTTAATCTGGGCGGCGCTGGCGCTGGTGAGCTTTGATTCGGTAAAAAAATTGCGACGAGTGCGTGCGACGGCCGCAGTCCAGGCTGGCGGTTAAAGCGGCGTATGCCTGCTAACGCCAACGGCGAGCTTGCATACACAAACCCGCCATCAAGGATAGGCCGAACCTGTTGATATCTCGATGGCTTTCAGCAAAAAAGCGACATCGGCATCGGCTCTGTGGGTTGGCGGCGTGACTGCGGCTGCCTGTCGGTATATCTCTTCGACTGAAGAACAAAGGTTTCCCTGATCGTTCAGATTACGCCTGATGATATCGCCCGTATCATGTACCTGAATAACCGATGTATCGACCCCAAGCACAGAAAACGCATCGAGCCAGCCTGCATCGTACGGCGGATTATCTGAATACACTCTATACAGCGCAAACAACTCGCTAATTCGAGTCCACGCCAGCAGCGGATTAATGCCGTCAGTCAGTAAGGTAGCCCTGGGAATACAGTGCACTTGTTCAGACTCATCGCTCCAGTGAGTCCAATCATTCAGCTCTGCCGGATTGATGAGAAAACTGCTGATTCCAATTGCGCTATTGCCCCAGGCGAATTCTATCGGATACGAACCCAGGCCGAATCCGGACGCTTCGATATCTATCACTATATAATTCATGACTAACATGCTAAACCCGATCTCTCCAGCCTGGCCAGTAAAAGTATCCGCAACCAGCGAGGATAAGCGGATGACTCTACGTCTAACCCATTAGTACTAATTCTTCTGTGCAATTGTCGCTGCGCTAATGTTGCCATAACATCGGCTAACCGATTCCCTGGTAGTACACGATGCTATTTGTAATTGCCACGTCGCGCAAATCATGGGTTTATCGCAACGGATAATGGATTATGTGCGATATTTTTATCAGCTACAGCCACAAAGACAAAGACTTGCTGGATGAGTTGCGGAATTTCCTTAAGCCATTGGAAAAGCGGCTGAGTTTCTGGAGCGACCAGGAGATTTCGACGGGCACCGATTGGCATATTAATATTCAACAAGCCATGCGCAAGGCGCGCATCGCGTTGCTGCTGATCTCGCCTGATTTTCTCGCTTCTGAGTATATTGTAAGCAAGGAACTGCAGCTGTTTGTACAGGCAGCAGAAGCAGGGCGCGTGAAACTGGCGGTACTGTATCTGAAGACCTCTCTCGTGGAGGAATTCGAGATTGACATCTGCAGTGGTAAGAAAACGCAGAAAGTACTGCTAACAAAATACCAGGGCTTGAACAGCCCGCAAGACCCAATCGCTTCGATTAATCAACAGGACGCTGATAAACGCAATCAATTGTATCTGCGCATATCGCAGAAACTGGCCGTGCTGGCGAATTCAATAGCGGGCCCGGTTGCGCGCTTCAGCAACAGCAACGAAGTTGTCGATGAGGTCAGGGAAAAACTTAGAAAAGCCGTACCCGACCATTTATGCATAGGTCATATGCTGTCCCGCGGCAGCAGCTCGCTGGTTTACTACGCCACCGACAAAAATCTGCACCGGCCAGTGGCGGTCAAGGTGCTGGACCCCAGTAAATTGAGCGCAGCGAGTTTCGAACGACGCATGGCCGATATACGGCTGGCCGCCGATTTTAGATGCCGCAGCATTATGTCGGTTTACTCCACCGTACATCGTAATCGGCTGCTGTATACCGTGATGGAATACGTTGATGGTGTCACGCTCGCCGAACTCAATCGCAAGGTTGGAACGCAGCCGCTCAGCAAGGTATTGCCGCTGATTGAGCGTATTGGTGCGGCGCTTGAATATGTGCATCTAAAAGGTTATGTGCATGGCAACCTCTACCCCTCTAACGTGATGCTTGACCACGAGGGTTGGCCAACACTATCTCCCTTTAAGATCTTGTACAAACCCGTAGCCTCGCGCGGCAACGGCTTGATTGCAATGGAAACCATTAAGTACCAAAGCCCAGAGCAATACGAAGGCACGGGGCAGAACACTGCGGCGAGCGACCAATATCAACTGGGTTTGATCGCGTATGAACTGATCGCAGGGGAGCCAGTGATTAGTGCCATAAGGGTTCAGGACGTGATCGCCGCGAAGAATCAAACGCTTGAATCACCGCCTTCGCTCGCCGGTAAACGCGACAACTGCCCACCCGCGCTGGTCGCGGCGATCATCAGGATGTTACAAAAGAATCCACAAGATCGCTGGCCAACGCTGGGCGACGCACTCGCCGCTATTCATGAAGCGGCCAAACAAGTAAACGAAAATATCAATCCTGAATCGCTGCGCTGCATGCATCCGCTGGTCGTCGATAGTTACGAACGCCTGCGTTCAAAGAAAGCTTTTTTCCAGGCCTTCTATGCACGCTTCCTGTTGCAGCTGGACGACGACATCAAGGCGAAATTTCCCATGCATATGGATAGGCAATACCGCATGCTGCGTGAAGCCATCGATCTCTTGTTATGGTTCCCCGCGGAAGCGCAAGGAGAAACGACGTCACTCACCAAATTATCGATCGCGCATGCAAACATACTAAAGCTCGACCTTAACGCGTACGATCAGTTTCAAAAATGCCTGCTGATTGCCGCAGCAGAACACGATCCTGCATTCGATGAAAACCTCGAAGATGCCTGGCAGGCGACGCTGAAACCCGGCGTCGATTATATGAAAAGTTTTGTCACAGCAAGTTAAGCTATTTCTGCGAGCTAGCCGACTGCTGGAAAATTAGTGTCTCCCGTCTTGACCCGCCGCGAGCCATCATCGACGCCTGGCAACCGCTATTGCAGCAAGTATAAGCGGAATTTACATTGTTGGACTGGCGTGGTCATTTGAGCAGATGACTTCGGTTAAGTAAGGTGTAAGCGGTGTGTTATTGGCGCACGCGGTTATAGTAACTAAAAAGCGATTTTTTTAGTATTTCGTCGTCCGGGTTAAACAGCGGTTAAGGGGCCACCCATAAGATGACAAAAACTAAACGACGCCTTGAATTCCAGAGATGTTTTCAAGCATATCCCGAAACATATTATGGAATGTTCCTCTTCTAAGAAGAACGTGAACGTAGGAATATATGGGCGAGACTCGGTAATTTTCCGGTTGTGATTACCTGGAGGCGAGAGGGCTTTCTAGTATTTATTATTCGAACTTTTTTGAATGGATATTAAAATGATCGATGTAGTCGAACTCGAACAGGCCGCATGTGAGCAGACTGGACTCACAGACTTTGGCGGTGAGAGTTATCGTGAGCCGCTGGGTGTGCTCGTCGATGCGCTGAATAGTGAGACGCGGCTCTCGGAGATCGGTGGTTTCGCCGCAACGGCGATGCTCACTGCCAGGCTCGCAGCGTGATTACAATTTACAGACTGGATGGCTCGGCATCCCGAAGTGAAGAGTCAGCCTGTACCGGCCCCGATCATAGTAATGGGACATGGCCGGAGTGGCACGACACACCTGCACAACTTGCTACATCAGGACTCCACTCTTCGCATCTTAACAGTTTGGGAGCTGATGCACCGGCACCTCCTCCCACACCTGATACCTTTGCTAGCGATCCACGAATCGAACAAACTGCGGCGATGTTGCAGGCGATGTACGAAGCACATCAGGGCAGGATGCCAGGAACCGAAAGCGCAGGGTGCGCCCATCTAGTGTGGTGTAACGAATAAAGCGTTCATATAGCGAGTCGCCAAGGGGTCAGCCGTGAGGCGCATTTCCGAAGGCATATTGGGCATATGTCAAGGGAATGCAACGCAGCGGATGGCCCCTTGGCGGCTCGCCCGAAGGGAAGCACACAATTTGCGCACTGCGGCGTTGCAGTTCTTGGAAAGGTGGCCTACATTCCCGGCGAACTGCGTCTTGCAGAGCAC
>JBBKXJ010000137.1:0-25679 GCA_037969395.1 Pseudomonadales bacterium
TTAGCTCGTTAAAGCGTCCATAAACGCCTTGGCCGCATTCGACAGCTGGCGGTCACGGTGGTAGATACAGCCCAAGCGGCGCTCAAGTTTCTCAACACCGGTGACCTGCAGGCGCAGCAATTTATCATCCAGCATGGTTGCCGGCAAAATCGACCAGCCTAGACCGATGCTAGACATCATCTTTATTGTTTCCAGATAATTAGTAGCCATACTTACGGTAAGATCGAGGTTCTGACGAGCAAAAAGGCTTTTGATGATGAGTCCGGTATAGGTTGTCTCGCCTGGCAAAATAGCCGGGTATTCACTCAGCTGCGCCAGCGAGAGTGGGCGCCGATGGGTCAATGCGTGCTCTGCGCCCGCAACAAAACACAGCGGATCGGGCCAGATTAATTGCGATGCAATTTGCGGCGCATCGGTCGGCGCCAGGGTAATTACCGCCAGCTCAACGTCACCGTGCAGTACTGCCGCGTAGGCCGCTTCCGAATCGGTAAATCGAATATCCAATGCCACCGCAGAGTATTGCACCGAAAATTGGCGCAGTACCGGTGGTAATCGGTGCAGACCAATATGGTGGCTGATGGCCAACGACAGCGGGCCGGAGATTTTAAGTGTGGAGTCGAGTAGTTCGCGCTTCGTATCCTCCACACTGCGCAGAATATGCCGGGCGCGCGGTACAAGTCGTTGTCCGTATTCGGTCAGACTAATATTGCGCGCAATGCGGTCAAACAAACGCACGCCAAGTTGCGCTTCCAGCAGAGCGATGCGTTTGCTGATGGCGGGCTGGGTCAAATGCAGCTCGCGCGCCGCAGTGGAAAACGAGCCGTGCTCAGCGACGCTGAGAAATGCCTTGAGAGAAGGAATATCCATGGGTGTGATTGTATAACTAATTTTCATCGAAACTATAACTAATATGAATTTGTTTTATTTATGTTAAGGGCATAGAATTCACAGCTTATAGAATAGGGCTGGGAGGAAAAGCAGATGAGCGGTAAAACCCTGTACGACAAATTGTGGGACGCACACGTTGTTAGACAACGCGACGACGGCACCGCGCTGATTTATATAGACCGGCATCTTATTCACGAAGTCACCTCGCCGCAGGCGTTTGAAGGTTTACGCCTGGCCAACCGCAAACCGTGGCGGCTGGCGGCTAATCTGGCAACCCCCGACCACAATGTGTCTACCGACGCCGCCGAGCGCGCGCAGGGTCTGGCCGGGATTATTGACCCCACTTCGCGAATTCAGGTAGAAACCCTGCACGACAATTGCGAAGCGTTCGGTATTCGTGAGTTTGATATCGATGATGAACGGCAGGGCATCGTGCATGTGATCGGGCCAGAACAGGGCGCAACGCTGCCGGGTATGACCGTCGTGTGTGGTGATTCACACACCTCAACCCACGGTGCGCTAGGCGCTTTAGCGCACGGCATCGGCACCTCGGAAGTCGAGCATGTGTTGGCGACCCAGTGTTTGATGCAACGTAAAATGAAAAATATGCTGGTGCGGGTCGACGGTGAATTGAGCGCAGGCGTGACCGCTAAGGACGTTGTGCTGGCGGTGATCGGGAAAATTGGCACTGCGGGCGGCACCGGTTACGCGATTGAGTTTGGTGGCGCGGCTATTCGCGCGTTGTCGGTGGAAGGCCGCATGACGGTGTGCAATATGGCGATTGAAGCCGGCGCGCGGGCGGGCATGGTCGCGGTTGACGACACCACCATCGATTACGTAAAAGGCCGCCCGTATGCACCCCACGGTGAAATGTGGGAGCAGGCAACGCAGGCCTGGCGTGAGCTGGTCAGCGATGACGACGCCAAATTTGATAGCACAGTCGAGCTGGATGCGGCCGCGATTGTGCCGCAGGTCACCTGGGGCAATTCGCCGGAAATGGTCGCAGCAGTAGATGCGCGCGTACCCGAACCCGAGCAGGCGGTTGATGCCGCGCAGCGCGAGGCCTGGCAGCGGGCGAGAGAATACATGGGCTTAAAACCGGGGCAGGCGATTACCGACATTCAGCTTGACCGCGTGTTTATCGGATCGTGTACCAATTCGCGCATCGAAGATTTGCGCGCCGCTGCCGCTGTTGCGCAAGGCAAAAAAGTCGCGCCCAGCATCAAGCAAGCCATGGTCGTCGCCGGTTCGGGGCTGGTAAAAAAGCAAGCCGAAAGTGAAGGGCTGGACAAGATTTTTCTCGACGCCGGCTTCGAATGGCGTGAACCGGGCTGTTCTATGTGTCTGGCGATGAACGCCGATAAGCTCGGCGACGGCGAGCACTGCGCGTCAACTTCAAATCGTAATTTCGAAGGCCGGCAAGGTTTCGGCGGGCGCACGCATCTGGTCAGCCCGGCCATGGCCGCCGCCGCTGCGCTGGCCGGTCATTTTGTCGACGTACGAAAGGTATAAGAGGAGCAGAGCATGCAAGCATTTACCGTACACGAAGGGTTGGTCGCGCCGCTGGACAGGCCCAATGTCGATACCGACATGATTATTCCCAAACAGTTTTTGAAGTCCATCAAGCGTACCGGCTTTGGGCCTAACCTGTTTGATCAGTTGCGTTATCTGGATGAGGGCTATATTGGTCAGGATGTCAGCAGGCGACCGCTAAACCCTGATTTTGTTTTGAACCAACCGCGATACCAGGGCGCCAGCATCTTATTAAGCCGGGATAACTTCGGCTGTGGTTCCAGCCGCGAACACGCGCCCTGGGCGCTGGTTGACTTCGGTTTCCGCTGCGTGATTGCACCCAGCTTTGCCGATATTTTTTATAACAACTCGTTTAAAAACGGATTGTTACCTATTGTTTTAGAAGAAAATACTGTGCAATCTCTTTTCGAAGAAGTGGCGGCTAACGAAGGCTATCAACTGCGCGTTGACCTGGCGGCCAAACAGGTCAGTACGCCGAACGGCGCGGTGTATGATTTTGACGTAGACGGCTATCGCCAATCCTGTTTGCTGGAAGGGTTAGACGATATCGGCATTACGCTGAAAGACGCCGCTGCCATCAAAGCTTTTGAAAAAAGCTACAGCCAAAAATCGCCCTGGCTATTTGCAGGTGAGCCACAATGAAAAAAAACCTGTTGATTTTGCCGGGCGACTATATCGGTCCGGAGATTATCGCCGAAGCTGAAAAAGTACTGCATTGCATTGTCGACAAATTCGAACTCGATATTGCCACCAGCCACGGCTTGCTGGGCGGTGCCGCCATTGACGCTACCGGCAAACCGCTACCCGATGAGACGCTGGCGCAAGCTAAACAAGCCGACGCCATATTGCTGGGCGCGGTCGGCGGCCCCCAATGGGACAATATCGATATGGCCCTGCGCCCCGAAAAAGGCCTGCTCGGTATCCGCTCTGAATTAAAGTTATTCGGCAACTTGCGGCCTGCAATTTTGTACCCGCAGCTGGCCGAAGCCTCTTCTCTCAAAGCTGAGCTGGTCGCCGGGCTCGATCTCCTCATTGTGCGTGAATTAACCGGTGGCATCTATTTTGGCCAGCCGCGCGGCATTCGCCGAACCGAAAATGGCGAACGCGAAGGCTTTAACACCTACGTTTATAACGAATCCGAAATTCGCCGCATAGGAAAACTGGCTTTCGATCTGGCGCGCAAACGCGATGGCCGAGTCTGCTCGGTCGATAAAGCGAACGTGTTAGAAGCTACCATGCTGTGGCGCGAAGTGATGACCGAGGTGGCGGTAGACTATCAAGACATAGAACTTAGCCATATGTACGTCGACAACGCCGCCATGCAGCTGATTCGCGCTCCAAAACAATTCGACGTCATGGTAACCGGCAATATGTTCGGCGATATTCTATCTGACGCGGCTGCCATGCTAACCGGCTCGATTGGTATGTTGCCGTCGGCATCGCTGGACGCTAACGGCAAGGGCATGTACGAACCCTGTCACGGTTCCGCGCCCGACATCGCCGGGCAGGGCAAGGCTAACCCGCTGGCGACAATATTATCGCTGGCCATGCTGTTGCGCTATTCGTTTGCCGAGCCACAGGCGGCAGAGGCCATCGAGCACGCGGTCAGCGCCGTGCTGGACCAGGGTTTGCGCACGGCGGATATTTATACCGGCGGTGGTCAGCAAGTCAGTACTACCGAAATGGGTGCTGCCGTGTGTGCAGCATTAGATTAACGTATCAAAGGAAGATATTGAAATGGCAGAGAAAGTAGATGTAGCAGTAGTGGGTGCCACCGGTGCTGTCGGCGAGGCGATGATAGAAATTCTGGAGCAGCAAAAGTTTCCGGTGGGTACTTTATATCCGCTGGCAAGCGAGCGCTCGCTGGGCAAAACGGTGATGTTTAACGGTAAATCACTGGCGGTAGACAATCTCGCCGATTTTGATTTCTCCAAAGTGCAGATTGGCTTGTTTTCAGCCGGTGGTGGCATCTCTGCCGAATACGCGCCAAAAGCAGCTGCGGCGGGCTGTGTGGTGATCGACAATACCTCGCACTTTCGCTACGACGATGACATCCCTCTGGTCGTGCCGGAAGTCAATCCCGATGCGATTGCCGACTATAAAGCGCGCGGCATTATTGCCAATCCGAATTGCTCCACCATACAAATGTTAGTGGCCTTGAAGCCGATCTACGACGCCGTCGGAATCACCCGCATCAATGTGGCAACTTATCAGGCCGTTTCAGGCACAGGCAAAAGTGCGTTGGAAGAGTTAGCCGGCCAGGCCGCTCAGCTACTCAGCGGCAACAAGCCCGAACCCAAGGTGTATCCCAGACAAATCGCATTTAATGTGCTGCCGCATATCGACGCGTTTGAAGACAACGGCTATACCCGCGAAGAAATGAAAATGGTGTGGGAGACGCGCAAAATCTTCGGCGACGACAGCATCCAGGTCAACCCTACCTGTGTGCGCGTGCCGGTTTTTTACGGCCATTCAGAGGCTCTTCACATTGAAACCAAAACCAAAATAACTGCGCAGGAAGCACGCGAATTGCTTAAAAATGCGCCAGGCGTAAAGGTGTTAGATCGACACTCGGATGGCGGCTACCCCACTGCCGTCGATCAGGCAGCGGGTAAAGACCTCGTTTATGTTGGCCGCATTCGGGAAGACATTTCGCATCCAAACGGCTTAAATCTGTGGGTTGTCGCAGATAATTTGCGAAAAGGTGCGGCGCTTAACAGTGTGCAAATTGCCGAAATCTTGCTAAAACGCTATTTGTAAATAATACTTAGAAGCATAACTAATTATGTCTTCTATAATAGTCTAGTGAAAGCCGCGGCAGTGAAAACTGCAGCAAAGCTCGCCAGCCTGTTGTATTAACGAATAGCTTTTAGAAAGGGTAAACCACATGTTGCGTAATTTTGTCCGCGTTGTTGGGCTTGTCGGGGCTTTCCTGTATGCCGTTGGTGTGCAAGCACTGGGATTGGGTGATGTGCAGTTAAACTCTGGGTTAAACGAACCGCTTGACGCGGAGATAAAACTGCTCAATACCGGTGATCTAAATGCCAGCCAGATCATTGTAAAACTTGCCTCTGCCGAAGATTTTGCTCGCGCCGGCGCGGAGCGAGACTTCTTCCTGACCAATTTCAAATATAAAACCAGGCTCGACGGACAGGGCGGCGGTGTTGTTAAAATTACCACCAAGGCGCAGGTGCGTGAGCCATATTTGAACTTCCTGCTGGAGGCGAGATGGCCTTCTGGCAAACTGGTGCGTGAGTACACATTGCTGGTTGATCTGCCGGTGTTCAAGTCAACCAACAAATCACCAAAAGTGTCGAATGCGCCGGCACAAGGCAATACGGCGGCGACTGCCGGCAGCCAGGCTGCACGGCCTGCACCGGCTCGTAAAACCACACCAGTGTTTACCTCTCGCGACAGCGCGCCAGGTCAGCAGGCCTCCACTAGTGATGGCACAGTAACTACGCGCAAGGATGACACTTTATGGAATCTTGCTCTCGACGTTCGACCGACTAGAAGCATCTCACCGCAGAAAGTCATGGTCGCCATGCAGGCGCTGAACCCGGACGCGTTTATTAACAACAATATCAACCTGCTGAAAACCGGGGCCGTCATGCGGATTCCGTCGTTGCAAGATATTGAGCGCATCGATAGTGACCGCGCTCAAGCGACTGTAGCGGAGCAAAATGAAGAATGGCGTTCCACGTCTGGCACTGAGCGTCAACTCGACGCCACCCCGGAGCGGGGCGAACCTGAAGTCGCGGCAGCCTCCGACAGTGGTCGTCTGCGCCTCACTACTAGCAGCAGCGATGACGCCACCACCAGCGGCGGCACTGACAGCGACGCAGAGGGTGATGGCCTGGCGGCTAAATTGTTAGCCGCGGAACAGTCGGTGGAAAAAGCTAACGCTCAAAATATCGAGCTGCGATCTAAAGTCGACGGCCTGGAAGCCGAACTACTTGAACTAAAAAATAAGTTGGAAATACGCGACAGCGCGCTGGCCAATTTACAAAACACAGAGCAAAACGATAAGCAGACGCCGGCAGCTGCAGTCGCCAAAACCGATGCAGAATCTGAACAAGCCAAAGCCGACGCGGCCGCCGTCAAGGCTGAAGCCGAACAGGCCGTCACTGAACCCGACCCAGCCACGCCGCCCACCAATACAGAAGCGCCGGGCCTGTTAGACAAAATGATGGACAACCCGCTGTACGTGGGTGGTCTAGGTCTGCTGGCGTTAGCGTTACTCGGTGGCGTGTTCTTCGCCAGACGCCGTAACGCGGCCGACGAAGGCTTCGATGTGATGGCTGAGTTCGAAGACGAACACGAAGACGAAGCCGACGCACTGCGCGCAGAGGCGGCCAGGGACGAAGACAGTTTTGCTGCAGCCGCCGCCGTTGAAGAGACTATGGAAGAGTCGCAGGACTTCTCTGAATTCGAACTGGATAGCCTCGACAATGAAGAGGCGGTTGAGTCGGAAATTGGTGACCCGGTAGCAGAAGCTGACATATACATGGCCTATGGGCGCTTTCCACAGGCTGTTGAATTGCTGAATCGTGCGCTTGAACAGGAGCCGGACCGCTCGGACTTGCGCGTCAAGCTGGTTGAAGTGCATGTGGGTGCCGGTGCGCGCGGTAAGGCTGAAGAGCAGCTTGCGCATCTGCAGGACAGCGGCGACGCAGAAGCAACAGCGCAAGCGCTGGCACTGCTGGGGGAAGAGCAGGCCATGCCGGGTAGCAGCATAGAGCAGCCCGAATTGATGGACGAGTTCACTCAAATGCTGAGTGAAAATGAAGCCGCTGAACAAACGCCGAAATTATTCGAAGACGATACAGCGCAGGCGGACAGCGATACGGTTCAGACCGAAAGCGATACCCGGCCGACAGAAGATAATGCAGCGTTTTCTGAAAGCGATATAACGCTAACCGACGGCGACTTCACACCAGGCGAATACGATGCAGTGCAAGCCGATGCTGCAAACGAAGAATTTCCTGGCGGGCTGTCGCTGGCAGACGATAACGATTTCGGCAGCGACACGCTGACTGGCGATACGGGTTTAAGTCTGGACGACGGCTTTGATCTGGAGCTCGACCTGGATGACGCGATTACCAAATCCGACGACGTCGCAGTCGATGAGCTTGAATTGGATCTCGATGTGCCCGAAGGCGATTCCAGCCTGGATATCGAGACGGAGCTTTCCGAGCTCAGCGCTGATTTCGGTATGGGCGACAATGAGATTGGTACGGCAGACGATGAGCTTGCTGCAACGGATGCAGGGCTCGCGCCGTTAGAGGAAAGTAATAAGACGGTTGAGTTCGAACCAAATCTGGATCTGAACGTATCCGATCAGGAGCTGGAAGAACTCGAAAACACGCTGGCCGACCAGCCGCAAGCTAACGAGGCTCACGCCGAACTCGACCTGATCGATGCCGCCGATGAGACAGCAACTAAGATTGATCTGGCGCGCGCGTATATCGATATGGGCGACACCGAGGGTGCAAAAGACATTCTGGGTGAAGTGCTGACCGAAGCTGAAAACGAACAGCTAGTGGAAGCCCAGGAGCTGCTCGATCGCATCGCCTGAGCGAAATTATTTAGTAAATCTTGTCACAGCATCGCATAGCACTCGCGCTCGAGTATAACGGGCGCCATTATCACGGTTGGCAGCTGCAGGCAAAGAGTGCGGTGCCGACTGTGCAACATGCGTTGGAACAGGCGTTGGCGCGCGTGGCCGCACACCCGGTACGCACCATCTGCGCTGGCAGAACTGACACCGGTGTGCATGCAACGGCGCAAATCGTTCACTTCGACAGCGACGTCGAGCGTAGTCCGCGCCAGTGGGTTAGGGGCACCAACACTTACCTGCCGAAAGATGTGCGCGTACGCTGGGCGCAACCGGTCGACTCCGAATTCCACGCGCGTTTCTCTGCTCGATCACGCCGTTACCGTTACTTCATTATCAATACCCCGGTTCGATCTGCCATCTTCGCTGGACTGCAAACACACGTGTATGCACCGCTAAATGTCGACTTGATGCAAGCCGAAGCTGAACATCTACTTGGCGAACACGATTTCTCCTCCTATCGTGCAGTGGCGTGTCAGGCGAAGAGCCCGCTGCGCCGGATAGAATATTTGCGGGTTGCGCGCAGCGATAATGTCATCATGCTCGACATAAAGGCCAATGCCTTCCTGCAGCACATGGTGCGTAATATTACCGGTGTGCTGATCGCGGTGGGTAGCGGTCAGCAAGCACCTGGTTGGGCGCGAACTGTGCTCGCGGCACGGGATCGTTGCGCGGGAGGGGTGACTGCCACGCCTGATGGCCTGTATCTGGTGCAAGTTGATTATCCTCCCAGATTTGAATTGCCCGAACTGTCGCCAGGGCCAGATTTTTTTAACAGTATTTGCAACTAGAGTTGCTCCCACAATAGTCAAAAGTAGCAGCGACTTTAGTCGCTAATCTATCGGAATCCTCTCCGCTTATCTGCTATCATAAGCGCGCTTAAAACGCGCGCCCATCAGCATGAGGCTATGTGTCCAGAACCAGGACAAAAATCTGCGGCATAACCCGAATTGACGACGCTCGTGCGGCTGCGGATGCAGGTGCCGACGCGATCGGTCTGGTTTTTTACCGCGATAGTCCGCGCTTTGTTAGTAACGCGACTGCAGCCACAATCGTCGCCACATTGCCTCCGTTCGTGACCGCAGTTGGTTTGTTCGTGAACGCCAGTGCTCAGCAAGTGGCAGCAACGCTAAGCGCCGTACCGTTAGGATTGTTACAATTTCATGGTAACGAAACGGCCGATTTCGCAGCGCAGTTTGGTAAACCTTATATTAAGGCGATTCGCATGCGCCATGACGTCGACGTGGCGTCGCTACTGCGCGAGCACTCGCGAGCCTGCGGTATTCTGTTAGATGCGTTTCAGACCAACAAGGTCGGCGGCACCGGCCATACGTTTGACTGGGGCCGCATCCCGAGCGATGTCACCAACCTCGTGTTAGCCGGCGGGCTGGGTGCAGATAATGTTGCCCGGGCAATACAGCAATGCAAACCATACGCGGTTGACACCAGCAGTGCGGTCGAGTCGCTGCCTGGAATAAAAGACGCGGCCAAAATTCAACATTTTATCGCTGCTTGCAGAGCAGCAGACCACACCAGGGTAGAGCAGTCATGACACAGTATGAGCAATTCCCGGATGCTAGCGGGCACTTCGGCCAGTACGGCGGTCGCTTTGTATCGGAAACGTTGATCAGTGCACTGGATGCATTGACCGAGACCTACAGCAGCTTACGTGAAGATGCCGAATTTCAGCGCGAGTTCGACAGCGACCTGGCACACTATGTCGGTCGACCGTCGCCGCTTTATTATGCCGAGCGCTGGAGCGAAATGCTCGGCGGCGCACGTATTTTTCTTAAGCGTGAGGATCTTAACCATACCGGCGCGCACAAAATCAATAATACGGTTGGGCAGGCGCTGTTGGCTAAACGCAGTGGCAAAACCCGTATCATCGCCGAAACCGGTGCCGGCCAGCACGGCGTCGCCAGTGCAACGGTGGCGGCACGCATGGGCCTTGAGTGCCATGTGTATATGGGCGCCGACGACATTAAACGCCAGTCGCTCAACGTCTATCGCATGAAACTATTGGGTGCCGAAGTGGTACCTGTTACCTCTGGCTCGCGTACGCTGAAAGACGCCATGAACGAAGCCATGCGGGACTGGGTCAGCAACGTCGACGACACGTTCTATATATTAGGCACTTGTGCGGGGCCACACCCTTACCCCATGCTGGTGCGTGACTTTCAGTCGGTGATCGGTCGCGAAGCTCGCTCCCAGTGCCTGGATATGACCGGTCGCTTGCCGGACACCCTGATCGCCTGCGTCGGCGGCGGCTCTAACGCTATCGGTCTGTTTCACCCGTTTCTGCAAGACGAAGCGGTCGCCATGGTAGGCGTTGAAGCGGGTGGGCACGGGCTGGAGTCCGGCCAGCATGCCGCGCCGCTTAACTGCGGGCGACCTGGAGTGCTGCACGGCAATCGCACTTATCTGATGGAAGATGACGACGGACAGATTATGCCAACCCATTCCGTATCTGCCGGCCTCGATTATCCTGGTGTCGGCCCCGAGCATGCCTGGCTGAAAGACATCAAACGGGTCGACTATGTCGCGGTCAACGACGAGGAAGCGCTTAGCGCCTTCCGCGACCTGACCCAAATCGAGGGAATTATGCCGGCGCTGGAGACCAGTCACGCGCTGGCGTATGCGAAAAAAATCGCCCCCACGCTGGATAAAGACAATATTCTGTTGATTAATCTGTCCGGCCGTGGTGATAAAGACATTCTCACCGTCGCCGACATTGACGGCATCGAAGTCTAATGAGCCGAATTAAGCAAAAGCTGGCCAAACTGAAAGCAGCGCAGCGCAAGGCGTTGGTGCCTTACATCGTCGCCGGCGATCCTAACCGCAGTGTCACCGTGCCGTTTATGCACAAACTGGTGGAGCAGGGCGCCGATATTATTGAGTTGGGCGTGCCCTTTTCTGATCCAATGGCAGAGGGCCCGGTCATCCAGCGCGCCCACGAACGCGCCCTGCAACATCACGTAAGCCTGCGCGACACGCTACACATGGTGAGTGAATTCCGGGCCGAGAATACTGATACGCCGGTGGTATTGATGGGTTATCTTAATCCTGTCGAGGCGATGGGCTATGCCGAGTTTGCAGCGGCGGCGCAGGCAGCCGGTGTCGACGGTGTATTGACCGTTGACTTGCCACCCGAAGAAGCCGGCGACCTCAACGGCGAGTTGAAAAAGCAGGCGCTGGATACTATTTTTCTTGTCGCCCCCACCACGACCCAGGCGCGTATAAAATCCATTGCCGCACAGGCCACTGGCTATATTTATTATGTGTCGCTAAAAGGCGTAACCGGTGCATCCAGCATCGATAGCAGCTCGGTGGCGGCGAGCGTGCAGGCCATCCAGGCGCACGCCGATATTCCGGTTTGTGTTGGCTTTGGTATAAAAGACGCAGTCACCGCCGAGGCGATTGCCCGCGTAGCCGACGGCGTTGTCGTTGGCAGTGCCCTGGTCGAACTGATGGCGCTGGGCGACGCCGGCCTCTACCAGGCCGAGGATTTGCTCAAACAAATACGGTCCGCAATTAATATAACTCAGGAGCCACAATGAGCTGGATTGACAAAATTTTACCATCCGGTATTCGCTCGCCCGACACCAGTGAGAATGCAGGCAGCAATAATATGCCGGAAGGCGTATGGAGAAAGTGCGTCAAATGTGACGCCGTGTTGTACCGGCCCGAGCTGGAGAAAAACCTGGAAGTGTGCCCTAAATGCGACCACCATATGCGCCTCGGCGCACGGGCGCGGCTAGGGGTATTTCTCGACCCGGAGGGTCGTGAAGAATTGGCTACCGACGTTGAGCCAGTGGACCAGCTAAAATTCAAGGATTTGAAAAGATACAGAGACCGGCTCATTGCGGCCCAGAAATCAACCGGCGAGAAAGACGCCATGGTAGTCATGCAGGGCAAGGTCAAAGGTTTGCCCGTGGTAGTTGCTGCATTTGAATTTGGTTTTCACGGCGGCTCTATGGGCTATGCGGTAGGTGAAAAGTTTACGCGTGCCGCTAATGCTGCGCTGGAACAGAAAATTCCGCTGGTGTGTTTTTCAGCAACGGGAGGCGCGCGGATGCAGGAAGCCCTTATCTCGCTGATGCAAATGGCGAAAACCAGCGCCGTACTGCAGCGCATGAAGCAAGCGGGTATTCCTTACATATCGGTGATGACCGACCCGGTTTACGGCGGCGTGTCAGCTAGCCTGGCGATGTTGGGCGATATCAATATTGCCGAACCGAATGCGCGTGCCGGTTTTGCCGGGCCGAATATTATCGAGCAAACCATACGGCAAACGCTGCCACCCGGTTTTCAGCGTAGCGAATTTTTGCTGGAAAAAGGCGCCATTGATTTGATTGTGGATCGCAAAGATATGCGCGACACCGTAGCGCGCCTGCTTGCCAAGCTGACGCACTGGAGCGAGGCGCCGCTAGAACAGGTTATCGCCGAGCCGGTTGCTGAGGTAGAGGAAGATCAACCGATCGAAGAACCGGAGCCGGAAAGTGCTACGGAACCAGAATCTACCCCACCTGTGTCTACCTAAGCTGCTCAATGACTGCACCCGACCTTGATGGCTGGCAGCAGCGGCTGGCTACACTGCACCCCAAGGAGATGGAACTTGGGTTAGACCGCGTGGCTGAGGTGGCTAACCGGCTAAACTATGGCGCGCTGGCGCAGCGGCAAGTGACTATTGCGGGCACTAACGGCAAGGGCTCGACCATTGCCATGCTGGAAAGACTGCTGTTGGACAGCGGCCAACGGGTCGGCGTATACACCTCGCCGCATCTGATGCGCTATAACGAGCGAGTGCGCATTGACGGCGAATACGCCAGCGATGCGGATTTGTGTGCTGCGCTGGCGCTAGTGGATGCGGCTCGCGCAGACACGTCGCTAACCTATTTCGAGTTCACGACGTTGGCAGCCTTGCAGCTTTTTAGCCAGCAATCGCTCGACGTGGTGCTGCTGGAAGTGGGGCTGGGCGGCCGCCTCGATGCGGTCAATATCATAGACGCTGACATTGCCGTCATTACCAGCATCGCGCTCGACCATGAAGCCTGGCTGGGTGATAACCGTGAGGCAATTGGCGCCGAGAAAGCCGGCATACTGCGCGCCAACGGTATTTTTGTATGTGCCGATCGTGATCCACCGCTAGCGCTGCGAACAGCCGCCAGGGACTTGAACACGCACAGCTATTTTATCGGCGAGCAGTTCGACTGTAGCCGCAACGCCGACGCCAGTTGGGATTGGCGGGCGGGTGATGCGATGGTCAACAAGCTGCCACTACCTAATTTGCACCTGGACTGCGTAGCGGCCGCATTGCAGGTGTTTACGCTGCTGAACAACCCGCCTGACGCTACGGAAACATACATTGCAGCCCTCAGCCGAAGCCTGACCAGCTGTTATTTGCCAGGCAGATTGCAACGGCTTGACCGAGACGGCATAGTCATCGTGTTAGATGTGGCGCACAACCCGGCGGCGGCTGCTACGCTGGCTGAGCATCTCGAAGCGCAGCCTTGCTCGGGTAAAACCTGTGCCGTATTCGGCGTGTTGAGTGACAAGCATTGGCGGGCAATGCTGCCACCGCTGCAGCAGCTGATTGACCGCTGGTTTTTAACAGAATTGCCAACCAGCGAACGCGCTGCAGCGGCGGACGACGTTGCCGCTGAACTGCGCGGTAACGGCCAAACTGTCGCCAGTATTAGCGAGAGTCCTTGCGAGGCGCTACGGCAGGCATTCGGGGCGGCGCAGACGGGTGACTGCGTGCTGGTGTTCGGCTCTTTTCATACAGTGGGGCCGGTGTTGGAACTATTAGAGAACAACAATGGATGACGCCTTAAAAAAGCGCCTGCTAGGAGCGGTCGTACTGCTGGCTATCGCGGCGATTGTATGGCCGCTGGTATTTGACAGTGCCGAAGAGATCAAGCTCAGCGCTGAATCGAAAATTCCACCGCGGCCTGAGGTCGAGCGCTGGCAGCCGGCCGAAGTGCCTGAACCGGACGCTAGCAGCGTGGGCTGGCCTGACAACAAGCCTGACGATAAGAGAGCGGAACAAACTACGTCCAGGGTTGCTACGCAGCGGCCAGCCACTAAACAGCCACAAGATAAGCTTGCGGCGACCGCTACAGCGACCAGGAAACCGGCAGCGACTACGCCGTCTGCCGAGCAAAAGCCGCTAATAAAGACCGAGCAAAAGCCGCTGTTTCGACCGGCATGGGTGGTGCAGGTGGCAACGTTGTCTAACGGCAGCAGCGCTACGCAATTGGTGGAAAAACTCAGAACAAACAACTACCGTGCTTACAGCGAAGTCGCCGAACTGTCGGGTAAGCAAGCTTATCGTGTGTTGATCGGTCCAAAATTTGATAAGCGCAAGGCCCTCAGTATCAAGCAGGAAATCGACAAGAGTGAAAAGGTTGACTCACTGATACTGAATTTTCGGCCGAAATAACCTGGTACCCCTTCAAAATTTTAGCCGACGGGTTCATAACTGCATTTTATGTCGGCAGCAAGTTAACGGTAATTTATGAATTGGGCTGATTGGTTTATCGTTGGTGTTGTCAGTTTGTCCTGTGTTGTTAGCCTGCTGCGTGGCTTCGTGCAGGAGGCAATGTCGCTGGCGGTATGGTTTTTGGCCGTCGCCATCGCCATGTTATTTGGCGAGCAACTCAGCGCATTGATGGTGGATAAAGTCAGCACGCCATCGCTGCGCAATATTATTGCGTTTTCCAGTCTATTTGTTGTAACAATGGTATTGGGCTCATTGGTGTCGAAGCTGCTGGGCCAGTTGGTGACATCGGTAGGTCTGGGCAGTACCGACCGTATACTGGGCACCATGTTCGGCTTCGCGCGCGGCATTATTATTGTGCTTGCGCTGTTAATTTTTGTGCCCGCCGTCATCGATGTGCAATATGATGATTGGTGGCAAACGTCGCAGCTCATTCCGCATGTACTGCGGCTGGAAGACTGGTCACGCGAAACGGCCGGTGCTGTTATCGGTTTCTTCTCTTCCATCAGACCGGACTAATACTCCGAGGACTTATCAATATGTGCGGTATTGTCGGCATCGTTGGAAAATCCAAAGTCAATCAGGCGCTGTACGACGCGCTAACCCTATTGCAACATCGCGGCCAGGATGCCGCCGGCATCGTCACGTGTCACGAGGGTAAGCTGGACCAGTGCAAGGGTAACGGTCTGGTGCGTGACGTGTTTCGCACCCGCCATATGCAGCAACTTGTTGGCAACATGGGGTTGGGGCATGTGCGCTATCCTACCGCCGGCAGCTCCAGCCCGGCGCTTGCGCAGCCGCTGTATGTTAACTCGCCCTACGGCATCAGTCTCGCGCACAATGGCAACTTGACCAACTCCGCCGAGCTGACCAAAGAGTTGTTTGAATCTGATTTACGCCATCTGAATACCGACTCTGATTCAGAAGTTTTACTCAATGTGTTTGCGCACGAGCTGCAGAAAATCGGCAAGCTGATTCCGGGTCCGGAGGATATATTCAATGCAGTGCGTGGCTTGCACCAGCGCTGTCGGGGTGCCTACGCAGTGACGGCGATGATCACCAATCATGGTATCGTCGGCTTTCGCGACCCGCACGGTATACGGCCAATAGTGTTTGGCAAACGCGAGACCAGTCAGGGCGACGAATACATTATGGCGTCCGAGAGCGTGGCACTGGATGTACTGGATTTCGATCTGATTCGCGACATTGCGCCCGGCGAAGCCGTGTATATCACTGTCAACGGTGAAGTGCATACGCAGCAATGCGCAGCTAACCCTCAGCTGACGCCGTGCATTTTCGAACATGTTTATTTCGCCCGACCCGACTCGATCATGGATGGCATCTCGGTGTACAAATCACGGCTGCGTATGGGCGAAGTACTGGCACACAAAATTCTCAAGCTGCGGCCAGATCATGACATTGACGTTGTCATTCCGATTCCCGACACCAGCCGCGTTGCAGGTCAGGTTTTGGCGTATGAACTGAACGTCAAATTTCGCGAAGGCTTGATGAAAAACCGCTATATAGGCCGCACATTTATCATGCCCGGCCAGGGGCAGCGCAACAAATCGGTGCGCCATAAGTTGAACGCCATAGAGCTGGAATTCAAGGGTAAGAACGTGTTGCTGGTTGATGACTCGATTGTACGCGGCACTACATCGAAACAAATTATTGAGTTAGCGCGCGAGGCAGGGGCAAATAAAGTCTATTTTGCCTCGGCTGCGCCGGCCGTTGTATACCCCAACGTATATGGCATTGATATGCCCTCGGTGCATGAGCTGATCGCCCACGGCCGCAGCGAACAGGAGGTGTGTGAGTTGCTTGGTGCCGACTGGCTCGTATATCAGGATCTCGATGATCTGATCGCCTGCTCGAGCGAAGGTAACCCGAATATCAGCCGCTTTGACTGTTCAGTTTTCGATGGCAACTATGTAACCGGCGATGTCGACGCAAGCTATTTGAGCCGTCTGGAAGCATCGCGAAATGACAATGTGAAACAACAGTCCAACGCGCGCTTCGATAATGAAGACGACCCGGCGATTGGTCTGCACAACAATCTGCCGCAATAAAAGGATCACAGTGAGCGATAAAGACGAACAACGCCGGCAAGCGCTGGCGGCAGCTGAAATAGATACGCTGGCAATCCGCACCGGCCATGTACGCACGGCGGAGGGAGAGCACAGCGAGCCGATTTTCGCTACCTCCAGCTATGTGTTCGGCTCGGCAGCCGAGGCCGCCGCGCGCTTTAGCGGCGAGCAGCAGGGCAACGTTTACTCTCGTTATACAAATCCGACCGTGCGCGCGTTCGAGCAGCGCATTGCAGCGCTGGAGGGGGCCGAAATGGCGGTAGCAACGTCATCGGGCATGGCCGCTATTCTTAGCACCTGTATGGCGTTGCTCAGCGCTGGCGATCATATCGTTTGTTCGCGCGCGGTGTTTGGCAGCACGACGGTACTGCTTAACAAATATATGCAGCGCTTCGGCATTACGACCACCTTCGTCGAATGCACCGACATCGCCCAATGGCAACAGGCGCTTACCGCTAATACGCGCCTGCTGTTTTTGGAGACTCCGTCTAACCCCCTCGCGGAGATCGCCGATATCGGCGCGCTGGCGCGGGTGGCGCAGGGTCACGGCGCCTACCTGGCGGTAGACAATTGTTTCTGTACGCCCGCGCTGCAAAAGCCGCTCGATTTTGGTGCCGATATTATCATCCATTCGGCCACCAAATATCTCGACGGGCAGGGCCGCTGTATGGGTGGCGTAGTATTGGGCCGGCAACAGTTGATGGAGGAGGTGTTAGGTTTCGTGCGCGCCGGCGGCCCGACCATGGCACCGTTTAACGCCTGGGTGTTTTTAAAGGGGCTGGAAACCCTGCGCCTGCGCATGAATGCGCACAGTGCTAACGCATTAGCTTTGGCGCAATGGCTGCAAACGCAAAAGGGTGTAGAAAAGGTGTTTTACGCTGGCCTGCCAGACCACCCTCAGCACGAACTCGCCAGCCGTCAACAGAGTGCTTATGGCGGCGTGCTGTCGTTCCGAGTGACCGGCGATCAACAAGCGGCGTGGCGCTTTATCGATGCCACACGGCTGATGTCATTAACGGCGAACCTGGGCGACGCTAAAACAACCATCGTGCATCCGGCAACGACCACGCACGGCAGGTTGAGTGTTGAGGAGCAGCAGGCAGGTGGCATCACTCCCAACCTGATTCGCATCGCCGTCGGGCTGGAAGCGGTCGCTGACCTGCAAATGGATTTGCGGCGCGGCCTTGACGCGGTGTAAAAACCACGAGCTACATTAGCGCCTGTAATAACACTCGTACCAGCAGTGAATCATTCGCGACTAAAGTCGCTCCCACCAGGGCATAGATGGAATGCGGAAGCGACTTTAGTCGCGAGCCAGGTCGGCACGAAATTGAGTTTCCCGAACGTCCGCTAGCAGGCCTGCAACGACACCTGATCGCGCTGGCCTTTTACCTTGCGCACGTGCATATGCTGGAAGCCAACGCGCGGATCATCCAGTCCGCCGCAATATAGTTTCATACTGCGGATTGGTCCGACCGCTTTGATATCCACCACGCCAGACAACAATACCTGACTCGCGCCGCGGGCTTCTATTTCCTCAACCAACACCCCATGCACACCGGCGTTGTCGGCGTACACGGCAAGCAGCGATACCGGCCTGCGTATTTCAATTGGCAGGCTGACCCAGCCGGCGATGTTAAGCGTAACGGCGGACAGACTGCGGTAGCTTACGTTAGACCTGGCTTCATCCTGAGCAGAGCGAAACAGTTTCGCGATGCGGTTTGCGCCTGGCCGCAGCGGTTTTTCAACGCTGCGGCTGTAGGTTGACGGTGCCACATCCATCAAAAAGCTCTTCTTGATCGAGTTGACGGGAATAAATGTACAGGACATTGAATTAGCCTTTACTTAAAACATTACTGACCACACTACCAGCACGCTAGAAATATACCGTGTTCTGACCAACGAACAGAGTGAGAGGCAACGCACAAATTGAATGTAAATGCAGAAAAATGCTGCCGTTGGTAGAACAAGTGCTAACCAGGTCCGGTCGTCTTGACCCTTAACGGCAGGTGTCAGCGCATTATTGTACTACTTGACAATAGTACAAAAGTTTTATAATGTAACCGCATGTAGATTGGTGCCGGTAGTCGCACTTATACCGCTAACGGTAGTGCATCAATGTTTTCGCGTTAACTATCGCCGTGAAACAGTGCTTTTAAACAGTGCTTTTAAACAAAGGTACTTTCGAATGCAGAAATTGAGAAGTTCGTGCCTTCAAGGTTTTGTCGCTGTTGTACTCATATTCGCTTTAGCTGCCTGTACCACGACCAAAAGTTACACTGATTCAACGCTAAACAAGGCAATCGAAGCTTTGCGTCCCGGCGATCAGATTATGGTTTACACGCTTGATGGGCGTGTCTATGCCATGGAGGTTGAAGCAGCGACGTTTGATTCCATTCGCTCCAGCGCCAGATCCGTTGATGTACAGGACATCGCCAGAATCGATCTGCAACAGCGCAGCGCGGCGAAGACTTTCGCAGCAGTTGTTGGCGGCACGCTGGTCACCGTGTCAGTCGCTATTGCTGCGCTAGTATTATGGGATCTTTCTACGCCTGATGATTAGTATTTCAGGGCGCCCAACTACTACGCAGAACACGCAGAGTTTCTGAAGTAGATCGTCCATGCCCCGGTATTATAGAGTTGGAGCCTACCTTGCGAGCCCATTTTGCTGTCCCGAGCAACGCTGCTGAGCGAAATTAGCACAGTGAGATTTCGATCTTCCAGCAGCGTCGCCCGGTTATCTTGCAGAGGGGGGTATGTTGTCTACTCCTTGTAATGATGGTTCTTCTGATTATCATGCTTTGTCGCTATAAACTGATCTGTCAGACCTTAGTTATCACGGTCGCTGGCCATGCGTTTTGTACAAAACAAAGACGATTTTCATTCGCGCGATCAATTAACGGTCAATCTTCGAAAGTCGCGCACAATCACAACTTTTCACGAGTCAGATCGTGCCTATTCGCACCTATTTGTTTTACAATCGTCACGTTATGGCTTGATTGCGGTCAAGGATACTGAATCGGTCAAGCGGTAAACTATGGATACTCGGAACCAAGCTCTGAGTTAGATTTCAATAAAGGTGGCATTAATGAAGAAAGGTCAAAACATACAGGACCCGTTCCTGAATATTTTGCGCAAAGAGCGCGTACCGGTTTCTATTTTTCTGGTAAATGGAATTAAACTGCAGGGCACTGTCGACAGCTTCGACCAGTTCGTTGTGTTACTAAAAAATGTCAACACTCAGGTCATTTACAAGCATGCCATCTCGACCATACTGCCATCGCGCGACGTTAGAATACCGCTCGCCGAGGAAGAGGATAGCGCCGCCAATTCCTGATAATGCCCTGGCCTCAACGTCGCCTGGCGACCCATGAGGCCAGCGTTGCCTCGCGCCGCTCTGGCACGAGGTCAAAAACCAGCCAGCACAATCTGGCCCCGCCAACCAGCCTTATTGCTTAGCCCAGTTAACAGTCGCGCAGTTACTTAATTGTTTCGTCATTTCCATACGGCTGCAATGCCCATCCGTTCATTCACGCTCAGCTTTGCGGTCGCTATCTATGTTCGCCAGCGTGCGCACGATATCGCTGGCAATGGCAGCAGGTACGAGTAGCTGCCGCATCGTTTTCGCAGGATCAGCGGCGAAAGCACCGAAGTCCCGCAGCAATAAGCGCTTTAGTCGCGCCGCTTCGCGATGCCGCCCCATTTTTTGCAATGCGACCGCTCGGCCTAACAGATTAATTGGTCTCTCGCCGCTGACATGCGCCTCGGTTTCGGCCAGCGCTTGTTGGTATTCGCCTTTGCGATAGTGGTCTATATACGGCACAAGTCGATACCATCGCGGGTGTCCCGGGTTAAGTTTTATGGCCTTATCTGTCAGCCGGCGCCCCGTCTTCCAGTCGCCGCTGTACACGAGCTGCCGGCCCGCATTGGCCAACAGATCCGGGTCATTCGGGTTGAGTTGCAAGGCTCGTTCAAAGCTTTTTCTCGCCAGGGCATGCTGCCCTCGCAGTGCATAGGTTTCGGCTAGATATTGATGTGTAAAGAAATCGCCGGCGTCCAGACGCACTCCCTGCAGAGCGGCTTGCAGCGCAGATTGCCGTGCTCGCCGTACCGAGCCGAGGTTGTAGTTGAAACGAATTTCGTCACCATATAGCCGCGATAGCATGGACCATGCGCGCGCAAATTGAGGGTAATGTTCAGTCGTCGCCAGCAGGCAATCACGTTGCCGCAAATGCAGAACAGGCGATCTAACGGCCATATAATCATAAAAATGCAGCGTGCATGCGTAGTCGCTGAGGGGCAGGTCAGAATCGAATCCCGCGTGTCGGGTTTCCAGTTTTTGTACGAGGCCGTATGGAGTGCCCAGCTGCACCGCAACATCCGCTGAAATGTCGTTGAGGACATCGTTTAATGTGCTCGCTGTCAATTCGCGCTTGTATGTGTGGCTCCATTCCACGTGTCTGTCGCTGGCTCGTAGCAGTTGCATGACCAATTGGATGCTATGTTTCTTCTGTACGCTACTGCCGCGCAATATATAGTCAAGTTCGGATGTCACTGCACTGCTGGCTTGTTCATTCTGTTGCGGTGACGCGATGATATATAGATGCTTGAATTTTGCCAGGTCATGCGCCAGTTGAGTGGTAAGACCGCGTGACAGCTGGCTAAGCACAGGACTGCCGCCCAATTCCTGAATGGGTAAAATGCCAATTTTCGGCCCCGCTGGTATCTGGCTGGCAACACGAAAAATATCCGACTCGGTGTCGGGACTGGCGGCAACCAGGCGGGCGGCAATGGTTTCCGCAATGTCGGCATCGAAGCCCCTGCGCAGCAGGGCGGTTGCCGGTTCGGCCATAAAATCGGGCTCCATGCGCGTCAGCGCCTCCACTGCGCGTTGCGTTTTCGCCGAATCTTTATTCCGCAGCGCGTAAAGCGCAACGACCATCGCAGCGAGTGGCGACTTATTTGGATCAACAGAGGCCGCGAGTTGGTCTGCAGCAGCAAAATTCCCGCTCAAGTCCGCCTGCAGATACGCGAAATATCGCAGCCGGGCAGGTCGGGCGGGGTTAAGTCTAAAGGCATTTGCCATCGCCGCACCGGCCTCTTCCAGTTTACCGATCGACACCAGGTAGCGGGCGTAAGTACCGGCAATGGAGCTGTCAAATGGGTTCAGCTCCAGCGCTTTCGCTGCGGATTTGATCGCCTTTGCTTTATACCCTCTTGTCATTTGAACGGCGAACATGGCGTGGTGGGCGCGGGCGTTTTGTGGGTCAAGCTCAATCGCCTGGCGAGCAGCCTGGCCAGCCATGGCAAGGGGGTCCTCGCCAACACCCGGCAACTGTTTTTGGTAGGCGTCCAGATAAAGAAACGCAAGTATGGCATGCATGGACGAAGACGGCGTACCCAGGCGGACCGCGTCTTGCGCGCAGTTGAACGCCTTCGAGAATGTATCCTCGTTCAGATAGTAGGCGTTAAACAGTTTGATACACTGCAGCCGCCGGGGCGCAGTTTTCCACAAGGTGATGTTGCCGTCGAGCACCCCAAAGGGTGAAAGCAGCGGCGCTATAATTTCTCCGGCCAGATTGTAAACATCAATACCGACTGCTTCATCTCTCTCCTCTAAAAGCATATTGTTTGACCAGACGACACTGCGGTCGCTCTGGCGCGTGAGAGTCATACTTATATACAAGGCAGCCGAGTTTCCGGCGCGGCTGATCAGTATTGAAAAGTGATAATCCGCCACAGAACCGTCAGAGCCAATCGGCTGGTCAGCGGTTTCGACTGCGTAGGTACGGAAGTCCTTGAATCTTGAAAATGCGGCGAGCGTGCCCGCTGTGGCTTCTTCTCGCGAAAACCAGTCGGGCATGGAAGTGTCAGTGACTCGAAGTGAAATGCTGATGCTTGGCAGGTACGATTCTTCAACCGCGACGCTATCTTGCGCGGGTTCGTGCCCATGGTCTTTAAGGAAGCTGGTCCAATAGCCAAGCAATGCGACCATTAGTAGCAGGCTCACTGCGAGCAGTAGCGTATTCCGGCGCGGCGGCGATTCGTTGTTGGCAGCCGCGCCTGGGGTGCTTAGGGCGCGACCAGCCGGCGTGGCATCCGCAGTTTGTCCAGCTGGCTCACCAGCATCAGCGGCGTTATCCGAAAAACTGAAGCTCGGAACGTACTTCCCTTTAGGTATTGAGATCCGGACTGGCTGATTTTCACCCGCTTCACGGAAGTAACTGTCCAGCGCCTTCCTCAACCGGCCCGCCAACACGCGAACCGTTGTGTCTGTTTGCGGGTCGAAATCGTCGCTTCTACCCAGAGCTTCCACCCCTATGGTGTAACCCTTGAGTTCGCAGGCCTTGCCGGCTAACGTTTTTTGAACAACATATTCCAGGAACTTACTTAATTTAGGCGCCTGGGCGAATGCCGGTGATGCGAGCACCTCGTCGAGGGTCTGCCGCACCAGCTTATTTTGCTCCACGGAGTGCATCGTTCGTCCCGTACCTTCGTTCTGTTCCGGTGAAATTTCTCCGGACGGTAATTGTATATCAACCTTCGCACGCACGGTTGCAAATTCAGGTTCAGTGCGTTTTTCTCAGAAATTGTGCGCTCTATAGGCAATAGTAACGCTGTGTCACCGTTACATACTTATATTTGGGCGCCTTTACAACTACTTTAATACAAGGAAAGTTCGAAAAGCATTACGTATTTAAGCCTAAAACTCAGCACCAGAGGAGCGCACAATGAGCCTGGTTATAGATGCAATACAACAATTCGCACACATGAATGAACAGCGAATTGCCATCGTGCAGCAGCAGCGGCGCATCAGCTATTGTGAGCTATGGGACACGATCCAGTGTTGGCAGGTTCGGTTGCGCCAATCGGGTGCACGTGCGGCGGCTTGCTGCACAGGTGATCGCTTGCAGGCGCTGGAATTTAATCTGGCATGCCAGGCTGCTGGAATTGCCAGTCTCGTTCTGCCGAGTGATTGCCCGGCCGCCACCTTGCGCCAATTGGTGCTGCACCACGGCATTGAACAAGTCCTCTCCGACGGTGGTGCCTTGCTCGACGCGGCCGATTTGCCGCACAACTATTGCGAACAGACTGGTCTTTATAGTTTTCTTAGCCCTTTGCTGCAACAGGGAGTGCTGCCAGCAAGCTGCGCGATTCTGTCGCTCGACCCGGCCGAGCCGACCCTGGCGCGATTACTGAGCGTCAGCCAGCAGACGGTAGACCACACGGTTCAACATTTAGCCAGGCTGCGAGATGAATTGGGCGTTGAACGGCATTTATCGTTACCGTTCGCGCCAGCCCTCAGCGAGATGCTCAGCGGCCAATACGCATCGTTGATGACAGGCGGGTGCTGCGTGATGCCGAAGCAGTCCAGCGTTCGCCACCTTGGTAACCAGTGTACCGAACTAATCGACGATTATGCGCACTTTCTGGTCAGCAATGATATTCAGAGTGTGTTAATTCCAGCCAAATGTCGACGCTTATTACTGCAGTTTGTCGAACATAATGCAGGGGCGGTAAGCAGCCTGAACCTGCTACTGGTTGCAGCCCAGCCACACAGCGATGGTTGCCTGGCTGAAAAGAGTCGTGCCGGTCAAACATTCATCTATGACCTGTGGGGCACTCCTGGCCATGCTTTGCCTTACGCCTTACTGCGACCGGCTGCACGGCGCGCTCGTATGTTGCCGCACTGTAAATTAAGTGTCGGGGCGAGTGATCGTTTGTTTGTGCATGGCGCGTCAATCGAATTCGAGGACCTTGCTCCGGACGTGCAGCATCACCCACTGGATACCGGCCTGACTGGCTTCGTCGACGCGGCCGATTTCCTGCACCTTGTTGACGCCGGCGCAAGCATTGAGGCTGCAATGAATTGTGAACAGCTAAGCGCATGATTAGATGATTCAGAGTTCTTTAGTCTCAACGATCTATCAATATAAATGCTTAGACAGCGCGGCAACAAGAAGCATCACGAGCGTTTATCGAGGCCATCGCTGCGACGGCTGGCCGCTTCGCAATAGCGCACATAAAATGAAAAAAGACGCAGTAAAAATTAAGCGCAATAGCGATTACCTTAGCTTAGCTTGTTGGCTGTTACTAATATCACTGCTATCGGCCTGCAACGAGGCGCCGGAACCTCCACTTCGCATTGGCACAGTCCCCTGGCCCGGATACGAACCCTTGTATTTGGCCCAGGATTTGGGTTACTACGAAGGCAGCCAGGTTAAATTTGTGGAGCTAACAACGGCGTCGACAATCTTGCATGCCTTGCGCAGCGGCAATCTGGAGGCAGCTACTCTGACCCTGGGTGAAGTGCTGAAGCAGATAGGTGATGGCTTCGATTTGCGGGTGATTCTGGTCATGGATATTTCTAACGGTGCTGATGCGCTGCTCGCCAAGCCGGCGATGGAATCGTTGGTGGATCTTACCAACAAACGAGTCGCCGTCGGCTATACAGCGGTCGACGCACTTGTGCTGGACGGAGCGCTACGCGCGGGCGGTCTGACCACAGCAGATATCGAGATCGTAGCCTGCGCTGCGGATGAACAACTGGACTGTTATTCAGCGGCCGATGCAATCGTTACCTTTGAACCGTACAAAACCAGGTTGCTTACTCAAGGTGCGCGGCTGTTGTTCGACAGCAGCCAGATTCCAGGGCGAATTGTCGATGTGCTGGCGGTGCGCGAGACAGTGGTCAGCTCTCATCAGCGCTCACTTGAGCGCTTGCTTGCAGGCTATTTTAAGGCGCGCGCACATCTTGCCAACGAGCCGGATGATGCCGCAAAGCGTATGGCGGCGCGACTAGGGATCGCGCCCGCCGAGGTGCTGGCTTCCTATAGTGGTTTGCATCTGCCGGACTTGAAAGAGAATCAACTGGCGTTGACGGGTAATCCACCGTTGTTGCAACGCACTGCAAATAATCTCGCCAGTCTAATGTTGGAGAAAAAGTTGCTCAAAACCACTTTTCCGCTGGAAAACTTGCCCGATGGTCGCTTCCTGCCGATAACCGCGCCATGAAGCAGTCCAACTCCGCAACGCTTGATTGTCAGCCGTCCGA
>JBBKXJ010000138.1:0-8170 GCA_037969395.1 Pseudomonadales bacterium
GCTCATTTGAGAGCGTCTCACGACGCTTGGATTGTTCGCTCTTCTTGCCGTACAGGCGTTGGTTCAGGTCTCGCACCTTCGCCTGTTCCTGCGCCAGCTGCTGTTTGAGTTCGGCTTCACGGACAAGCGCTCGCTCATGCTGCGTTTTGTAGAAATTGCACTGCGATTTCAGCTCGATATAGTCCAGCTTGCTCAGGACAACCGTCTCCCTGGCAAAGGGCAGGTCATCGCACTGCTCTGTGGGAGCTGCCGAAGCATATAGGAGGGCTGTGTGGTCCATGACTGACGTTATACCCGAAAAAAGCCCGTGTGTCCCGTACTTTTTGCAGCGCGGCCTAAAATAGCCTATGTGGAGGCCGAATATTTACTAGATGAACGTTTCCGTTCCGTTTCTACTTAATAGCCTAATAGATTGAGCGCAAAAGGGTCATTAATTCCGCTTATACTCCCACTGCGGTCGGCTCACTGTTCCGTCCGGATAATCCCTTGCTGCCAAACTACAAGTGGATCCCTATCGGCTACCATGGTCGGGCATCCAGTATTGATGTCTCAGGTCAGGCCTTCCACCGCCCCAGGGGGCGGTTGATAGCACCCGATGCGGCTAAGCCCAGCCTTGAGGCTTGCAAGCGCCTTGATCACGAACTCGAAGTCGGCATCTTTATTGGCCCGGGTGACGACCTTGGGGAACCCATCGACATCGAAGAGGCCGAAGACCATGTGTTCGGTATTTGTCTGTTTAACGACTGGTCGGCGCGCGATATCCAGAGATGGGAATATCAGCCATTGGGGCCGTTTTTGTCCAAGTACTTTGCCTCGACTGTCAGTCCCTGGATTGTCACCCTGGAGGCCCTCGCGCCCTACCGGGCACCATTTGCCCACCCGGCGGAAGACCCACAACCCTTGCCCTATCTGACTTCCGCGGCCAACAGCGAAACTGGCGGCATTGATATTGCGCTGCAGGTGTTAATGCAAACGGAGACGATGCGCAACGCCGGTCAGCCGCCGCAACGGATTTCCGCCTCCAGTTTTATTTATTCCTACTGAACCGTGGCGCAGATGGTGACTCACCACACGGTGAACGGCTGCAACTTGCGCCCCGGCGACCTGTTCTGCAGCGGTACCCAGTCCGGGCCCAGCCATGAGCAAACCGGCTCCATGTTGGCACTGAGCCGGGGCGGCAAGCAGTCAATAACTCTGCCAAACGGCGAGACCCGCACCTTCATCGAGGACGGCGATACCCTGGTGCTTCGGGGCTGGTGCGAAAAAGAGGGCGCCGTCCGCATCGGTTTCGGCGAGGTGACGAGTACGGTGTTGCCAGCTCGAGCGTAAGCGCGGCGGCTAATCGCACGTGGTATTGAGGAGAAATAATTAATGATGCAATTGTACGGCTATTTTCGTTCCTCGGCCGCCTATCGGGTGCGCATCGCACTCAACCTCAAGGGTTTTGAATACACATACAAGGCGGTCAGCCTTATTGCAGGCGAGCAACAATCCGACGCCTATCTGACGCTAAACCCCCAGGGCTTGGTTCCGAGCCTGCGGCTCGAGAGCGGCACCGTACTGACCCAGTCCACCGCCATCCTGGAGTGGCTGGACGAGACCGATCCAGACACGCCTCTGTATCCCCAGGACCCCATCGAGCGGGCCAAGGCCCGCGCCCTCGCTAACGCGGTTGCCTGCGATATCCACCCACTCAACAATATGCGGGTCCTGAAGTACCTGGCGAACGAACTGGGGGTCAGCGACGAGTAAAAAAACACCTGGTATCAGCATTGAATCGGCCTGGGCTTTGCCGGCCTCGAGGCTCAACTGAGCGGCGCGCCCTATGCCATGGGCGACAGTCCCAGTATGGCGGATGTGTATTTGATTCCGCAGGTCTATAACGCGCCTCGGTTTAAGCAGGATATGGCGCCGTACCCGAAGATCCAGCATATTTATCACGCTTGCAATGAACTCGATGCATTCAAGACAGCGGCGCCCGAGGCGCAGCCGGACGCAGCAGGGCCGGGGTAGGGACCCTGATTGAGCGCATCAGGCTTTGCATATTCTCTTTGTAGCCGTGCATACTAGAGCCCCCATCACTCCGAATCTGTACGCTCAGGAACCTATGACATACCAGCCAGCAAAGCAACGATACAGCAATTTCGAATACAACAGGTGTGGCGCGAGCGGTCTGAAGTTGCCCCCCGTGTCACTGGGACTGTGGCACAATTTTGGCAGCGTGGATGACTTCGACAATGCGCGCAAGCTGATCAGATTTTCATTCGATGCGGGTATTACGCACTTTGACCTGGCGAATAATTATGGCCCGGAGCCGGGTTCTGCCGAGACTAACTTCGGCCGCATTCTAAAGCAGGATTTTTCCACCCACCGGGATGAACTAATATTGTCTACCAAAGCGGGCTATCACATGTGGGATGGGCCCTACGGTGAATGGGGGTCAAAGAAGTACCTGGTGGCGAGTCTGGAGCAGAGCCTGCAACGTCTCGGCCTTGATTATGTCGATATTTTCTATTCGCACCGGCCCGACGCGGACACGCCGATCGAAGAAACAGTTGACGCGTTGGAGTATGCAGTCCGCTCGGGCAAGGCGTTGTATGCAGGGATTTCCAGCTACTCCAGCGAACAGACGCGCGCGGCTTATCTCGAACTCAAGACCCGAGGTATTCGCTGTTTGGTCCACCAGCCGAGATACAATATGATGGATCGGTGGGTCGAAGACGGACTGCTGGACACGCTCGACGAGTTAGGCATTGGTTGCGTGGCCTTTAGTCCGCTGGCGCAGGGCATTCTCAGCGATCGATACCTGCAGGGCATCCCCAGCGGATCGCGGGCGGATTCGACCAGTATTCACCTCGATTCCGAGGGTGTGCAGGCGAAGATTGCGATTGCCAACAGCTTAAATGAAATCGCCCAGGCGCGCGGGCAGACGCTTGCCCAGATGGCGCTGGCGTGGGTCCTGCGGCGCAAAACAGTCACCTCGGTCATCATTGGCGCGAGTTCGACTGAACAGATAGCCGAGAACCTGGCGGCAGTGAAGAATACCTCTTTCTCGAATGACGAACTGCAACGAATTGACGCCGCGACCACAGCCGGGCCTTGACCACCAGATATCGTGCAGGAAAAAAGCTCTCTATCGATCGGCTTCCTCCACAACCGCCGCTGGCGGTGTTTGCGCGGGTTTCCCACGCGCGAATAATCTTTGCACCACGACGAAGAACAACGGGATAAAGAAAATACCAAGGAAGGTGCCCACCAGCATGCCGCCCAGTACACCGGTGCCGATAACCTGCTGGGCACCGGAACCCGCGCCCGTGGCAACTGCCAGCGGCAGCACGCCGAAACCGAACGCGAACGAGGTCATCAGGATTGGCCGCAGGCGAGTGCGAACCGCGGTGATCGTGGCGTCCATCAGGCCCATGCCCTGTTCGAAATTAGCCTTGGCAAACTCGACGATCAGGATTGCGTTCTTGCTCGACAGCCCGACCGTGGTGAGCATTGCCACCTGGAAGTAGATGTCGCGCTCCATGCCGCGCAGCATCGATGCCAGCACGGTACCGAGAATCCCGAGCGGTACCACCATCAGCACGGCGGTGGGTACCGACCAGCTCTCGTACAGGGCCGCAAGGCACAGGAATACCACCAGCAGCGACAGCGAGTAGAGCAGCGGTGTCTGGGCGCCGGCGGCGCGCTCCTGGAACGACGTACCGGTCCACTCCATACCGATACCCGGTGGTAGTTGCGCCACCAGGCGTTCGACTTCCGCCATTGAATCGCCTGAACTCACCCCTGGCGCCGCCGTGCCGTTGATGTTCATTGCCGCCACGCCGTTGTAGCGTTCCAGTCGCGGCGAGCCGTATTCCCAGCGCGACGTGGCAAAGGCCCGGAAGGGCACCATCTCGCCCTTGGTGTTGCGCACCGTCCAGCGGTTGAAATCCTCGGGCACCATGCGGAACGGCGCTTCGGCTTGTACGATGACGCGCTTTACGCGGCCCCGGTCGATGAAATCATCAATGTACTGGCTACCCCAGGCGACCGACAGCGTTTCGTTGATACTGGCACTGGGCAGGCTCAGTGCATCCGCCCGGGTGATATCGATGTCAATGCGAAATTGAGGTGTATCCTCCTGGCCGTTAAGGCGAACATCGGCGAGCAACGGGCTCGCATTCGCCGCTTCGAGAAACAGATTGCGTGCCTGGGTAAGCGCCTGGTGGCCGAGGCCAGCGTTGTCCTGCAGGTAGAAGTTGAAGCCACCGGCTGTGCCGAGTTCGGGCACCGGGGGTGGTGCAAAGGCGAATACCAGTGCATCCTTGATAGCCTCGAAGGCCTGCATCGCCCGCCCGGCAACCGCATTTACGCTGAGTTCGTCGGCGGTACGTTGCGACCAGTCTTTAAAGTTCACGAAGCCGATACCTACATTCTGGCCGGTACCGCCGAAACTAAAACCCTGCACAGTGAAGATAGATTTTACCGCGTCTTTCTCGGTCTCGAGAAAGTGCTCCTCGACATCGCGGATAACCGCCATGGTGCGCTCCTGGGTAGCACCCACGGGCGCCTGGATCTGGGTGAACAGCACTCCCTGGTCTTCGTCCGGCAGGAAGGCGCTGGGCACGCGCAGGAACAGGACCGCCATCATCGTGGCCATCACCGCGAAAACCAGCATAAAACGCGCGGGTCGCGAAACGATGCCGCGCACCGCCCTCTGGTATTTCCGGTTACCACGGTCGAAGTTGCGGTTAAACCAGCCGAAGAAGCCGGACTCGGAGATCTGGTGCCCTTTGGCGATCGGCTTCAACATGGTGGCGCAGAGCGCCGGCGTAAGTACGATCGCCACCAGCACGGAGAGCGCCATTGCCGAGACGATGGTGGCGGAGAACTGCTGGTAGATTACACCGGTCGACCCGCCCAAAAAAGCCATCGGCACGAACACCGCCGACAGCACCACGCCAATGCCGATCAGCGCCCCGGTGATCTGGTCCATGGACTTGCGGGTAGCTTCCAGCGGTGTGAGGCCTTCTTCGCTCATTATCCGCTCGACGTTCTCGACCACTACAATGGCGTCGTCCACCAGCAGGCCGATAGCCAGTACCATCGCGAACATGGTAAGCATGTTGATCGACATTCCGAGCAATTCAAGTATCGCAAAGGTGCCGAGCAGCACGATTGGCACCGCGATGGTTGGAATAAGCGTCGCGCGGAAGTTCTGCAGGAATAAATACATGACCAGGAACACCAGCACGATCGCCTCGAGCAGCGTCTTCAAAACTTCCTTGATGGAGGCAGTCACGAACGGCGTGGTATCGAATGGAACGACTGCTTTCAGCCCGGGTGGAAAGGTTGGTTGCAACTGCTCCAGCATGGCCTCGAGACGCTGCGCTGTAGCGAGGGCGTTGGCCCCGGTGGCGAGAGAAATAAGGACACCCGAAGCGGGCTGCCTGTTGTAGCGGCCAATGGTTGCGTAGTTCTCGGCTCCCAATTCCACTTTGGCGACTTGTCCCAGCGTAAGCGACGAACCGTCCGGATGACTGCGCAGGGTGATGGCGCGGAACTGCTCCGCCGTCTGCAGCCGGTCCTGGGCGGTGATTGTGGCATTGAGCTGTTGGCCGGGGATTGCCGGCGAGCCGCCCAGTTGGCCCACGGCCACCTGCGCATTCTGAGCACGAATCGCGGCGATGATGTCGGCGGGTGCCAGTTTGTAGGTATCGAGTTTGTCCGGGTCCAGCCAGATGCGCATCGCGTAGCGGGCGCCAAACACACGCGAGCTGCCCACTCCTTTGATCCGGCCAATCGGCTCGGATATATAGGTATTGATGTAATCGGCGATGTCCACTCGCGACATGCTGCCATCTTCCGAGACAAAGCCGATCACCATCAGAAAACCAGGGCTCGCATTACTGACGTTAACCCCCTGTTGCTGGACGATCTGCGGTAACAGCGGCATCGCTGCCTGGAGTTTGTTCTGCACCTGCACCTGGGCTATATCCGGGTCGGTGCCGGTCTGGAAGGTGATCGTAACCGCCGCGCTGCCGTTGGATTCGCTGGTCGACGCCATGTAGATCATGCCGTCCAACCCGGTCATATTCTGCTCGATCACCTGGGTGATGGCGTTCTCGACTGTCTGTGCCGAGGCGCCCGGATAGGTCGCATTGATGGAGACCGTGGGCGGTGCGATGGTCGGGTAGCGCGTGATCGGCAAGGTGAAGATGGATACCGCACCCGCCACCATGATGATAATCGCGATCACCCAGGCAAATACCGGTCGATCTATAAAAAAGCGTGCCATTTCAGCTCCCTGCTGCTGCCTCTGTACCTTCTGCGGGCATGCCGGGCCTGATTTTTTGCAACCCCTCGACAATCACCCTGTCGCCATCGCTGAGGCCGTCTTCTACCAGCCACTGGTCGCCGACGGTGCGGCTAACGGTAACGGCTCGCTGTTCAATCATGTTCTCGGCATTCAGAACCATGGCGGTAGTATTGCCCTTGAGGTCTCGTATGATGGCTTTTTGCGGGACCAGCACAGCGCGCTCGCGCACTGCGGCATTGAAGACCGCGCGCACGAAAAGCCCGGGTAGCAGAATATGCTCCGGGTTGGGTGCCACCACGCGCAGCGAAACGCTGCCGGTGTCGGGGTCGACCACGGATTCGGTAAACGCGAAAGTGCCGGGATAATCGTAGGGCGTACCGTCTTCCAGCACTATGGTAACCGGACGGTCAGTCCGTCTTTGCAGCTTGCCGGTGGCGAACTCCTTGCGCACCGCCAGTAGTTCACTGCTGGAGATACTGATATCAATGTAAATCGGGTCGAGCTGCTGGACCGTGGCCAGTGCCTCGTCCTGATTGGCGTTTACCAATGCCCCCTGGGTGACCGTCGATTTGCCGATGTGGCCATCAATAGGGGAGGTGATGCGGGTGTAGCCCAGCATGACCTGTGCGCGTTCCAGTGCGGCCCGCGCCGCGGCAATATCGGCTTCCGCCTGACGCAGTGTCGCATCGGCGTTGTCTTTTTCCTGCCGGCTTACAGCGTTGGTGGTCGCGAGTTCCGCGGTGCGGCGGGCGGTGAGTGCGGCGGAGTGGGCCGTTGCCTCGGCGCGCGCAAGCTGCGCGTTGGCGACGGCCACGTCGGCTCGATAGGTCGAGTCATCCAGTTGGTAGAGCGCCTGGCCGGCCTTGACCAATCCCCCTTCTTCGAACATTCGCTCCTTAACGATCCCGGTGGCCTGTGGCCGAACTTCCGCCACCATATAGGGCGTGGTGCGCCCCGGCAGTTGGCGGGTCACGGTGACCGGCCCTTCACTGAGGGTGACCACTGTGACCTGTGCCGGTGGTGCAGCAATGGCAGCAGCGGCTGCGGTGTCTTCGTCCCCGCCGCAGCTAACCAACAACAGGCCGATCAGCAAACCCGGTGTTGCCGAACGGAGCCTGGCGAAGGGTAAGTAGTTATTCCGCAGACGCGACGCACGGCAAGCAGCGACGATCCGGTGTATTAAGTCTTTGACCGGCATGGTTTTTTGTTCCCTTGTTCTTGTCTTGGCTCAGTCGCAAAACCAGCCCTGCTGACCTGCTAAGTTATACTCCTGTACCCGGAATTTCAATATTTGGATAAATCGTGATCAGTTTCAAAGGTCGTCACCACCAGCAAGAGATCATATTACAAAGCGTCCGGTGGTATGTGGCTTATTCTCTGAGCTATCGGGATCTGGAGGAACTGATGCAGGAACGTGGCTACGCTATAGACCACAGCACCCTTCAGCGATGGGTCGTGCATTATGCACCTCGAATCGAGAAGACCTTCCGCAGAAACAAGAGACAGATTGGTAATCGCTGGCGGCTTGATGAGACCTACGTAAAGATCAAAGGCGAGTGGAAATATCTCTATCGTGCTGTCGATAAGCAAGGCAACACGATTGATTTTCTACTAGCTGCCAAGCGTGATAAGAAGGCAGCCCGCCGATTTCTAAACAAAGCCATTGGTTCCAGTGGCAAACCCAGCTTAATCAACATCGACAAAAGTGGAGCCAAATACGGCTGCTATCAAACAGTACAATACTGACTAAAACAAGCGTGTAACCAACAGTAGGCGCTATAGGCGAAATTCGCCAATGTAAATATTTGAATAACATTATTGAACAGGATCATCGATTCATCAAACGAATAATTCGCCCTATGCTGG
>JBBKXJ010000139.1:0-19336 GCA_037969395.1 Pseudomonadales bacterium
TAGCCTATGTGGAGGCCGAATATTTACATAACCCCGGCAGCAAACTGCTGGATGTACTCGATTTTTTCTTCCAGCGTGCGCGTATCCGGCTTACCCTCATAGATATTATGGAAACCGACATAAGCCAAATCTACGCCGACTTCTCCAAGTTTTTCAACGCCGCCAGGCTGGAATGCCGCCGCGCCGGTGCAGTGAATCTCAAACGGTAAGTCGTCACGCCCATAGTCCTTGCGGAACTCATGTAGCTGCGTGATCATCTTCTTCAACTCGTCCAGGTCGCCGCCTGCGGCTACCCAGCCCTCGCCGATGCTGGCAGCGCGTTTCAGTGCAGGTTCGGAGTGCCCGCCAAGCAGGATGGGTACACGTTTGGAGGGCACCGGGCACAGTTTTATTTCAGTCACGGATACGAGTTCACCCTCATAGCTGAAAAACTCGCCGGACATCAGGCCATTGATAATTTCAACCATTTCATCCATGCGCTTGCCGCGTTGTGCCCACGGAATCTGGCAGGCGTCAAAGTCTTCCTGCCACGGGCTGAGGCCAATACCCAGCTTGATGCGGTTATTCGAAATAACGGCCAGGCTGGTAAGCATTTTCGCTACAACGACCGGCTGTCTTACCGGCAGCTTTACCACGGCTGTGGTGAATTCAATTTTTTCAGTCACGGCCGACAGGCGCGCCATTTGAATAAAAGGGTCAATAAACGGCAGGCCTTCAAGGAAGCTATTGCTGCCGTCTGCGTTATAGGGGTATTTACTGGCGCACTCTTTCGGATAGCAAATGCTGTCGGGCAACGTCAGCGCGTCATACCCTGGAAAATATCATCGCCACCGGTTGCTATACCATCAACCATGTGCATGCGGCGATATTTGAGTCGGCCCATCAGACGGCGGCACGTTACGATAAAGCCGCTTTCGAGTTTGACGCGGTTGGTTTAACAGCAGAGGCATCCGCAGCAATTACTGCTCCCTACGTAGCTGTAAGCCGGTTGAAGTTTGGCGTTCAACTGCGCAGCCAGCAGGAGCTGGAAATCAACGGCACCGTGCTGGTCATTGGTGAGATTCTCGAGCTACAGGTGGACGATAGCGTAGTTCAGCCAGACGGTTATGTGGATGTTGAAGCGCTGCAGTCGGTGGCAGTAACCGGGTTGGATAGTTATCACACAACACAACGACTAAGTCGCCTTAACTACGCCACTGCGCGTGTCCGGAAGGGGTGTTATAGCGCATTAATATCGGCGAGATAACGTTCCGCCCGATCAAGGGTCGCCTGCCTTTTTGCTGAGTCCTGCTTATCCCAGTTACGGTAAATCATGCCAATGCGCGGATTAACAGCTAACCGCTCTCTGTGTTGCTGCATAAAGCGCCAGTACAGGCTGTTGAAGGGGCAGGCCTGCTCTCCGTCTTTCTGTTTCACGTCGTAGTGGCAGTCCTTGCAATAATCACTCATTTTATTAATGTAGTTGCCGCTGGCGGCATACGGTTTGGTGGCGATAATACCGCCGTCGGCGAACTGACTCATACCACGCGTGTTAGGCATTTCTACCCACTCGATGGCATCCACATAAATGCCTAGATACCAGGCATCGACCTGGGCCGGGTCGATGCCGGTCAACAGACAAAAATTGCCAGTGATCATCAAGCGCTGAATGTGATGCGCATAGGCATAGTGCAAAGACTGTGAGATAGCCTGCCGCATGCAGCTCATTTTGGTTGCACCGCTCCAGAAAAATGCGGGCAGGTCGCGGCTGGCCGCGAGACTGTTGCGCTCGGCATAGGCGGGCATATTAGCCCAGTAGACGCCGCGTATGTGTTCGCGCCAGCCAAGTATCTGCCGAATAAAGCCCTCTACCTGAGCGATATCTACTGGCGAATCCTGCCCGTTGAAACTATCAAGTGCCGCGTTAATAACCTGCATGGGGTGCAGTAACTTGGCGTTTAACGCGAAGGAAAGGCGCGAATGGAACAGGCTCCAGCTATGGTCGCTGTTGGCTGTCATCGCGTCTTGAAAGCGGCCAAATAACGGTAGGCAGTGGTGGCAAAAATATTCAAGTAATGCCTGCGCCTGGGTGCGCGTGATTGGCCAAAGCAAGTGCTCGTCGCAGTCGCCGAAATGGCTTATTGCATGCCTTTCCAGCCTCGCCAATATATGCTTCACCGGGTTGGCAAATAGCAACGGTTCAGGCACCAGGCTCAGGTCAGCGGGCTTAAGTTTATTGCGATTGTCGGCATCGTAATTCCAGCGGCCACCGGCGGGCTTATCCTCCTCCATTAAAATTGCGAAACGCTTACGCATGCTACGGTAAAACGTTTCCATGCGGCTATGCCGACCGGGCTCAAAGTAGTCGCTAATCTCGCTAAACGGTAGCAGGAAATGCTCGCTGTCGTATTGCGTAACGGTTATGTCGCTGCGCGATGAGGGCTGCGGTGAGGGCTGCGATGAGAGTTGCGCTGCAAGTTGTTCAAGCTGCTGCAGCAGCCGGTATTCGTCCGGGCGCTGATAGTCGAATTGAGACACCTTATGGCGGTCGCACAGGCTGGTTAGCAAAGCGGGTAAGTCGGCGTACTCGCTGCTATCGTCGAGGGTGAGATACAGCACCTGGTGCCCGGCCGTAGTCAGTGCGGTAGCGAATGCCTCCATTGCCGCGAAAAAGGCGCACAGCTTTTGCACATGATGCTTGACGTAATCAGTTTCCTGGCGCAACTCGGCGATAACATACAGTACGCCGGCATCGCGCTGTCGATACCAGGAATGGCTGGCGTTAAGTTGGTCGCCAAGAATAAGCCTGAGCGTATGTATGTTGTCCATTACTGGTAGGATACTCCGCGCGCAGGCAGTGTTTGATGATCAATCACTGGGCATAATTGGCCAGTCGGCCGCATCGACCGAGTCCAGCTGCTGATCGCCGCAATCGCCCTGCCATTTTTCAATAAAAACACCGTCAGGATCGTACTGTCCAGTCTGCTTCTGCAGATCAAAATGTCGCTTACCGCGCGGGTCGGGCCCAACCCCGGCGAGGTATTGCCAATTGCCCCAATTGCTTGCCACATCGTAATCAACCAGCTGCTGCTCAAAATAGGCCGCGCCACCGCGCCAGTCAGAATCCAGTTCGTTGACCAAACAACTGGCGACAATTTGACGGCCGCGGTTAGACATATAGCCCGTCGCGTTAAGCTGCTTCATACAAGCGTTAACGATAGCGTAGGGGGTATTGCCGGCACACCACTTGCGATAGCGCTCCGGGTAGTAGCCGGTTGACGGTTTGCGCCGCTTACCGCCGTCGAATAAAAACAGGTGTTTGTCGTGGCGGTGCGCGTACCACTGGAAATAGTCACGCCACAGTAACTCGAAGAATATCCAGTAGGTCGAATCGTTAGCCGAGAATCGCTGTTCGTAGGCACGTAACTCCTGCATGACATGGCGCGCGGAGAGGCTACCGTTCGCCAGCCACGGCGATAGTTTGGTAGAGTTTTCCCAGCCTCCCAGCTCATTGCGCACCGCTTTATAGTTACTGGCAAGCTGGCGGGCGAAATACCAGGAGATATGCTGTAAAGCGGCGATTTCGCCACCGGAAAAAGACGTCTCAGTATCTTCCAACGGCGGCAGATCGACGTCGGCCAAATCGCTGCCAGCGGGAGAGGGGGGTAAATAGTCCGGCGCCGACAGTGGCGGTGGAAGCCCTATGTCTTCCACCTTTTTGCGAAATTCGGTAAACGTTGCGGGCAAGTCGCGCAGCTCGAAGGGTAACTGCTCAAGATCAAACAGGGTATGCGAGTCCTGCTGCACGAACTGCAGCATAGGATAGCGTTGCAGCAACGTTTGCCAATCCCGGTTGAGATAATAGTCCGCGGTTCTACTGCGATAAATTCGCGCCACATCGTGTTGGGTGATCAGCTGGGCGATAGTGTCCAGCGGCTGTTGGTAAACGACCAGCAACTGTTGATCATGTTTTCTCAGCCTGGCGTCGAGCGCGCGCAGGCTCTCAACCAGAAAACGCCAGCGGTGATTGGCGATGCGATTGTGGGTGTAGCGATTCGGTGCAAACCAGCGTGGGTCGACGCAGTAAACGCAAAGCAGTTTGTCAGCCTGTTGTGCGGCCTGGTGTAGACAGGCGTTGTCGTGCAATCGCAGATCATTAGTGAACCAGTAAAGCGCAACATTTGCCATGATTACTTTGCTCCAACCTGCTTGCGCGCCAGCCAATACAGCGAGGGCAACATCAGCCCCCATAGCAGGGCGAGGCTGAGTATAAATACCGGCACAGTAACGCCGATCTCCGCGGCACCGAGCCGTACCGCACTCCAGTAGGCGAACGGGCCGGACACAGCTCCTACCAAAGCCGAAAACAGCAGTCTGTCTTTAAGCAGGGCAAGGCTATGGTTAAGCGTGCTTGCCAGCATTGGCCATAATGCTCCCATCCACAAAACGGCGCTAACTTCCGATACGGTCGGCTGCAGCAGACCAGAGACGACCATTAAGCGATCTGTCAGCAGCCCAATCAGCCAAACGCTGCCGAGGTAAAGCCATTCTTTTCTTAATCGGCTGACGGCGATCAGGTGAAACGCCACAATGCACATCGCCAGCACTAATGCGAGCTGATCACGCAGCAGCACACAGGCAGCCCAGCCGGCGTTAAACAGCAAGGCATTAATAACCAGCAGGTATTTACCCTCCGGTAACTTGAACACAGGTGAGGTTTGGCTTGGGCTAAGCACGCATTCTATGCCGGTAATCCCAGGCCGAAACCCAGCGCGGCTGCAGCTCAATGGCGTATTCGCCCCCGGCGCGACTGCGTAGCCAGGCAGCCAGCGCGGCGTTGGAGTCGTCGAGATAGCGCGCCATTAATTGCTCCAGCACGTCGGCCGCTGCTGCTCGGTGCAGCACCACGTCGGCCTGTCCTCTTACGCCGCGGTAGGGCATCTCGTTACTGGCAATTTCAAATGCGCATTTAGGGTTTTCTGTCAACGCGGCGATTACCCGGCTGCTTTCGTGGGATGCGCACCATAGTGAATTTTCGGTCAGCTGAAACCACATCGAGCACAACACGGGATAGCCCTCTTTGCCGTTACACGCCAGCCGCAGGGGGATTTCGCTTTGCTGCAAATAGTCTGCGATCTGTTCGGCGTTCCAGGCGCTGCTGTTGGCTATCGTAATGTTCATCTAGCATATCCTTGCGTATCGGATGGATACTTTAGCCCCGCCACTGGGCCAAATTGAATCGCACAACTCAGCGCTAGTTTAGCGCCGCGTGCGTGCGTCACGGCGTGCTGCCCGGCTCAGTCTCTTGTTCGGTGTCAGGATAACGATAGTGAATATCAACTTCCTGGTTTTTGCCGTTGCTGTCGGGCAGCTGACCAAAACCCGAGAAACGCAGCAGTCGCAGACTGTTTTTATCGTATTCAAGATCGATGGGGGGCATGAGGGCCGCAACAAACCAGTTAGTCGCCTTTACCTGAAAGCACACTCGCTGCTGGTGGCCGGCCTTGCAGTCGCGCTGCTTTAGCTTTAGTTTGATGGCAGTCTTGCGTGCCGGCAGCAAATACCTGAACTTGATTTCTTTACTCGCCATTAAATCGCGCCACTGGTCCTGCACAAAAAAATCGAAGCCCGCATCTATCACCAGCTTGTCGTCAACCTCAAGCGTGGCATCCAGTGGCGCCTCGCCATTGCGCTTGGCCCGCATTGTGGTGATGTCATCTTCGGTAGTGATCGTGAGCGATAAATCGAGGCGGTAATCCTTGCGGATGACATCCGGCGCGTGCCTGTCGTGCGAGAAGTCAAGCCGTTTTTCTGCCAGCAGTTCGCCCTCGGCACCGTTGTATTTCACCTGCGCCTGGGTGGCAGAATCGGTGGTGTAGCTCTCGGTATAAAGTATCTGATCAGAACCCGGTGAATAAGCAGTGCCAACGACGTACGCGGTAGCAGCAGATTGCGCTGAAGCGACCAACAAAATGCAGCAAGGCAGGGCGCGCCAGCGTGTTTTGGTTAGCATAAAAATGTTGCGCTGTGTGAGCTCGGGTGTAGCATGATTACGCGCTCCACATGGGGGCGGATCATTCTACACGCGTCACGGGCGGTGATCCAGACAGCACAAGCGAACGTAAAATCGGTGCATCAGGCATAAAGGTAACAAGCAAAACTGCAGGGAAAAAAGTATGCGAATCGCCATTGTCGGCAGCGGAATCTCCGGCCTCAGCGCCGCGTATTATCTCAGTCGTCAACATGACGTCAGCGTGTTTGAAGCAGCAGGTCGGCTCGGCGGACACACAGCGACTATCGACGTTACGGTTAATGGGAACAGCTACGCTATCGATACCGGCTTTATCGTCTACAACGATCGTACTTATCCTAACTTTATTCGCTTGCTGAACGAGCTTGGCGTGAGTTCGCAAGCCACCGCGATGAGCTTTAGCGTGAGCTGTGCCGCTACCGGGCTGGAGTACGGCGGCAGCGGCTTTAACGCACTATTCGCGCAGCGTCGCAACCTCGTGTCGCCATACTTCCTGCGCCTGTTATGGAACATTGTTCGTTTTAATCGCAGTGCAGTGCGCGATCTCGAAGCGGGGGCGCTGTCTGAGACGATGAGCCTGGGCGACTATCTTCGAGCCAACAATTATGCTGACGGTTTCGTACGTCATTATCTGGCGCCCATGGCGGCGGCTATCTGGTCATCGAGTACTGCCAGTGTAGTAGACATGCCGGTGCTATTTTTCGTCAGGTTTTTTAACAATCATGGTCTGTTGCAGCTACGCGAGCGGCCACAGTGGTACTCTATCTGCGGTGGGTCGCGCGCATATATCGCGCCCTTGTCGCAGCCCTTCGCCGAGCGTATTCGGCTTAACTCAGCCGTCAGTCGCGTGCACCGTAGCGATAATGGCGTGACGCTAACGACACTGCAGGGAGAAGAGCATGTTTTTGACCAGCTGGTACTGGCAACACACAGCGATCAGGCGCTGGCGCTATTAGCCGACGCCAGTGTGGAGGAGCAAGCGGTGTTAACAGCGGTCAGCTATCAGACCAACGATGTGGTGCTGCACACCGATACGTCGGTATTGCCGCGCAATAAAAAAGTCTGGTCGGCCTGGAACTATAGTCTCGACGCGCAGCAGCGCGACAGCGCCGTGCTGAATTACAATATGAACATGCTGCAAAATCTACATGCTCCTGAAACCTTTTGTGTCACCTTGAACAATACGGCAGCAATAGCCAGCGACAAAATATTGGGCTCGTATCGTTATGATCACCCACTGTTCGACGCCGCTGCCGTGCACGCTCAGCAGCGGTGGGGCGACATTAATGGCGTGCGTCGCACCTGGTATTGCGGTGCCTGGTGGGGCAATGGGTTCCATGAAGACGGCGTGACCAGCGCGCTGCGGGTTGCCCGCAGCCTGGGAGTTGACTGTTAGTGGAAAGCGCGATTTACAAGGGCAGCATCCGCCATCGTCGCTACTCGCCGCGTGCGCATGCGTTCAGCTATCGCTGCTTTTTCATGTATCTTGATCTTGCCGAAGTTGACCACGTGTTGGCGAAGAGTCCATTCTGGTCTCGCAGCCGTTTTGCGCTCGCACGCTTCAAGCGCAGTGACTTTCTCGCCGGTAAGGCGGACCTCGACGAAACTGTGCGCGACCGTGTGCAACAGCAGACCGGACAGCGGCCAACGGGACCTGTACGGCTGCTGGCAAACCTGCGCTATTTTGGTTTTATTATAAACCCCATCACCTGCTTTTTCTGTTTTGACGCCCGTGGTGAGCGGCTTGAAACTATTGTGCTGGAGGTCACCAACACGCCCTGGAAGAAGCGCGTTAGCTACGTCTTACCCTGTGATCCGGGCTGCGCCTTGCAGCGTATTCGGTTTAATAAGTCGCTGCATGTTTCACCATTTCTGCCGATGGATATGCAGTACGAATGGCGCGGCAACACGCCTGGCAAGGGTATAAGCATTAATATCGACAACTCAATCGACGAGCGTAAGGTGTTCGATGCAACCCTGCGCCTGCGGCGCGAAGAGCTATCCGCGGCGAGTCTGCATCGTATTTTGGTAACGTATCCTTTGATGACGTTGAAAGTACTGGCGGCGATTTACTGGCAGGCACTGCGTCTTTTTTTAAAAAGGGTGCCCTTGTTTAAGTATCCCAGGAACGTAGTAGAGAATCCCTGATATGAACTCCAAGAGCATCTTCGACAACGCGTTAAAAATAAGAACGCCTACTGCTTCGGTCGATGCCGTGGCGAGAAAAATGGTATTTGCGTTTTTATCCAGCATCAAGGTGGGTCGCCTAACGGTATTCGAAGGGACAGACACATACGAATTCGGTGAACCCTGTAACTCGGCCGATCTGTTAGCTCACGTAGTCGTAGAAGCGCCGGCTGCCTACAGCCAAATAGCCTTCAATGGCACCACTGGCGCAGGCGAAGCTTATATAAAGAATTACTGGCACACGCCGGACTTGCTGAAGGTGGTGCGTTTGTTCGTGGCGAATATGCAAACGCTGAATGAGTTTGATAGCCGCAAGTCGCTGCTCAGTCGCATGCTGACCGGCGCGGGTCAGTGGCTGCGCAAGAATACGCTGCGCGGCTCGAAGCAAAACATTGTTGCGCATTACGATCTTAGCAATGAATTTTTCGCTCTGTTTCTCGACCCGTCAATGATGTACTCGGCTGCTATCTTCCCGCAGCAAGAAAGCACGCTGGAACAGGCGGCTGAGTATAAGCTACGACATGTATGTCGCCGCCTGCAGTTGACGCAGACTGATCATCTGCTGGAAATTGGCACAGGCTGGGGTGGTATGGCGATCTATGCAGCTCAACATTTCGGCTGTAAGGTGACCACGACGACTATCTCTGAAGCGCAGTACGCGCATGCACAGCAACGTGTTGCCAGTCTCGGCTTGCAACAGCAAATCACGGTGTTGCGAGAAGACTATCGAAACCTGACCGGCCGTTACGACAAACTGGTATCAATTGAGATGATTGAGGCGGTCGGTCATGAATTTTACGCTGACTATTTTCGTCAATGTAGTCGGCTACTCAAGGCCGATGGACTATTGCTTATTCAAAGCATTACCATCGCCGATCAGCGCTATCACAAGGCCCGCAAAGACGTTGATTTCATTAAAAAGTATATCTTTCCAGGTGGCTGCTTACCCTCAGTCGGCGTAATCGCGCAGCACGCGGCAAGCGATACTGACATGCAGATTGTTGGCGTCGAAGATATCACCGAGCATTACGCGCGCACGCTGGGCATCTGGCGCACGCGTTTTCATCAGCGCGTCGACGAAGTTAAGCAACAGGGGTTCGACGAGGCTTTTATTCGCATGTGGGAATACTATCTGGCGTACTGCGAGGGCGGTTTTATCGAGCGCGTTATCGGTACGTCGCAATTTCTGCTCGCTAAACCGGATTTTCGGCGCCTGCCTGTTATCTCCCGGCTCTGAGTCGACTTCGAGTCGGCTTCGAGTCGACTCTGAGTCGTTAAAAGCATACATTACGCCAAAAATAATACCCCTCGATCGCTGCTACTCGCTAAAAACTGCTTAATTAAACATCAAAACTATGTTTTTTTACGTAGGCTTTTAGGCAATGTGCTCTACTTCACGCTATGATTAATATTTTAGAAGTAAACAATCGGGAAGGTTTTATGGCGTCTCGCAGCAGTTTGAAAAAACTTGAAAAGCAAATGGCGCTGGCCTCGAGCTACCAACAATGGCGTGTGGCGGCGCTGCAGCATGACGAATTGTCAGGCAGACAACGTTGGAAACAGGTCGATCAGACCAGCATGTATGACCATGTGGCCATTCGCACCCGGCTGGACCGGCTACGCAAGCTGCGTGCACGTAAAGACGATGCCGGGCTGTTATTCGCGCTTAACGAAGGCATTCACGGCAACATGGCGGGCATGGGCAAAATTGAGCTGTACGCCAAAGCCAAGGTTGGCACGAAAACGCTTATCACCGAATATATCGAAGAGATCGCCGACGCCCTGCAATATCTCGCCAAATTACGTAGCAATAAAATCAGCTTTCACGACAAGCTTGAGTTCTTCCGTCGCGCCAGCCATTGCTATGGATTGTCGGCGCTGATGCTCAGCGGCGGCGGCGCGCTGGGGCATTTTCATCTGGGCGTGCTGAAAACGCTTGTAGAGCATGATTTGTTACCCGACGTTATTTCCGGCTCCAGTGCCGGCTCGGTGATGGCCGCCGTGGTCGGTAGTCACACCAACGAAGAGATGCAGCAATTCTTCGAGCCAAAACATCTTGCGATGGAAGTGAAAGCCGATGCGCCGTGGCTGAAGCAACTGCTGTGGGGTAAAAATCACCAAATTGACGTACGCGAGCTGCAGGTCACTATTGAGCGGGTGATACCGGATCTTACCTTTGAAGAAGCTTTTGAACGCACCGGCCGCCAGATCAATATTTCGGTCGCACCCACTGAGCTGCACCAAACATCGCGTTTACTGAATGCGATTGCGTCACCGAATGTCTTCCTTCGCAGTGCGGTGATGGCGTCCTGCGCAATACCTGGCGTCTATCCTGCCGTCACACTACAGGCCAAGAACGAACACGGCGATGCACAGGACTATTTGCCATCGCGTCGCTGGATGGACGGCTCTGTAACAGATGACCTGCCGGCGAAACGGCTGGCGCGCTTGTATGGCGTCAATCATTATATCGTCAGTCAAATTAATCCCTACGTATTGTGGATTGAGCGCAGTCACAACGCCCAAAGTAGTATCGGCGCGGCGGTCACGCAGCTGTCGCAGAAAGTGACCAAGGAATGGTTGCGCGGCATTGGCGACTTTTCCAGGCGCTACCTGAAGGGTGCACCGCGCTGGAATATGTTGATCAGCAGCATGAATGCTCTGGCAAGCCAGAATTATGCCGGCGACGTTAATATTCTTCCAACCTTTCGTTTTTATGATCCGCGCAAAATTCTGTCGCCATTGTCGGAGAAAGATTTGATGTTTCTGATCGACCAGGGCGAGCGCGGCAGCTGGCCGCATATTGAAACCATTCGTAACTGCACTCTGATCAGCAGCACGCTGCACAAAATATTGGTCGATTTCGAGATGAAGGAAGAAGCCAGCATGGCTGCAGTCAATAGTGACGGCGGCGGTGCGACTAACAAAACCCGAGCCAAGCTCAGGCCGCCACGCAAAGCGCGGATCAAAACGAAGGTAAGCAGCAAAAACAAAACCGAAGCTGCATCCGCCAACCGGGCCAAGAAATCTGCAAGTGATAAACGCGCAGCGGGTGGCTCGTCGCGATAACCCAATCTGCTAAGGGGCGGATCGCTTTAATTTTGATCAATTGCCGATGCACCACGACACGCTGCTGGCTAAAATTAAAGCGATCTTACCCCCTTTAGGTCGTTCGGATAGCAAAAAACCGTAATATCTCATCTCTGGCGCTAATGCGCTGGCAATCCTCCTTCCGGGTTCTATTCTTTAGTGTAAGTCAGGCTATAGGCGCAACTGGGTAAGCTAACACTCACCGCGCCAGCCCTTCAAAAGAATAGAATCCGGTATGTGTGTATGACCGCAATCCCGCAAACGTCTACCATCGCGACACCGCCGCAGAGGCCTTCTTTAGCGCCTGAGCAGGCGCACGCCATTGTGCAGGACTGGCTGAATATTCAGTGCGGCATGCTTAACGGCGTCGTTTGTGCGCTGGTTTTACAAGTCGGCAACAACAGGCACACTGCTGCGCCGCTGGGTCAGTGGCCCGCTGCCAGCGAGGTTAACAATAAACTGGTCGAGTATGGGCTGGCGGCAGCGCAGGATAAGCAATGCCGCATCGAACGTGTCGCCGGTGAGCCTGCGCGTGACCGCATCGCCTTTCCTGTTGCGCTACCGACAGATGAGCTGCTAGTGCTAACGCTTGAAATAAGTGGCAGATCCGAGATTCAACAACAGGCGGTAATCAACCTGCTGCGCTGGGGCGCCCAATGGCTTAAATTTGCGCTGCAGCAACGCGCGCCAGTCAGTGCCGACCGCCTGCTGCCGGTGTTCGAAATGATCAACGCGTGTGTCGACCAGACCAGCTTCAAAGCCATGGCGACCCGCCTGGTGGCCGAGTTGGCTGCCCGCTATCGCTGCAGTCGCGTGAGTCTGGGTGTACGCAAGGGACGGCACATTGAGCTGCAGGCGCTGTCGCACAGCGCACGCTTCAAGCAGCAAAGCAATATTATCCGCAGCATTGCCGCGGCTATGGATGAGGCTATTGATCAGGACTGCAGTCTGCGCCTGCCATTAGCGGAGACTCAACTGCCGCGCATCACCCGCGCCCACGCCGAGCTGGTGGCCGGCAATCGCAATGCCGCAGTGTGCACCATACCTCTCAACGCACACGGCAATGTCTTCGGCGCGCTGACGCTGGAGCGCGATGCAGACCAACCCTTTGACCAGGCAACCGAGCTGCAGATAGAGCAACTGCTCGCCGTGCTGGCCGCTCCGCTGCGGGTGCAGCATCAGGATGAAAAATCCCTGCTCGCTAAAGCCGTGTCGCGTCTTGGCGCATTTGCTGGGCGCCTGTTCGGGCCGGAGCATTTGACGCTGAAATTTGCAACGCTGTTAACAGCCTCCGCACTGGTCTTTGTTGGCGTTACGCCGGGCAACTATCGAGTCGCTACCGAGGCCAATATTGAAGGCAGCATCCAGCGCGTTGTGGCCGCTCCGGTGCAGGGCTTTATCGCGGCGGCCAACGTGCAGGCCGGCGATATTGTGCAGATCGGTGATGAGATGGGTCGGCTCGATGATAAGGACCTGCGCCTGGAGCGCTTTAAATGGTCCAGCCAACGCCAGCAATACGCGCGCGAATACCGCGAGGCCATGGCAACCCACGACCGCACTCAGGTAAGCATTATCGGGGCGCAAATAAAACAGGCTGACGCGCAGCTAAAACTGGTAGACGAACAGCTGGCGCGCACCCAAATTGTTGCACCCTTTGCCGGCGTAGTGATCGAAGGGGATTTGAGTCAATCGCTGGGTGCGCCGGTTGAGCGTGGCGACGTGCTGTTCAAAGTCGCGCCGCTGGACGATTTCCGCATTCAGCTACAGGTCGACGATCAGGATATCGCGGCGGTGCAACCGGGTCAGCTGGGCTGGTTGGCGTTAACCAGCTTACCCGGCGAGCGCATCGCGCTGACGGTAACAAAGATCACCAGCGTCGCCACGGCCGCCAATGGTAAAAACTTCTTTCGCGTTGAGGCCGAACTGCTAGACAAGAACACACCACTGCGGCCCGGCATGGCCGGCATCGCCAAAATTGACATCGGTGAGCGCAAACTGCTGTGGATCTGGACCCACAGTCTAATGGACTGGCTGCGCCTGCAAGCCTGGCAATGGATACCGTAGGCCCTATGTCTGATTCCTTGTTCAGCGCGCACTGGTATCGCGTACAGGCTTTAAAACCGCAGTTACGCGCCCATACCAGGCTGCACCGGCATGATTATCGCGGCCAAATCTGGTACGTGCTGCAAGATGACTCCAGCAGCCGCTACCATCGTTTTAGCAATGCCGCTTACGAGTTTATCGGTTTGATGGACGGCAGCCGCAGCGTGCAGGAAATCTGGCACCGGGTAAATACCTTACGCGGCGATGAAGCGCCCACGCAGGACGACATTATTCAACTGTTAGCCCAATTGCATAGCCGTGATGTGCTGCAGTGCGATATTCCTGTCGATACCGATGAGCTGTTTCGGCGCAGCGAGGCGCAGGAAAAGGCGCAGTGGCAGGGCCGCTTTAAGAACCCTCTCTCCATTCGTATTCCACTGATCGACCCGGAGGTCTGGCTAAATCGCACGATTGCCTGCGTCGCGCCGCTATTCAGTTGGCCGGCACTGCTGCTTTACCTGCTAACCCTGGTTGCAGCTGTGTTGCTGGCAGGCGTGCACTGGCAAGAGATTCGCGCTGCAGCATTGCAGCAGGCATTCAGCACGCACAACCTGCTGTTAATGGCTTTGACTTATCCCATAGTGAAACTGTTACACGAGTTTGGTCACGCTTATGCGGCCAAGCTGGAGGGTGGAGAAGTTCACGAAATGGGGATTATGCTGCTGGTATTGATGCCCATACCGTATGTTGACGCATCGGCGGCGACCGCGTTCCGCAGTAAGTACAAGCGCATGTTGGTCGGTGCAGCGGGTATTCTGGTGGAGCTGCTGCTGGCGGCGCTGGCGTTGTTTATCTGGCTTAGCGTCGAACCCGGGCTGGTGCGCAGTCTGGCGTTTAACGTCATGTTAATCGGCAGTGTTTCCACCTTGTTATTTAACGGTAACCCTCTGCTGCGCTACGACGCTTACTATGTGCTGGTTGACGCGCTGGCTATCCCCAACCTTGGTCAGCGTTCGAATCGCTATATTGGCTATTTGTTGCAGCGTTATGCGTTTGGCCTGCGCGCTGTTAAATCGCCGGTAAATGCTGCCGGCGAAGCCGGCTGGTTTTTCTGCTATGCCCTTGCATCGTTTTGTTATCGCCTGCTGCTGCTGGTGGTTATTGGCTTTTATCTGGCGCAAACGTTCTTTTTTGTTGGAGTGGCGCTGGCTCTCTGGGCCGTCATTAATCAACTACTGATGCCGCTTGGTAAGCAGTTGGCGTGGCTGGTTAGCGATCCCGGCCTGCGCCTCAAACGCGTGCGTGCGCTGACTGTTACTGGTGCCATGTGCGCGGCACTGGGCGCGCTGCTGTTGCTGGTGCCGGTGACGTCCAAATCTCGTCACGAAGGTCTGGTGTGGGCACCGCAGGACGCCCGCGTGCACGCGGGCACCGAAGGCTTTGCAGTGCAGCTGCTTGCCGTACCTGGCAGTCAGGTGCGCAAAGGCCAACCGTTAGTGCAGTTGAGTGATCCTCTGCTAATTGCGCAACGCAACGTAGCGGCGGCCAAAGTAACAGAACTCAAGGCGCGCTATTTTGCTCTGCGCACGACCGATTTGGTGCAAGCCAATTTAATGCAGGAAGAACGACAAGCCGCTGCAGCCGAACTACAGCGTGCGCAGCAACGCGTCGACTCGCTGCAGATTGCCAGCAATGCCGACGGCGAATTTATCGTACCGGCGGCAGACGATTTACCCGGGCAGTTTGTTCAACAGGGGCAGAGCCTCGGCTATGTGATTGCAGCGCGTAACGCAACGGCACGCGTTGTGGTTGACCAGACGGACATTGATCGCGTGCGGCGGCGTCTCGATAAAGTACAGGTGCGCCTCGCCAGCGACATAAACAAAGTGTTAGATGCCAGCGTAGTGCGTGATATGCCGCAGGCAAGCTACCGTTTGCCAAGCAAGGTGTTAGGTACCGCCGGCGGTGGCTCTATTGCCACCGACCCGCAGGACAAGGAGGGCTTAACCAGCCTCGAAAAACTGTTTCAATACGAATTGCAATTGCCGCTGCCGATGAGTGCGGCACACATAGGCACGCGTGTGCACGTACTGTTTGACCACGGTGCCGAACCGCTTGCGCAGCAGTGGTATCGACGCCTGCGGCAGCTGTTTCTGCGCCAGCTGAACGTCTGAGCATGACCGTTAACGCGATATTTAAACCCGGCGCAAGCCACGGATTTTATCCGCAAAACGTGACGCCCGTGCCTGGTTCGCTGGAGCTGTGGCTTGGCAACTGCGTAGCTAAAGTGCCCAGCCTGCGGCGTGCCCGTCATTACCGCCTCGCCTATGTAGTGAAAAAAATCGATGCGGCCGCTGCGGGACTTGCCGATGCTACCGAGGGCGAACTGCAGGCGCAGCTGCAACTGGTGCGGGACAGACTGGTATGCGATGGTCTGCAGCCGCAGGCTATTTTTACCAGCTTTGCGGTGCTGCGCGAGTTGTCTGCTCGAGTGCTCAATATGCGTCACTTCAACGTGCAGCTGTTTGGCGCCTGGGCGATGATCAACGGCAACATGGCGGAGATGGCAACCGGCGAAGGTAAAAGTTTGACCGCCACCCTGGCAGCTGGCAGCGCGGCGCTGGCCGGCATTCCAGTGCACGTTATTACCACCAATGAATACCTCGCAACGCGCGATGCAGCCGAGATGCAGCCACTGTACGCAGTACTTGGCTTAAGCGTTTGCGCCATTACCGAAGATATGCAGGACGATGCCAAGCGCAGCGCCTACCAAAGCGATGTGGTGTACTGCACCAATAAACAAATTGCCTTTGATTATCTGCGCGACCGCATCCAGATGGGCAACGAGAGTAGCCGCACGATAGTGCAATTCAACGCCTCACAGGCGGCTGGCAAACCGTTGCTGAGGGGCCTCTGTTTTGCCATTATCGATGAAGCCGACAGCGTGCTAATCGATGAGGCGCGCACACCGCTGATTATCACCAGAGAGCACAAGGACCCGCAACAACAGCAAATTTACCGGCAAGCGCTGCTGTTTGCGCAGGCATTGCGCGAGCAGCGTGATTACGTCGTGCAGCCGCGCGAACACCGCGTAGTGTTAACCACGGCTGGCCGCAACTGGCTGGAGGAAAACAGCGGCACTTTAGAGGGCATTTGGCGGGGTGCGCGGCGCAGCCAATTTCTGGTGCAGCAGGCCCTGGTGGCGCTGCACCTTTACCAGCGCGACAAGCATTATTTGCTGCGCGAGGGCAAAGTACAAATTATCGATCAGAATACCGGCCGCGTGATGGCCGATCGCTCCTGGGAGCAGGGGCTGCAGCAAATGATAGAGAGCAAGGAAGACTGTGAGCTTTCCGGCCAGCGCGAAACCCTGGCGCGTATTTCCTACCAACGATTCTTTCGCCGTTACCTGCGCCTCGCCGGCATGAGCGGCACGTTGCAGGAGGTGGAAGGTGAGCTGTGGAACATCTATCGGCAGCGGGTTGTTAGCGTACCGCGCAATAAGGCCAGCCGGTTAACGACTACGTCGGACCGAATCTACCGCCGCGCCAGTGATAAGTGGTCAGCCATCACAGCGCGCGCGAAGGCAATACATGCCAGCGGTCGTCCGCTGCTGATCGGTACCTGTTCAGTCGCAGACTCGGAGCTGCTTAGTAATATTCTGACCCGGCAAGACTTGCCACATCGCGTTCTCAACGCAAGACAGGATCACGAAGAGGCGGAGATCGTCGCTGCTGCAGGACAGCGCGGCAGCATCACCGTTGCAACCAACATGGCTGGTCGCGGCACTGACATAAAGCTGGGCGAGGGGATAGACGAGAGCGGCGGACTAGCGGTGATTGCCGCCGAGCGCAACGATTCGCAGCGGCTCGACCGGCAGCTTTCAGGGCGGGCAGGACGGCAAGGCGATAGCGGCAGTTTTGAGGCGATTCTGTCACTCAACGATTCGCTCATACATGACTATTACCCGCTGTGGCTGCGGCGCGCGCTGGGTCGTTGCGGTCGGGCAAACAAACCCTTGCCAGCCGCATTAAGCAGAATTTTACTTTACCTACCGCAACAGTCGCTGCAACGCCGGTACCGCGCAATACGCAAGGACCTGCTGAAAATGGACGAACACATCAGTAGCCTGCTCGCTTTTTCCGGTCGCCAGGAGTAATCGAAAACAATGAGAGAAATAATGAATAGTCATTCGCGCAGCGCAGCTTGCCTGCTGTTAGTCAGCTTTCTAAGCGTGCCTTGTTATGCAAATCTCACAGAAGAACTGGACTGTATCATCGAGCCGGAGATGACGATCGAACTCAGCACGTCGGTAGACGGCATTGTCGACAGCATTAGCGTCGACAAAAGTGACCGCGTCGAAAAAGGCCAGGTGCTGGCCCAGCTCGAAGCGTCGGTGGAAAAAGCCGGCGTCGCCGTGGCGGCCGCGCAGGCAAAAGCCGACGACGATATTCGTGCCAAACAGGTAAACAAGAAGTTTGCCGAGCGCAAGCAGCGCCGTGCCGCCGAGCTGTTCACCAAGCAAGTTGGCTCGTCCTACGATAAGGACGAAGCCGAGACCGAGGCACGGCTGGCGCAGCTAGCGCTGGAGCAAGCTTATAACGATAAGAAGCTGGCGCAACTGGAACTGCAGCGCGCCGAAGCGGCATTGAAACTACGCACCGTTACCAGTCCGATTTCGGCTATCGTGGTCGCGCGCTATGTACATCCCGGCGAGTCGGTGAAAGACAAGCCGCTGTTAAAGCTGGCGCAGATTGACCCGTTACGCATAGAAATCATTGCTCCCAGTGAACTGTACGGCAGCATCAAAGCGGGTATGCAGGCTGAAATTTTTCCGGAAGCGCCGGCCAGGGGAAGTTACCTGGCGACAGTCAGCGTGGTAGACAATATTATCGACGCGGCCAGCGGTACTTTCGGCATTCGTCTGACGCTGCCGAACCCGGAGTACAAAGTGGTCGGAGGCCTGAAATGTCGTGCGAGCTTCGCCGTGCAAGCTCAGGCTAATCGCGAATGACGTTACGTTAGACAAACTTTAGCGCTGGTAATAGCCGGCAAAACAGCGCAGCATAGCTACAACGATATTAATAAAGACCTCATTAAAATGGCACACGATAAGTCTGTCCAGCACAGCGCTATCGACGTAAGCGACAGCTCAGACCCTTCCGACCCCTACCACAGCCGAACTTATCGCTACTATGCGCTTGGCCTGCTAACGCTGGTGTATGCGTTTAATTTTATCGACAGACAACTGCTGGCTATTCTGCAGGAGTCGATCAAGCTCGAGTTGGGTTTGTCCGACTCCCAGCTGGGTTTACTAACCGGCTTCGCGTTCGCCATTTTTTATATCACCGCGGGCATTCCCATTGCGAGGCTGGCTGACCGCCTGGTACGGCGTAACATTATTGCCATTGCAATCGGCACCTGGAGCCTGATGACAGCGCTCAGCGGGTTGGCGGGTAACTATACCCAACTGCTGGCGGCGCGTGTTGGAGTCGGCGTTGGCGAAGCCGGCTGCAGCCCGCCGGCGCATTCGATGTTGTCTGACATCTTTCCACCACGGCAGCGCGCCACCGCGTTCGCGTTTTATTCCACCGGCATAAATGTCGGCATACTGTTCGGATTTTTACTGGGCGGCTGGCTTAACGAATTCTTTGGCTGGCGTGTCGCGTTCGTGGTAGTAGGCTTGCCCGGATTAGTCATCGCGCTATTGGTGCGTTTTTCATTGCCCGAGCCGCAGCGCGGATTCTCCGAAAACATCGCACCTGCTAATCAGGAGGCCTCCTCGCTGCCAGAGGTTGTGGCGCTGCTGTGGTCGCGCCGATCGTTTCGCTATCTGTCGATTGCCGTAGCGCTGAATGCGATGATTGGCTATGGTGCCGCCAGTTGGCTAGCGCCATTCTTTATACGCATACACGGCATGGGTACCGGCGAACTGGGGATGTGGCTGGCGCTTGGCTCGGGGGTGTTTGGGGCTCTGGGAACGTTTAGTCAGGGCTATCTCGCGGA
>JBBKXJ010000140.1:0-13282 GCA_037969395.1 Pseudomonadales bacterium
TTGAACGTTATTGCGCCGGATTTTGGTTCGTATTCGAGGCGTGGTAACAGGCGCATAGTCGAACTATGTCACTGTTACCGCACCAAAAGTAGGCCCTTGAGGGGACGAAGAAGACGGGCGAAAAGACAAGCAAGAACGTCAAGTTATTTCGTGACCGTTCCTTAATAGCTTCCACTTAAAGAAAACTCATTATCAGAGTAGGTAGCCAATGCGAATTATTCTTATAGGCCCTCCAGGTGCGGGCAAAGGCACGCAAGCGCAATTTTTACTGGAGCGCTATAGCATTCCGCAAATTTCAACCGGCGATATGCTGCGAGCCGCCATTAAAGCCAAAACCGAATTAGGATTAAAGGTCAAAGCGGTGATGGATTCCGGTGCCCTGGTCTCGGATGACATCGTAGTGGCGCTGGTAAAGGAAAGAATTCAACAGGATGACTGCAACAAAGGATTTCTGTTTGACGGTTTTCCACGCACGATCACGCAGGCGCAGGCGCTGGTCGACTCCGCTGTGCCTATCGATCATGTGGTCGAGATTGTTGTTGCTGACGAAGATATTGTACAGCGACTGAGCGGTCGCCGTGTGCATCCGCAATCCGGTCGTATTTACCATGTGGTTTATTCTCCACCCAAGCAAGACGGGCTCGATGACGAAACCGGCGAAGCGCTGGTACTACGCGAAGACGACAAGGAAGATACCATCCGTAATCGACTGCGCGTCTATCACGAACAAACCAGCCCACTGGTTGCGTTTTATAAAGATCAGTCAGGACCGGCAGCGCCACGCTATCATCGCGTAGAGGGTAGCGGTACGGTCGAAGATATTCGTGACAGCATTTCTCAAACGCTTGAAAAGGCTTGATTCGTTCATCCTGGAAGTCGGACGAGCTAGCACCGAATAGTAAATAAACAGTACCCTCACTGCGCATTGACGATTGCGTCAACTATCGTCAATGCGCAATTAGCAAACACACTACAGCAAGGCAGCAAAGTCTATGAGTTTAAATCAAGTGCCCGCAGGCAGAGATCTACCCGATGATTTCAATGTAATTATTGAAATTGCGGCCCATAGCGACCCGGTTAAATACGAAGTCGACAAAGACACCGGCGCATTGTTCGTCGACCGTTTTATGGGCGCGCCGATGGTGTACCCGTGCAACTACGGTTACATACCCGACACCTTGTCGGATGATGGCGACCCCATGGACGTGCTGGTGCGCACCCCGCATCGCGTGAATATTGGCTCGGTCATTCGTTGCCGCCCCATCGCCATGCTGGATATGGAAGATGACGGCGGGGTCGACTACAAAATATTGGCGCTACCCGTGCCGGCACTTACGCCGTTCTGGGAGCATGTGAAGACACGCGAAGATATGCCCGAAATACTGCTCAAGCAGATAGAGCATTTCTACACGCATTACAAAGATCTGGAAGAGGGCAAATGGGCGAAAATTCGCGGCTGGCGCGATAAAGAAGCAGCCCGTCAAGCGATTCTCCAATCGGTAGAAAACTATAAAAATGATGCCAGTTAAGTCAGTACGGTAGACGATAAGCGCCGCATCGACAATTGTGTTGGTAGCCTGGCGGATTGCGGCGTAAGTCTATTGCATAGTAATCGGCACCTAGATCCAACCATTATGTTTCACCAACAGCAGGTTTAAGTTTGTGCACCGCTGACAGCCACACGGCATGCACTTCGGCGGTAAGAAGCTAAGGGGAGTTATGACGTGAAGTTGGAACGCGTGGTATTCGGTTTTTTCGTTGTGCTTGCCCTGGCATTAAATGTCGTTTTCGTCAGCGGCAACATTGAAACGCCGGAACATCACAGCGTTTGGGTGTTAACCATCGCCATTATCGTTAGCCTGATCGCTACCGGCCTGAAACTTGGCGACCGCACCCAGGTAGGCTCAATATTGCTGGCCACCAGTCTGGTCGCTGATTTGCTATTGATCACCGCGCGGGTGGTCTGGATCGTGCTGGTGGACGACACCGACATACCTGATCCAAACCACGTGGCGGCGATAGTATCGTGGGCCTGCGGCGCCCTGGTGGCAAACTCTATATCCGTCATCGTGCTCGTATCCGACGCTTTAATGTCGCGTCATTAGTCGATGGCACAGAATTCAGACCTGAATCGCGTTACCGCGGTCATACTGCGGTTTACGCGCGGCCCGGTATTGGTGATAGTAGTGGTGTACGCTGTCGGCATCATTGGTATGGCGCTGATGCCGGGGCAGGACGCAGAAGGCAATCCGCACAGGATGAGCCTGTTCCACGCGTTTTACTTTTTCACTTACACCGCGACCACTACCGGCTTCGGTGAAATACCGCAGAATTTCACTGACGAGCAACGGCTGTGGACCATTGTCTGCCTGTATATGGGTGTCGTGGCCTGGCTGTATGCTATTGGTTCGATCATCAAGCTGGCTCAGAATCCTTTTTTGGTGAACGCTATCGCGGAGCGACGTTTCGCCCGCAGCGTTCGCCAGATATCATCGCCGTTCTACATCGTCTGCGGATTCGGCGACACTGGTTCGCTGTTAACCCGGGGATTCAGTGATCATGACCTGATGGCGGTGGTTATCGACGCCGACGAGGAGCGCATTAAGGCACTGGCGTTACGTGACTATAGAGACAGAATGCCCGGGCTATGCGCAGACGCGAGCGTACCAAAACACCTGGTGGAAGCGGGCATCAGCCTGCCGAATTGCCTTGGTATCGTTGCTTTATCGCCGGATGAAGACCTTAACCTGAAGATTGCGGTGATGGCGCGGTTTTTGAATCCCGCTGCACAAGTCATCTGCCGCTCGACGTCGGCCCACCATCAGAAACACCTGCAGGCCATGCAGGGTGTCACCGTCATTAACCCATTCGAATTGTTTGCGGCGCAGCTAGGGATTGCAGTGAGCGCACCGCAACTGTACATACTGAGCGAATGGTTCGTCGGCGTGCATGACGCCAGGCTGGTTGAACCACGGCACATGCGCGAGGGACCCTGGATTTTGTGCGGCTACGGGCGCATGGGTTCGTGCATTCAACGCGAACTTTCGGCACAGCAGATCGCTACCGCAGTCATTGATCCGGACGTCGAGAATGCGGCCGAGGCCCAGCAAACAATTTGTGGTCACGCGGATGTTGAGTCTCTGGCGGCAGCAGGAATAGAGGACGCGGCGGGGCTGGTGGCGGGGACCGATAGCGACACGTACAATCTGGATATTTTGCTCAGCGCTCAACGCTTCAAGTCTGACGCGTTTCTGATCGTCCGCCAGAACCAGCACGAGAATGAGTTGGCGTTTAATGCCGCCTCCGTCGACCTGATCATGCAGGCCAGCCTGGTGACCGCGCGTAATATCCTGGTGCAGCTCATTGCCCCGGTCATGCCGACAGTCATCGACTATCTAAAAGCGAGCGACCCCGAAATAACTGCCAAGCTGGTACATCGGCTGCAGCAGAGCTTTGGCGAACATGAACCGCAACTGCTAAGCGTCACCGTTGGCAAAGACACTCCCGCTATAGCCCAGCTCAACGCGGCCGGCCTGCAAGTGCGCATTGCAGACATCATTCGCGACCCCTCCGAACGTACCAGGGAATTGGTCTGCGTGCCGCTTGCACTTAGACGCGCCACGAAAGCTTTGGTGCTGCCCAACTCTGCGGAAACGCTTGATCAAGACGACGCTTTGTTGTTTTGTGCGACAAGTCGCGACGCGCGGCGGGTGCTTGCCACCCTCAAAAACCCACGCCGACTGAGCTACCTGATGACCGGCTATGAAGAGCCGGCCAGCCATGTTTTTAAATGGCTGACCCGGCGGGTGCCGCGTATAGACGAACTGGCAAGGCGCTTTGAAGGCTGACGCCACGATACTTAAAAACTGACGACCTGAGCCAAAACGATCACCAGCAAATTACCGACTTTAAGCTAATTGTCCTTTGCCTGTACAGGCGTAGACTAACCATCATTTGATCCATGTTCCGATAACAAACTGGAGTAGAAATGACTACCAAGAATACCAAAATCATTTACACGCTGACCGACGAAGCTCCCTTGCTGGCCACTTGCTCGCTGCTTCCGGTTATCAGAACCTTTGCCTCTGCAGCCGGCGTTGATGTGGTGAAAAGCGATATCTCGGTGGCGGCAAGAATTCTTGCCGAGTTCTCCGACTATCTTAAGGATGATCAGAAAGTTCCTGACAATCTGGCCGAGTTAGGCCGTATGACCCAGGATGCCGATACCAATATCATCAAGCTGCCCAATATCAGCGCCGCCGTTCCTCAGCTAATGGCCGCCATCGCGGAGCTGCAATCACACGGCTATAACATTCCTGACTACCCCGAAAACCCACAGACTGAAGAAGATAAAGTCATCAAAGAGCGCTACTCGAAAGTGCAGGGAAGCGCTGTCAATCCGGTATTGCGAGAAGGCAACTCCGACCGGCGCGCACCGGCTGCGGTAAAACGCTATGCCCGCAAAAATCCACACTCAATGGACAAATGGAGCCCCGCCTCGCGCACCCATGTTGCCCACATGCACAGTGGCGATTTCTACTCCAGCGAAAAATGCCTGACGCTGGACAAGGCCTGTGATGTGAAAATGGACCTCGTCACAAAAGACGGCAAGACCATCGTGCTGAAAGAAAAGACCTCGCTGCTGGCTGGCGAAATTATCGACAGCATGTTTATGAGCAAAACAGCGCTGTGCGAATTCCTGGAAGACGAAATGGAAGACGCGCGAGAAACCGGCGTCATGTTTTCATTGCACGTGAAAGCCACCATGATGAAAGTTTCCCACCCGATCGTTTTTGGCCATGCGGTGAAGGTTTTCTACAAAGACCTGTTCGCAAAACACGGCAAATTGTTTGACGAATTAGGGGTTAACCCGAATAACGGCATCAGCAGCGTATTCGAAAAAATTGAAAGCTTGCCTGGCTCTCTGCACGAAGAGATTCTGAAAGATATCCACGCCTGCTATCAGGCACGCCCCGAACTGGCGATGGTCGACTCAACCAAGGGTATTTCCAATTTACACGCGCCCAGCGACGTGATTGTGGACGCATCCATGCCGGCCATGATTCGCGTTGGCGGTAAAATGTGGGGGCCGGACGGCAAACTGAAAGACACCAAAGCTGTTATGCCGGAAAGCACGTACGCCAGAATTTATCAGGAAATGATCAATTTCTGTAAGACCAATGGCGCATTCGACCCCACCACCATGGGCACCGTGCCTAACGTTGGTTTGATGGCGCAAAAAGCCGAAGAGTACGGTTCGCATGACAAGACCTTCGAAATACCCACTGCTGGTGTAGCGCGTATTGTTGACGATCAGGGCACGGTATTGATTGAGCAGGATGTTGAAGAGGGCGATATCTGGAGAATGTGCCAGACTAAAGACGCGCCGATTCGCGACTGGGTGAAACTGGCCGTGACTCGCTCGCGCCAGTCCGACACGCCCGCTGTGTTCTGGCTGGATGAGTATCGTCCACACGACGCTGAATTGATCAAAAAAGTAAAACTGTACTTGCAGGACCATGACCTGACGGGGCTGGATATTCAGATCATGTCGCCGTTGCGTTCCATGCGCTATACGCTGGAGCGCATTATTCGCGGCAAAGATACTATTTCCGTCACCGGCAATATTTTGCGAGATTACCTGACCGACCTGTTTCCCATTATGGAACTGGGTACCAGCGCAAAAATGTTGTCCATCGTGCCGCTGATGGCTGGCGGAGGTTTGTTTGAAACGGGCGCGGGCGGCTCGGCGCCAAAGCACGTCAAGCAGCTCGTTGAAGAAAACCACTTGCGTTGGGATTCTCTGGGCGAATTCCTGGCACTCGCCGTATCGCTGGAAGACGTCAGCATCAAGACCGGTAACAGCAAGGCCAAACTGCTGGCAACCACGCTGGACGAGGCAACCGGTAAACTGCTGGACAACAACAAATCGCCGTCACGCAAAACCGGCGAGCTGGATAACCGAGGCAGTCATTTCTATCTGGCTATGTATTGGGCGCAGGCGTTGGCTAATCAAACGCAAGACCCCGAGCTGCAAGCTCACTTTGCTCCGCTGGCGAAGGCGCTGGCAGACAAGGAGGAAACGATCGTTGCAGAGCTCAACGCCGTACAGGGAAAGCCAGTTGACATTGGCGGTTACTACTTTGCCGACCCGGAAAAAACAAAAACCGTCATGCGTCCCAGCGCAACGTTCAATGCGACACTGAGCGCCGCCGGAATGTAGTAAGCGCACACCTGTGGAGTGTCGGCCGACCGCTGGCCGGTGCCTGGCCAGGGCATTGTCGCGAAGATGAAGGACGAAGATAGTGAACTGCGCGCACCGGCAAGTCGCCTTCCCGCGGCGTGCGCGCCTTACACAGCGAGTACAGCTTTTTCTTGCAGCAGTTCGCGTAAAGCGTCGTAGGCTAAGGCAGGACTAAAAAAATAACCCTGCAACAGGTCACAGTTATTGTGCTGCAGAAAATGCACCTGCTCCAGCGCGTCGGCGCCCTCCGCGATGACGGTCAGTTCCAGGTTTTTGGCCATGTTGATCATCGCCTTGACGATGCGCGCATCGGCGGCGCTGTTTTCCAGGTTTTGTACCAGGCTTGCATCAATTTTCACCGCCGCAATTGGCAGTCGCTGTAGCTGCGGAAACGACGAATAGCCGCTGCCAAAATCATCGAGCAGAAACACCGGCCCCAGTTTATTGACCGCGCGCATGCTGCTGCTTAACTGCGCAACATGTGCCATCAGCGCCGATTCATTGAGTTCAAACTCCAGCCGCCTGGCGTCGACTCCACAGTCTGCGAGTGTGTGCTGCAACCTGGTGAGGAAATCGTCATCCTGCAGTGTTTTCACTGACAGGTTTATGGCAATCTTCATTGCTGCCCCTCCAAGCCCATCGAGCGCGGCCAGCACACGGCATGATTCGCCAATTGCCCAGTGGTCAATTTGAGTGATGAGATGGCTATTGTTCGCTACGTCGAGAAAATCTTTTGGCTCCAATAGACCGCGCCTGGGGTGCTGCCAGCGCAGTAAACTTTCCAGACCAACTATTTTGAGGCTATGCAAATCCAGCCGTGGCTGAAAATACAGCAGCAACTCATTCGCCTGTAGCGCAGCTGCTAACTCGTCCTCGATAAGTTGTTGATTAATCGCCTCGGCGTTCATTTTATCGGTATAGAATCGGTAGGCACTGCCGGGCACACGCTTGGCCTGATACATCGCCATATCGGCATTGCTTAGTAAGGTATCAACGGTGTTACCGGCTTCGGGATATTGGGCAATGCCAATGCTGCAGCCGAGCAAAATTCGATTGCCGGCAATGGGAAATGGACGGGCAATGGTTTGCAAAATTTTTCGAGCTACGTTGACGATATCGGCAATGGAATGCAGGTCTTCCAGCACTACCGTAAATTCATCGCCGCCCAGGCGCGCAACGCTGTCGGTTTTGCGCATACAGGCCGACAGGCGCTGGGCGATAATGGCAATCAAGCGGTCGCCGGCTGCGTGACCGTAATTGTCGTTAACTTTTTTGAAACCATCGAAGTCAAGAAACAGCAGTGCCACCGCATGATTGCCGCGCTCGGCGCGCTGCATGGCACCCTCCAGCCGGTCACGAAATAATACCCGGTTCGGCATGCCGCTGAGCGCATCGTAGTGCGCCAGTTTTGCCAGCTTGAGTTCTCCCTCCTTGCGGTCAAGCGCATACCGGATTGCTCGCTCCAGCACATGAGTATCAGTCTGACCTTTGACCAGGTAGTCCGCAGCGCCGGCTTTGATGGCGGCCTGATCAAGCTCGGTGTCCATCTGCTCGGTCATTACAATAATAGGTGCCTTACAGCCCTGATGGGTAGCGCTGGCGAGTAAGCGCTGACCGGCTGAAGGAAGATAGTCGAGCAAAATAATATCGTGCAGCTGGCTCAGCATGGCCTCCATGGCGTGGTTTATATCGCTACACCAGGTGAGCTGGTAGCGGCTAGTGCTGATCGCTGCGAGCATATGGCACAAACGCGCGTATTCTATTTGCGCGTCGTTGATGAATAGAATTCGGATTTGTGGCTCGGCTACGGAGAGAGTGATTTCGCTGTTGGTTTGCAGTACCGAAGGCATGCAAAAACTATCTTATATTTGGGCTGACTTTGCAATCAGCATCGCGCTATCTTGTCGATTGATTTTTTATAGATTCTTTGCCGAGAGTGCCTGCTACAATGTGCCGCTTTTTTGTTGGTCCAAATGTCTCGCCCTAACCCCCCTCAACGCGAAGCGATACGTTACATCGATGGCCCCCTGTTGGTGCTGGCCGGCGCAGGTAGTGGTAAAACTCGCGTGATTATCGAAAAGATCGCCTACCTGATTCAGCAGTGCAACTATTCCGCCAAGCGCATCACCGCCGTCACATTTACTAACAAAGCCGCTCAGGAAATGTCCCAGCGGGTGCGCGCCAATCTGGGCGAGCGTGCCAAGGGTCTCAGAATTTCCACATTTCACGCGTTGGGGCTCAGTATTATTCGCGCTGAGCTGGAGGCTCTCAGCCTCAAGCGCGGCTTTTCCATTTTCGACGCACAGGATTCGCTGGCCCTGCTACAGGATTTGGCGCTGCAAGATCGGCTTGACGACGCGGAGGTCATCAGCACCTGCCAACACCTTATCTCGCAGTGGAAAAACGATTTGCTGGGGCCGGAGCAGGTGTCCAAACGAGCCGAAAATGGCGTGGAACGGCAGGCTGCGGCCTTGTACGCGCAATACGAACGCAGCTTGCAGGCTTATAACGCGGTCGACTTTGACGATTTGATCAGCAAACCGGTACGACTATTACAAACCGACCCAGCGGCGCGCGAGCGTTGGCAAAACAACATTCACTACATGTTGGTAGACGAATATCAGGATACCAATACCAGCCAGTATCAGCTGTTGCAGCTAATCACCGGCAGCCGGGCGATGTTTACCGTAGTAGGTGACGACGACCAGTCGATTTATTCCTGGCGTGGCGCGCGGCCGGAAAACCTGGCTATATTGCAAAGCGATTATCCGCGGCTAAAGGTCGTAAAATTAGAGCAAAACTATCGTTCCACGCAAACCATACTGGGGGCAGCCAATCTTCTTATCGCCAACAATCCACACAGTTTTGAAAAACGGCTGTGGAGCGAACGCGGTCTTGGTGACAGTGTTCAAGTTGAACGCCGCGCCGATGAAAATGATGAAATCGAGTACGTGGTCAACGAAATTCTCGACCGCCGCCTGCGCTATAAAAGTGAACTGCAGGACTTTGCCGTGTTGTACCGCAGCAATTTCCAGGCGCGGCTACTGGAAATGCGCCTGCAAGCCGAGCAGCTACCGTATCGCATCAGCGGCGGCACGTCGTTTTTCTCGCGCAACGAGATTAAGGACTTGATGGCCTATCTGCGGCTGTTGATTAACCCGGCCGACGATGGTGCCATGTTACGCGTGATCAACACGCCACGGCGCGGCATTGGCGCGCAAACGCTTGAGACCCTGGCCACCTACGCTCAAACACGTGACAGCGGCTTGCTGGCGGCCTGTTCCGAAATGGGATTAACCAGCCTGCTCGAAGGCAAGGCATTGCACAAAGTTCAGCAATTCGGCCGCTGGATGGAAGACCGACAGCGCGCACTGCAGGATGAACCGGTCGCAGCCATCAAGCAGCTGTTAAGCGATATCGACTACGAAGACTGGTTGCTGCAAAACAGCAGCTCAACAACTACCGCGGAGCGCCGCTGGGCAAACGTACAATTCCTGGTCAGCGCAATTGATAAAGACGTGCGTGCGGCCGGAGACGACGCCGAGATCGAGAAAATCATTGCTAAACTGGTACTGCGCGACCTGCTCGACCGGCAGGAAAATGAAGAGGATTTCGACCGTATTCAGCTACTCACCCTGCACGCGGCCAAGGGGTTGGAATTTAAGCACGTGTATATTATCGGTTTTGAAGAGGAGCTATTGCCACATCGCAACAGCGTAGAGCCGGCTGCCATCGAAGAGGAACGCCGGTTAGCGTATGTGGGCATGACCCGCGCGCAGCAAACGCTAACATTATGCTACGCCGCGCGCCGTAAAAAATATGGCGCGGTTGTAGCCTGCGACCCGAGCCGCTTTCTTGATGAATTACCGCAGCAATATATTCTCTGGCCTGCCAAAACCGCGCTTAGCCCCGAGCAAAACAAGGCGCGCGGCGAACAGACGATGGGCAGCTTAAAAGCCTTGTTTGATTAACGCGGGACTGTCGATAAACTAATACCCCTTAAATCTACAAGCGGTGCAACGGCGATGAAAAAACTGGCACATGAGGCCGAGTTGGTCAAAGAGGCGTTACGCGTGGGCGCAATTTATGCGAAGAAGCGCGGGGCAGGAGAGATAGAGGCAACCGATTCGGCAAAAATGAAAATCACCTACATCTACCGGCTATTGGTACATGACAAGCTGATTCAGCCGTTGGCCAACGGTCAGGAAAATGAAACGAATATGAAGCATAAACTGGCGCTGTGGATGCAGCGCCAGCTACCGGCGGATCACGCTTTACTTAAATAGGCTTACTGGACCGCTTCGACAAGATAGTCCACGGCGGCGTGAACCTCTTCGTCCGAGCAGTCTGCACAGGTACCCTTCGGCGGCATGGCGTTTATGCCGCTGACGGCATTGGTATGTAACGCGTCGATGCCCTTGGCGATATGCGGCTCCCACGCGGCTACATCACCGAATTTTGGCGCGCCCGCAACACCGGTGCCGTGACATGCCGTGCAACTTGCGTTATAAACATCTTCACCGGAACGTGGACCGCTGCTGGTATCTGCGGCCGCAACCACCTCGCTTGCACAGGGGTCGCCTTCTACGCACACTTCGCCGGCCGGCTTGAGACGTTCGGCGATGTCTTTGTCAGTCTTTTCCGACGCCTGTACGGCGACCGTTGCAGCGAGAATGACGAAACCCAGTACTTTCAAATAAACACGTTTCACTTAAATTACCTCTTTTGCGCTGTGCGCGAACAACAACCGGCGGCAATTATAGCGCTTAAGCGGCCAGACTTAAATCTCTCTACCGCTGCAATCAAGCTGTCTTTATTTTCTTAGTTACAGCTACCGATTAGTCGGCCTCGGTGGGGTTGTGTGGTGCAAACAGCAGCCCTTAATATTCTATGCAAGCCGAATTTACTTATTGGTGGCATACTTTAGTTAGACTCGCTTCACACACATCGGTATTATGCGCCCTCACCGCGCCCGTAGCTCAGCTGGATAGAGTAGCGGATTCCGATTCCGTTGGTCGGGGGTTCGACTCCCTCCGGGCGCGCCAGCCTCACATGCCAAAACACATATATTTCCCACTTTTGTGCTCCCGCCTGTCATTTTATGGCTTGTCTGCTGGTGTAAATGTCATCCGTTGACTAGATTTTAGTAAAGGTGTCTGTTTCACACATGTTATGTGAATAGCCTCCAACTTATTGAAGTAGTCGCGGAGACGTCCTTGCAAACCGAAGTAGCGGATGCGCGTGTACGGCGCAGAATCCCTATAGCATTAAAATTAGCCGCCAGCGTTTCCCTGCTGATGCTCGGCTGCGTATGTGTGCTGGCAGTATTTCTGTTAAATCATCAGTCGCGCCTTATTGGTGCCCATGCGGACGACTTCAGTACCCTGATAACCGAACAATTGGCAAGCACTGCGGTAGAACCGTTGTTCACTGACGAGCGCTACGAACTTGAGGCACTGGTGCGACATATCGCCGCCAACGACCGCATACTAGGCGCGGCAATTTTCAATCGCGATGGCGAACAGTTAGCGCTGGCTGGTTCAGTGCCAAGTTTTGCACTGCTGGATCGCAGCAGGCCTTATCAGAAGCTGGCGCCCAGTAAGCAGCCGTTAGTGGCCGGCAAGGACTTCGTGCGTGCCGCTCCCGTGTCGGTTCACCTTGAGCCTATTAAGTTCAAAGGCGTACTGGCCGGCTACGCCGTTGCGAGTTATTCACAAGACGCGATTGTACGTGGCTATAACCACTCGCTGAAGCTGCTGGGCTTCATCACTACGCTGCTGATGATTGCGATGTGCCTTGTGGTATTTTCACTCGGCAAGCGCGTCACACGGCCTTTAACAGCGCTGGTAGCAGCCACCGAGGCCATCGACCGCGGCGACTTTACTCAAATTGAAGAACGCCGCAATGACGAAATAGGCCAGCTGATTAATGCGGTCAATCATATGGGGCAAGGTTCACTCAACCGTACTCAGGTCGAAAATGTGATGGGACAGCTATTGGCCAAAGATGTGGCTGCAAAAGTGCTGAATAAGCTGGATACGATTCAGGTGGGCGGCGAACAGGTGCATGCTACGGTGTTGTTCGCTGACATTGTCGGCTTTACTGAAATTTCGGAAAATTTAACGCCGCGAGAAGTGAGCGAACTGCTGAACGAGTACTTTACCTATCTGGATGCCTGCGCACGATTTTATTTTGGCACTATCGATAAGTACATCGGCGACTGCGTGATGGTGGTTTTCGGTTCACCGAAACCTGATCCAGACCATCAGTATCATGCAGTGTCGTGCGCGGTATTGATGCAAAAACTGATTCAGCGGGTTAACGAACAGCGTGTGCAACAAGGTAAATATACCGTCAACCTGCGAATAGGCATCAACAGCGGCACGATGTTAGCTGGCCTATTGGGCTCGAATGATCGGCTGGAATACACAGTGGTAGGCGATTCGGTGAATATTGCGTCGCGCTTGTGTAATGAAGCCGCCAGTGGCCAGATCATTATTCAGGAATCGCTGTACGAGGAAATCCGACAACTTCACAATCTGTGCGTGGAACAACATAAAAAAATCAAACTGCGGGGCAAGTCGGTGCCGGTCAGCGTGTACAACGTATACGCCGTAGAACAGGCGCATCCGATGGCAATGGAAAACCTGATTGACGATGTCATTAGCCATCGCAGGGCCGCCTGATGCTCGCTACGCGCTTCATCATCGCTCTGCTGCTACTGATAATGGCGGGTTGCGCGACTCAGATTCGGTCAACAAGCGACCTCGCCGGTCAGGTTGATCAACAGCTGGTCGAGCATCGTTACGGTGACGCGCTGCGATCAGTTGAAGAATTTGCCGCACGCGAGCCAAATACCGAGCACCTCGGCCGGCTGCGTGAGCATGCGGTAGCCACTGCCGCCCGCTACGAATCTGAAGCCATCGTCGCGGCCAATGAAAAGGTAGCAGGGGGCGACTGGCACGCCGCGCAGGTAATTTATCGCAAAGCGCGATTCAACTATCCCGAAAGCTCGGCACTCAGCGCTGCTGAGAAAGA
>JBBKXJ010000141.1:0-17832 GCA_037969395.1 Pseudomonadales bacterium
CAACATCACCTTTAAGAACTTGATACCGGTATTTCGTAACAAATACAAAGTGATATCGTATTGCGTAAACTGTATGACTACCGTAGCGATATTCCATGACTTGCCACCTTCAAAACCAACTGGCAAACAAGTATCGCAGATAAATCTGACCGCCTAAAGGCGGTGGTTTCAACCTTAAAAGAGACTAATCAATAATGAAACAGATTAGCGAGGAGACATAACGATGTTGTTTTTTGTTGGATGGATATTTGCTAGCGCCGCATTTTTGATAGCTTGGACGGCACTTTAAAATGCTGGCTACTCAGTCTAATCAAGTAGATAATTCGAGTAAAAGAGATCGGAACACAATGGTTTAATTAAAGGAAACTTATGAGCAAAAACGTTACATCTGAAGGTTGGTATTTTGTGCAAGAAAATGCAAACAAATCTGATTATCCTGCGATATTCAGCCGCGTTGTCATTTGGCATGAAAATTCTAAAGGCGATGTTGTTGGTCTTATTAGTGCTAATGGCACTGGATTTTCAGACGGAGAAACGAAAAATAGTCTTGTATCGCCACCACCGGTTGTCGGGACATATATTCACTGGGAAGATATGACAGAAGCTGATCGAGAGGCTGCATTTAACCAGCGCCGTCCAAGCTATCTAAAATGAATGGGAGCGGTGGTATGTCACGTTACAAGCCGGGTTTGGAAACCCGTCATTATAAATCTATCTGCGCCTTCTGGCTGCTCGCTATCGTTAGTCTGCTAGCCGGACCCGCGTCGTCAGCCTCAGATGGTCCGATTCAGATCCAAAGCCGCGCTGGCGGCTGTCTGGATATTCGGGACATTCAAAACGGGGTGGTGGTGACGGCCTCCTGCGGTAACCAGAACAGTAACCGCTATCAGTTCTGGAATCTTCACAATGGACAGCTTCAAAATCATGCGGTAAAGGATAGATGTCTGGACGTGAGAGAGAACAAGGACGGCGGCAAAGTGGTACTTGCGTCATGCCGCACCAGTGGCGACATTCTGTTCCAGCACTGGTCTCTGGAGGATGGTAAAATAAAGAATGCGAAAAGCGGTAAGTGCCTGATGAACAGCGTGACAATATATAATTGTAACGCCTATGGTCAGCAATCGCTTCTACCGCTTCTAGCGTGGCAAACCAGCACTCAATTACAGCAAGCTGAGGCAAAAGAGTCGGTTTACTTGCGAAAGACCTGGATGAGCCGAATACCGGCTGAGGTAAAACTGTCTGAAATCAACATTCCTGGCACCCATGATTCGGGAGCCGACTACGGGGCCGAAGGCGATTTCCTCAACTCCTACAGTAGTTTCATCAAAACCCAGGACATGACGATTTCAGAACAGCTGAATGCCGGTATAAGGTACCTGGATATTCGGCTGGCTTCCCATGAAAACGGTGCACTGGCTATACACCACGGTCCATGGTATCAACAATTGATGTTCGGCGAAGTGCTGAAGGATGTGGTGGACTTTCTTAAAGCTAGCCCTGGCGAGGCCGTGATCATGCGCATTCAGGAGGAGCACCTGAAGGCCATGGATTTCGGCGGAAATTTTAACGATTTACTGCAGACCTATTTCAACCGATACGACCATGGGCTGTTTTATAAGGACAATCGGGTTCCGACCATGGGCGAGATCAGGAAGCACATTGTGCTTACCTCCATCCATTCGGAATTACCGGGGATTGATCTGCCTTTTGGCCCCAATAAGTTCATCGATGGCGCCAACTACCAGTTCAATAATATCTATCAGTTTCAGGGCGGCGATGCTAAAGCCAGAAAGTGGGATAACGTCCTCACCTACCTGAATCAGGCAACCTTGTCGACCAGGGACAAGATTTTCCTGAACTCCTTGTCTGCTTCGCCCTTTACCGGCGCCCACAGCTTTGCTTTGCAGGCTGCAGCGGTACCCGGCTACCGAATCGCCAACCCAAGCGGATTTCCAACCATTTTTGAATTTGCTGAGTACGTTAATTCGCGCACATTGCAGACGATTAAACCCGGCAACCGTTACGGCATTCTGTCAATGGACTATCCGCCGAGCGAGCTTATTTCCAAAATCATCTTGTCCAACAAACTCACTGCCGGCGCAGCTGCAGTGAATACTGCCGGAATTTCCACCAGTGGCTTGGTCAAATTACTGAATGGCAGCGGCAATTACCTCAGTGATAACGTCAGTGATTATGCTTCCATGTCAGGCAAGGCAGTTGGCTATAAACTAATGCCAATCAGTGGGTCCGTAACGCTGCAGGATGGCATGATTGTCGAGATCAAGGTCGGTGACAAATGGCTTTACGAAACCGTCAAGGGCAATGCGGGGTTCGCGTCCAATGATCCCGCCAACAAGACCGAGGAATGGAAAATTGTAAAGATTGATAGCGCTTCATCCGCCATCGATAAGGTGATCCGCAAGGGTGATACAGTGAAAATTTATAATCAGTACTACACCTCAAACTTCCTGGTCGACTATGGAACAGGCTATGCCGCCGCCGGTGATTATCCGGACAAGCAAAGCCTCTGGAGCATTGAGTAGGGGACCGGCCAAGATTCATGTTTATCCCGAGCTCGGGATAAACATGAATCTTGACCGGTTCTCGATCTACTGCGCCTTGGCGAAAGGCTCGCCCTGGATCACCAGGTCGGATGTCGCCGGTGGCATCGGTCCATAACTTGCTAGTAGCATTCCAATGGTCGGCATCAGCACATGGAACCAACACGCCATTTACCATAGACAGAATAATGGAACCGCAGATCGCCGAAAGCGTCTCCTTGAATCATTAACCCGTAGAAATGGCATTAGTACGGATTATAATGACAACACCCTGCCGGCAATTTATACGGAAGACCAGCGGGAGCGAACGCGTCAGAACCTGCGCTTTTGAAATAAGAAAACACTTCATATTTGAGATAAATGAATTGCATTACAGCAACGCAATTTTTTTTCTCTGTTTAACCGCTATTTGGGTAATGTTATCTCATCGAAAATAGGGAGGTTTTCAGCGAAACCGTACCTTTTTGCGTGAATGTCCCACTGGTCCTATTTTAAAAATCCGTCAGCATTTTTTGCGTCATGGGGCTACATCGGTCTGTCTCAGCAGATCACGGATCGGCTTGCATCAATACGAAAGGAGCCCAGTAGAAGGGGTGGGCGTAGGGCGTTTTCGAGCTGCGAGCGATTGCTAGGCGATAGTCGGCCGCTGCATGTGCGCCCGCGCGGCGGCCAGTAATTAGTGACACTTGTGTTGCGCGCAGCGCGCCAGAGATGGTCATGTGCTCTTGTGCATGCAGTCTGTAAAAAGTTTGCATGAATCGCTGTGTGCTTCGATCTGCGACCGACCATAACGACGCCAACACAGCGCGGGCGCCTTTTTCCTGAGCCAACATCCCAAGGCCGTCAATTTCGCGTCCGAATGCGTTTTCGGTAGCCGCTGCGGTGTTGCAAGCGGCCAGCGTGAGCAGGCGTGTATTGTCGAAAGTATGGTCGCTGGCGCGCAGGTCTTCCAGCGTTAAGCGCACGCCGCCGCCTATGACCAGATACGAGTCATCCAGAGATCCAGGTTGTAATACGAAATGGCTGGCCAAATGCACTAACGGGTGTCCAGACGAGAGGGCAGCGAGCAAGTTTTCCAGCGTGAACTCATCATCGACGTAGAGCTCACCGGGCAATATTCCTCCAGCGTCTTGGCTGCTGCTCTTGACCAGTGCATCGAGTTCGTTTGCGACGCGCGGCAGGGGCGCAAAACCTTCAGCCTCGCTGACACCGAAAGCAGCCATGGTCGAACGCTGCGGTTTGTCGCTGTGCACGGCGGGGGAAACATGGCTATAGCGGATCGTGCGAAACTTCTCCGCGGCCCAGCGCTCGCCGTCGTGAATGGCGGCGACGGGGACATAGCGCAGCGGGCCGTCCAGCGACAGCAGCAGTGTGTCTATCTTTTGTGCCGCCAGTTCGTCCTCCAACGGTCTCAGCATCCACGTGTAAAGCTGTTGGGCCTGCGGCAATGGGTCGCTGTGCGGGTCCTTGAGCGCCTGTTGATAAGCGGACACGGCGGCGCGCAAACTGGCCTCGCTAACGGTGACGCTAACGGCGAAGCGTGAGCGCGCTCTCGTAACAAGCGCGCTCAGCATATCTCCCTCTACTAGGTATTGAACGCGCGCGGCATTCGCCGCTAACTTATGTGTCGTCTCAGTATCGTTGCCGAGCGCACGACCACGGCTGTGAGGCAGCGATTCGATCGCACTGACCAGCCGCTTCGTAGTGGTGTAGTCGAGCTGGTCCGCGACAGCGGTTTCCGCTGACGTAAGGACGAGCCGGCTCTCGTTGGCACTCGCCGCCACCGGGCTGTGTGCAAAACGAAGATACTCATCGTATTTCAAGAGCTGCAAAACGTCGCTCGCTTCAGCAAGCCGGTTTGCGTGCAACAACCGTTGCGCCAGCTGTCGATACACCGGTTCGTGTTCCCCGAGATACGAGCGGTTCAGTTTCGCGCCGAGTGGTGTGAGTTCGGCACGCACTGACTCAATCGTCCGGACCGCCAGCTTGCCGAACAGGATTGCCGCTGGCGTCTGGTTCTGAGTTGCCAAATGGTTGGCATAGGCGGCGTAGGCGTCGGTAAGCACTTTGCGCTCATTGGCAGCGGCGGCAATCCGGATCGATTGCAGAAACAGCGAGTGAGCCTCGCCGCTGTTGCCGACAGCTCCGGTTGCGCTGGCGAGGCGGATCATTGGTTCAGCGATCCAGGTGCCATGCTTGCCATAGATCTTTTTCGCAATGTCTAGCGCGCGCTGCAGCATATCAACCGCCCGGTCATAGTCGTTGGCGCGACTGGCCAACTCGCCAAGCTGGGTAAGATTCATCGCTACGACCGGGTGATTATCGCCATGCACTTTTTGATAGATGTTTAGAGATTGTTCGTATAGCGTGCGGGCGTGCTCAGTATTGCCGCGTTGCTCGGCAACGGTAGCCATGTTGTATAACGTGCTCCCGACGTGCGGATTGTGTTCGCCATACGCTGCAATTTGGATTGCCAGCGCTTGCTTGTAAATGAGCGCCGCATGTTCCAGATCGCCAAGATTCTGGTGAATAACCGCCAGGTTATTGAGCGACTTGGCAATGTCAGGATGATTAGCCGCGAGGGCATGACGTTGGATCTTTAGCGCCGCGCGAAATCGCGTGATCGCGGCGCTAAAGTTGGCTTCGTAATAGTCCAGGCCGCCAAGATTGTTGTGGATCTGCGCCAGCAGCCTGTCCGGGTGATTTGGTCCATCGGCGAGTATCAGCAGCGCCTCATCGAACGCAGCGCGCGCGGCGGCATACTCAGTGTTCTCGCGCAGCAGAAGCCCTTCCAAATTCAGCGATGCAGCAAGGTCACGCCGCCTGCGAGGCACTAGCTTGCGGCGGATTGTCAATGCGCGCTCGGCAAATTCGGTGGCTCGGTTGTAATCTCCCTGGCGGAAATAAATCCAGCCGCGTTCGTGCAATGTGCTCGCATGCAATTCTACGCGGTGCTCCCTATCGTCTTCGTACACCGCCTGCGCACGCGCGATCCAGTCAATCGCTGCATCGAATCCAGCCATCTCCCGGTGCAAGCGCGCCAATGTAAGGAACAGATCGGCATCAAGTCCAAAGTCGCCCTGCAGTGCTCGCTCGTATGCATTGATTGCACTTACATGGTCGCCAATTCGTTCCTGTTTCTCGCCCTCTGCAATCCAGCGGGCCCGTGCGCCGCTTTCGGAGGTACTTCCGTTCGAGGCAGCGAACAGACAAAGGACCAGTGCAGCGACACGGGCCGCCGCTCGGAATGAAACCGATTGATTGCGAAAGTGCTTGTTCGTCGTGCCATCCATAGCAATCAAACTCAGTTAAGGCGTGTAGCGATAGCCGGGATGCATCTGCCGAAAGGCGTGGATGTGTTGCTCCGCTTCCGCCAACTCACCGTTATACACCAGTTCCTGAATGTACTCGAGCCAAAGCTGAGTATCGGCCTCGCTGACCGGCAGCATGCGCTCCGCCGCTGGCTCGCCGCCATCGCGTGTAACCGTGATCACCGGAATTGTCAGCGTACCGCCAGCAGCGCCGCTGTTAATCGATGGCCCATGCATCTCCTGTATTGCAACCGTCGTTGCTATTCCAAGCGCAAAGCTCGCCGCTAGCGCAAGCGGCCAGCGGTTCCGGCCTGGAGCGCTGTTCTGATCCGTAGCGGCAGCAGGACGCGCCGCAATATCGGCAGCAGCGCTACGGGCCGCGCTGAGTACCGCGGCATCGTGTTCCCTCGGGGTGCTCACGTCGCCATCTTGCAGGGCATTCTGAATATCCGGGTCACTATTCATCGAGCATTTCCTCCCGCGCGGCGAAGGCGGCACGCAGCTTTTTCACAGCGTACTTTTTGCGGCTCAGCACCGTATCCAAAGAAACGCCGGTCATTTGGGCGACGGTTTTCGATTCCACGCCGCTGGCCCACAGCGCAATCACATCGCGCTGTTCAAAGGGTAAGTTTGCCAACGCATCGTTAAGCCTCACTGTCCGCTCCGCGTCAGCCACTACCACGTCCGGACACTCTGCTATGGCTAGCTCAGACACGACGCGTTGTTCGAAACCCATGGCTTCGTAGGAACGTGTACGCGTCGCTTCGTGCTTTTTTAGGTACTCGTCGACGTAACGATTGCGACCGAGCGTAAAGAGATATGTTTTAAATGACGCGTTAGTTTTGATTTGGTAGCGACCCTGCCGCGCGATTTCGATCAGCTTCAACCATACCTGCTGCGACACCTCCTCGGCGATTGTCACATCGCCCGACAGCCGACGCAGAAAATTGAACAACGTCTGCTTGTGGCGCGCAAATAAAGTTTCGAAAGCGGCAAGATCACCACCTCGCTGAAACTGTTGCATTAAGTTTTCGTCCGACGACTGCTTGTGCACACTGACGTCTCGCGGCAGCGGTGTTCGCCAAGGTAGCGATTTTTCACTGGCCGATATTGATAGTGTACCGCAAACATATAGACGCTACACGCGTAGCACGGTTATTCATTCAGCACCCGCCTTATTTCTGATGTTCGTTGGTTAACGATTTGACGAAGACAATCAAGAGGGTCAATCCGGCAGAGTTAAATAAACCAATTTCCCCGTGTCAATCGTTTAATGCTGTAGACGCGAATAAATCGCTGTTCAGCATCATCGTTTCGGGAACTAAGCGATAGAAGTTCAAAAATCGGAGGTTCACATTACGCAAAGTTGAGTTACAAGGGATTGTTGTAATGATCTGTTTCCTCGCACCCATGAATGACGAACCATGTCGATAGACCGATTGTGCAACGTGACAACCCACACCCGTCGATTGTAGCTAAAAAAGGAGTATGTCATGGTCATTAATATAATGAGACTAAGCGCTGTTTTCACCATAATTGCGTTCAGTAGTTTTACTTCCCCAGCCGGTGCACAGGCAGCTGCCTGCGATAGCGGATGGCGATTTGAGAATCTCTCTATTGGTTTTGGGGGTGATAGCATAACCGGGACACCATCCGTGCTTCATTGGTTTCAGTCTCGCGTGGGTATACGTCACGACGTATTTGCTCGCAATGGTGAAGGCCATCTGATCCATTATTTACTTGTCCAATCGTCGAATCCTGAATCGAGTGAATCCAGCGTGCCGTTGGATGTTTGGTACCGTGAAAATTTATCCACGATCACAGGGAGCAATCCGAATTTAATCACCGACCCGGTAGCGGTGGTACATGAACAGTATGTCGATCAGCGATATTTAGATCGGCACGACGTCTTTGCGGTAAATCGTAACGATGATTTGATTCACTACTGGTGGTCCGCCACTCCGCCTAGCGATTGGCATCACGAGAACCTCACAACATCAACTTCAGGCACCTCCATCGGAGAAAAGATTCGAACCAAGCCTATTGTTAACAATGATTACGATAGCGTCAATGGGCTGAGGACGGATGTTTTCTCTCTAAACCGACAAGGCCATCTGATTCATTACTGGTGGACCCGTAACACGGGTTGGGCTAGCGAAAATTTAACGATGGATAGCAATGGTGCGTTTCTTGGTGAGCCATTCGATCCTGATCAGCTGCTCAGTGTATCGTTGGGTTTACCCTATTCCAGCTACAGCGATGTGCATGTCTTTGGTCGTAGTACCGATGACAAGATCCTCTACTACCACTGGCGTGGTCCCAATCGGCGTTGGCGTTTTGAAAATGTTACTCTAGGCGCTTGGGGACAGAATCCCGATATTGCCAGCGACATGGCCCTCACGGACGTCGTAGGGGCCTTTGGCTACGATCCTCACAATTACGGCATATTCGGATTTCTTGGATCCGGCCTGATTCGCTATCACGCGCTGACGCCCACCGGATTCTGGATAGCCAACGCAAACACCGGGAACTATGGATTGTTAAACAATTCAGGCGCCGTCTATGGCAAACCGTCGGTTATTAGTTCGTTCCAAGAGATAGGTCCCACTGGCCCTGTGCGTAGACATGACATTTTCGCTCGAGACGAAAACCGTCATCTGATCCACTTTGGGGCGATACATGACCTCTATTTTGCTCCAACACCTGCCTCGTTTCACTGGCGGCCGAAAGAGAATCTGACTACGCTTCTTGGCGGAAACCTGATCGATACAGACCCTGTTGCTTCGGTCAGCGCTTTGAATTTCTTTGCAAAGAAATGGTATTCGCTCGACCATCAACAATACGTGTTCGCCCGTAGCGCCAATAATCTGATTATGTACTGCACTGTTCAGAGCCAAGGTTGGAAATCCAGAAATCTCCAGACAATTTCCATACCGCGTGGCGAAAACGTGAGTGGTACACCCGTGCCTGAAGGTAATCCTGATGATACTCTCTATGTCTATGTTACAGGTCGCGATGGCGATCTGTTGCGTTACTGGAGGAGAAAATAAAGTATCTGTAAATTAACCGCGATAAGCGATTACCGGCGGCCGGTTGTTTATAATGGATTGGGCGCAAAAGGGGAGTTAAATCCGCTTATACTCGTGCTACTTATTTAGAAGAGGTGTTTAATGCCTTACGATCTTTCTCTCCAAGTACGGCGCTTTGGATCGTCAGCCAATATGTTATCGAACTACACAAGATCGTGGCACTGAGTTGCGTACTCTGAGACTCTGCGCCATCTGGCAGGTGCTGTACTCACCTTGTTACCAACGATAGCAGCCGCGGACATTCCCAGTAGCGGATCTGGTTGGCCAGGGCATCGACCAGATCATCTTTCATAGGGGAGGGGCGGCTACACAGCCAGAGTTTTATCGGGCGGCTTGAGTGGCTACGAGATGTCGACGTAACGATTACGGCCGAGCGTAAACAGGTAGGTTCTAAACGACGCGTTGTTTTTGATTTCATAGCGGCCCAGTCGCGCAATCTCGATCAGCTTTAAGCACTCCTGCTGTGACACCTCTTCGGCGATCGTCGCGTCGCCTGACAACTGGCGAAAATAATTGAAGAGTGCCTGCTTGTGGCGCGCGAACAGCGTTTCGAACGCAGCAAGGTCACCGCGCTGTTGAAACTGCTGCATCAATTCTTCGTCGGATGACTGTTCGTACACATCCATATCTCGCGACAGCGGTGCTCACCGATACGGCGATTCTTTACCGGCCGCTGTGGCTAGTGTACCGCAAACATTTACCTGTTGCCTACGCAGGTTCGTGTCTGACCTCACATCGATGCGGAGACAAGGCACAGGCATCGTTCGAGCGCTCCTGTCCGTTACATGATTCAGCAAAAGCGCGCACTAGCGATAACATTTTCAATTTATTTAAACCATATTCGCCGCGTCGATCGTTCAATCTATCAAGCGCGATCAAATCGTGCGGTTACAGACGGACATTGCGTAAGCGCAATGAGTGATTTGCAATCGTGGTGCATTACAAGATCTCCTCGTGAATTGAACTATAGCTATTGAAAAAGGAGGTACACGTGGAGAAAAGCTAAATGACAAGGAGAGGGATCGTTGAATTGAGTTGTAAATTAACTATGGATTTTCGAAAGGAGTTGGACCATGAAAGACAGCACAAGCCAGGCAATTCTCGCGTTATACTCATACACAAAACAATTCCTTCGTAAGTGGACGAACCAGGCAAACAATCCCGACAGCACTAGCTCGATCAAACGAAAATATGCTGGAAAATCGCGTTGGATTGTTTTGATCAGTGTATTGAGCCTGTGTTTGATATCTGTTACCGCGCCGGCGCAAGAAAATGAGCGTGAGTGGAAGTTACCGCTCAAAGAATTGCATCGTCAATTGCGCGATCTGTATCGCGCACCCGAATTCGCAACCATGCAAGTGGATCAATACTTTGCCTGTGGCTTGAACAACATCAGCACAGGTAACCTAAGCAGCCTTTGGCATTATCTCAAATTTCAGAACAACAGAACGCTGCAGCTCAGTATCGAATTGAACAATCGTCAGTGGATTACCGGTAATGGCGTTTATACTGCGTTTCTCGTTCTGGGCATAATCAACTACCAAATTAACATGACATACGTTCTCGCAGGACAAACCTATCGAACCGATTTCGACCTGAGAAACGTACTGTCGACCTTTGGGCTGAGGATGATTCGGTTCTTCGACGCGGAGGGGGAGTTAACGGAGAACGGGGCTACGAGTTCGATTGAAATGTACTGTCAAGCTGTCGGCCACGATAGCAACTCGACAAGCGACTACCGCCGCTTTGTATGCCCTAGCCAGGACACACCGACAGGCTACGAAGTAAATGTTTTCGAGTTCAACGCACTGGTGCCTGGTAACGCTTTCCGCCAACGAGATAGCTATACAGATGGGATCAGTGCACCCAGTATTGAGCGCAGCGAGTTCGGTATGTATAGACAAAATAGTAATGACATTACAATGGATTTCAATGTCAATCCAATTCTCGCACTCAACGACTTTAGTGACTACAACGAACTGAACGCTCATCTCGTGCAGAGCGGCAGCCAATGGCAGCTAGTCGTGGACGAGTTCCCACCGGGTGAAAATATTTGCGAGGAGGTCTCACCTTAATCCGGTAGGCATTTGAGCGGCTCGGACACCGACATTGAACTGGTACAAGGCAAAAAGAGCCTACTCATCTGGCGCCGTTGAGGATTGAAACGCAAAATCAATCTGGTCACCTAAAAAACCGATGGCTATCGGAGCTACAAGGTTCTCAAAATAGCCTTATTTCACACCGTGAGTACTTGGCCCGAGCCGGAAATGACCCACAGATTTTTCTGAAGAAGCCGAATAAACATCTTTTTAATGAGAAGATCATGCATACATCAAAAATCACGTGTGTAGTCAGCCTAGGTATTATCTTAAGCAGCTGTGGAGGCAACGTCCGTATCAATATCCCCAGACCCGACGATGCGCAGTACAGAATCCGCAATGTAGTCATTCAAGGGCCTGCACAGATCCGGCAAGACCCTACCATGTACACCATAACCTTTGAAGTGGTGGCACAAAACGATGGCGGGGCTGTGACGCCCTTGGTGTCTTTACTAGACGATGATTCCGGCGTTCGTTTTGGTGATGATCTGCTGGCTCAGAGCACCATGGAAATTAATCCAGTCCCGATCACTCGTGGCACCTATACAGGTCGAGCGCTGATGGGATTGTCCTGCACACCTACATTCAACGTGCAGGGCAACCTTGGTTCCAGTGGTGAAGGCGGTCGTATGGGAGGGTTTGCTCCGTTTGACTTTGTGGATGAGGCGGAAGTGTATGCAAAAGTCTCACGTGGTGATGGCAGCGGTGCAGTGACCTCCGGTGTCATCGATGTGGATTGTGCCCAGCCTTGACTGTGCTGACTAAAATACGAGTGCGTGTATGAGTGGTCCAATCAAACAAGGTGAGAATTCTAATCTTGAATCTAAGTACAATTGTTTCTTAGAGGCGATCGAAATTGACCTGGTTCGGTGCCGTAGCACAATGGCTGGTGGGTTGCTTCCTGGGACAAGGCACCATCGATTGCCGCCACAAGTAATGACGCGCACTGGACTGCGTATTCTACTGATGAACTCCAACCTGGAATTTGCACTATGCTGAATTCGATACTGAGTATCGTTATAGTCGCTATCTGCATCACACCAACAGACTCGGACTTGGTGTCCGAATGAAGCTCAACATTCCGGTAATTCAATCGCCAGCAAAGAGACAGCACACGCAAACCCAACATCATGTTTGTTTTGTTGAACATCATAATTGCAATCCAGAAAGAGGCTGGTGGTTACTGCCACCTAATCATTAATTTTATCTACTCTGGATCCGGACGACGAAAACTCAGTTGGTCAGCATAAGCATCATAATGTGGGGCCCTGCCGCTATAATCCGTAGAAATGGTGTTGGTACGGATTATATAGTGCCCAACCTGGCGACATGCTGAGGTATGCCCCGGCTGAAAAATGTGAATAATGATTGACGGCGGTCCATTATGCCCAGGTGTCCGCAATGTGACATCAGCTGCCAGTGGCTGTAGCCTCATTTGAACGGGGAAAAACGTCCCACAGGAGTCGTTCGCGAAAAAGCCCGGTGTGCTCCCTGCCAAACCCGGCTGATGGATAAAGCTTTCTGCCGCAGTTAGATGGCTTTCTCCTTGCAAGATCGTCTTATTTCAGACAAAGTCAAAGACAAAGCCAAAGACAAAGTTACATGTTACCCGTCACCCGTCACCGGAACCGTTGATCGCGGCCTGAATATGACCGACGAGCGCCTCAAAAGTCACAGGCTTCGTCAACATTATGTGTGCGCCGGCGTTTGTGACGTCAATGGCTATTGGACTGTTGGGCTTCGCGGTGAAACCAACGATGGGAATGTAAGTATTGTCCTTGATCATCGCACGCACCACATCTACACCGTTCATGCCAGGAAGATGAGGGTCGAGGATGAGACAATCAGGCCTGTGGATATCGAAGTCAGCGAGAAAAGCTTCGCCCGTCGTGTAAGTGTGAGCCTGCCATCCCTGAAGCGATAACGCCAACGCCACTGAGTCCAATATGGCCGCGTCATCGTCAACGACGGCAATGGTCATAGCCGGGATGTTAGAGACTCTATTCACCAACACACCCTACAGACCCCACTTCCTTGGCATAATGAGGGATTCTACTTATGCGTTGACTGGGGGTCAAACGTGCGTCGGTCTCTCTGCGGTGAGTTTCTCGATCACCGAGATGAGCCGATTGGTGTCGACAGGTTTATGGAGAACCATGCAGTTTGAAAGATTGGCCGCTTCGATTTCACGCGCTGATGTGTCGCCGGTCATGAGAATGGTAGGCAGATCGCTCGCAGTGGCTTGCCGAACCCGTTTGACGACTTCAACGCCGTTGTAACCCGGCAGTCGGTAGTCGGAGACGACGATATCCGGGTAAATCCCGGCCTCAATATGTGCCAGTGCATCGTCGCCATTCAAGGCGCTGTGTGCTTGCATCCCAGCAAGTTCCAACAGCATCGTGGTTGCGTCGACGATGGCTGGATCGTCGTCGATGATCAGCACGATAGGTATGCGACCGCCACTCGGCAGCACATGTGCCACCGCACGCGCTTCTGATCGCACGACCTCTTGTGTGCCCAATGGCACGTCGACAGCAAAGGTCGAGCCTTCGCCAGGCATAGAGCTAACAGTGAGCGGATGATCAAGCAACCGCGCGATGTGTTTGACGATGGAAAGTCCCAGGCCCAAACCCTTACGTCGATCGCGCACGGGGTTGTCGAGTTGGTAATACTCCTCGAAAACTTTGTCCACCTCGTCTTTGGGTATTCCGATACCGGTGTCACTGATGGCGATTCGTGCGATACCATCGCCACGCTGACAATCGATCTTCACCACACCTTGCTCGGTGTAGCGAATCGCATTGGTGACAAAATTCTCGATCACGCGCTCCAGCAGCGCCGGGTCGCTGTGCACGATACAGTCCTCATCGGTGCACTCGAGCCGTAATCCCTTATTTTCGGCCTGTTGAACGTTGTCCGTGACGATCCGATCCAGTAAATCCCGAATACGAAGGTCCCGTTTCTCCGGGGTGATCGAGCCCCCGTCGAGCTTGGAGATATCGAGCAGCGCGTCGAGCAGCTCGCGCATCGTATCGAGCGATTTGCCCATTTTTCCGCCGATTTCCTGTAGCTTAGGTTGGTCGAGCTGGCGGCTTATCACGGCCAAATACAGACTCAGCGACTGCAACGGTTGTCGTAAGTCGTGACTGGCGGCGGCCAGGAATCGAGTCTTTGTCACGGTGGCGCTCTCTGCCACCACTTTGGCTTCTTCCAGCGTTTGTTCGATCTCCTTGCGAGCGGTGATATCCCGAATCGCCGCCGCAACCAGTGTGCCGTCCGCGGTCTGAATCGGGCTGAGGCTCACCTCAATCGGAATTTCCTGCCCAGCCTTTGTGACGGCATATAAGTCCAGATCGACACCCATACCCCGCACCTTAGGGTGGGCGGCAAACTGCGCTCGATGCGCCGGATGGCCGTCTCGAAAGCGTTCCGGAACTAACGCGTCGACCGGCATGCCGCGCAGTTCCTTTTGCGAGTAGCCAAACAGGTGGGTCGTCTGCGAGTTGGCGACTTCGACTGTGCCGGCACCGTTCACGATGAGGGTGGCATCGGGTGCCGATTCAAGGAATAAGCGCGCTTGCGCGAGGGCTTCTTCGGTCCGTGTGCGCTGGGTGATGTCGAGCACGATGGCGGCAAACACCTGTCTGCCGTCAAACATCATGTGTTGGAGATGTATCTCCGCCGGATAATCACTGCCGTTCTTACGGCGATGCACCGTCGTAAAGACTATTTTGTCCTTGCCATCGTTGAGTAGCGGGCGAACGAGCGCGGCGAACGTTTCCTCGGTGTGTTCCGGTCTGATATCAACCGGCGTCATCGATCGCAGTTCATCCAGGCTATACCCGAGATTGCGACACGCCGCTTCATTAACTTCAATGAAGCGGAAGGTGTCAGCGGCAAAGATGTACACTTCGTTGAGCGATTGCTCGACAATGCGATCAAACCCTGCGCGCCGGGTTTCGGCCAACTTGCGTTGCGTGATGTCGACGTGGGAGACCACCGCCCCACCGCGCGTTCCTTTGAACGGCGTCACCGTCATTAAGAACCAGCGTTTTTCGGTGGGCGAATGGCACGGGTACTCAAGCTCAAAGGTAGCACGCGCCCCACTGAGCACAGCGCGAATGCCGTCATGGGCGACCGGGGCTTCGTCCACCAACTGTCCAGCGGCCGACCGACAGACCTCAAGATAGTTTGTTCCAACGCCATTCGCCAAAGCGTCGGGGCCGCCATTCTCGCGCGCGAACGTGGTCCACGCCTCATTAATTTGCACAATGCCGCCATCGGCATCCAGCACGGCAAGCTGCGACGGTATGGAGTTCAAAACCGCTTTGATATCGTCCAATTGCACTGTTCGCTTCGCCCCAGGTTGCATCCTGGGCCTTATTGCTTGACTACGGGACGGCGGTGAAGGCCCGCATCGGAATAATCAAAATCGAGCGCGGCGCCACATGGGTAACAAATGCATGCGTCCGGTCGATCGATCCGCCACGTGTTTTCCACCAACCCATCGGATAGTGAGGAGGCCGGGGCCTTAAAAAGTCCCGGACTAACCGAGTTTACGCATTTTTGACGTGTAATCAAGTTAATGCTGTATGGGAATATTCAACCATTTCAGACCATTGCCAATCATGCCGAAGCGGACCCGATTGAAGTTTGAAATGAGTGGGGACCATGACACGTCTGTCACGTGGTTCGGTTCTGGAATCCGTGGCGCCTATTGGACACTTGTGAGTTACCGAGCGCTGCTGATGAAAGTACGTGCACTTCGCATTACGCCTGTGAAATGCAGCCGACACGTCTCCATTAGCTTACGGTTACTGCAAGTCCTCTTCAGGAGCGAACCGTCAGTTGACTTCGAGCTGACCGTGAACAGCGGGCACGTCCAGCAGACGGCGCCCAGAGGTGCCTATAATGGTCGCTATTGCTTGCAGCCATTTACCAGGGTGTGTTGGGGGATTTTTTGATTTGTGGCATGCGTTGCCGTGGCTGCTCGCATTGGTTGTTATCGAAATGAACCTGTTCAAGTGGCAACAAGAGACGACACTGTTGCACATGGTCAAAGCCGCTTGACGTATCGGCCCGCAGTGTCTGCAATTAGCGGTAGGCACTTCATCATTTTGGCCGTACACTAGAGTGGAACGACTGACGCAACGACCATGGAGAGCATAGCATGAACGCTCGCGCGACTGTTAAAGAACAGCCGGCAAGAAAAAAAGCCGCCCAAAAAAAGAAAACCACCGCTAAGCGTAGCACTGCTACGAAACCGGCTGCAAAAGAAACGGTGACTTTCGAGAAGGCCGCTGAAGAAATAGTCGATGCCATGAAGGACATCGTCAATGCGGAGCTGGGAGTATACGGAAAGATTTCCGACGAGATGAACGAGCGCGTGCAAAAAGCCCGCGAGGAAAAGCCCAAACAGTGGCGCAAGATGGTGAAACGCGGTGAAAAGGTGCAGAAGGATCTGAAAAAGCATCTTGAAAAAACGCAGAAGGACCTGAAGAAGAATCTCAAAAAGGCTCAGAAAGACATCAAGAAGAAGGTAAAGGAAATCACCGCCTGATTCCGGGGCCCCGCTCTGCATTTTTGTAGAAGCCAGCGACACCTGCACAGTGGTGTAACAGTGGGACAGACCGCCTACTTAATTTGTTCACAACCATTTCCCACCACAGTGCCGACGGTCAAGGGACGCTAAGTGATTGCCCAGAGCCAATTCGAATCCGTTTAACCCGGTTATTTATTCCGCCAATCAAAAGCCGATAAACCAAAAGTTTGAAAAATCCAGGTCGGTTCTGATAATGCTGACTTGAATAATAGTCGGCGGGTTCGTCCCAAGTGCCATGATCGTCCGTCACTGCGGCCATCTGTGAGAAAGCTTCCTTGTCGATATTCAGATCTGCGTTAGCGGAACCTTCTGACAGGGCGAGCGAGAATCCAATCGTCCAATCGCGTCTCGCCAGTTCCAGCTCTGCTGCTTTGTGCAAGGCCATGTCATTGATGAAGCTGTCTATTCGCCGCCACTCTCCTTCGATTTTAACCTCGATCCAAGAATGGGAAATGTATTTTGGCATTAACCAATAAAAAATTCCGGTAAAAAACCCCTTCTGGATTTCCTTGCTGATCAAGGAGAAGTGAATACGCACTGGTATTTTGCATGCCTTGCAGAGCGCAAGAAACAATGTCGCCTTCGTATTGCACTGGCCAATTCCGGTTTCAAGTGTCTCAGAGGCTGCTACCAGATCACCCTTTGCCGGAAAACCGAATGTAATCTCGTCGCGCACAAACAGAAAAAGCCGTTCCAGCTTCTCTCGATCGGTTATTGTATTATTAGTCAACTTTGCTGCAGTTTGGGCAACCAAAGGGTGACTCGCATCTGCCAAGTTCTGCATCATCGCATTACGACGCTCCTATTGTTTGAGAATAATATCCCGTGCAGCGTTCCGCCGACATGATTTGAATCAATCATGACTCAGAAACGGCTGCTTGTGGCCGCGACTTGCCTGATAGCAGAACGTTCTGCAGCGGCATCGACCGTCTGCAGGTATGGGTAAGCTGACGATCAACTTATCGATGGTCGTCTGGCCTTTCCCGCCCCATAGAGTTAAGTAGGGCTGACTTTTACCGACCATCCCGTTTTTCCTACTTTTTCTTGCCTCACTGCACCAAAATAGTGTATTAATATGTAATACACCTAAGTAGGGAGTGTTTTTCATGTCAAGAAATACCAGTGTGACGCTCGGTGGTCATTATTCGAAATTTGTAGAAAATAAAATTC
>JBBKXJ010000142.1:0-4895 GCA_037969395.1 Pseudomonadales bacterium
TACCTGTGCGGCCCCACCCCATTTATGGCGGCCATGAGTATGCTCCTGAGCCGGCTCGGCTTTACGGAAAGCCAGTTGCATTACGAAATCTTCGGCCCAAGCAGGCGCTTCGCGACCAATGCGTAAACGCTTTTAGTGATTCAACGGTTTTCCAGCCGGCTGTAGTCGAATAAACCAGCACGGTAAGGGTAGCTTTGCTGGTTACTTGCATGCACGGCATCGCTGTGTTGCCAGAAGTCGGGATTCGTTCTGCGTATCGCATACTGGTTCATCAGCTGTTGGTAGTCTGCCGGATTGCGCAATGCCAGCACAGCCTCAACATAATTATTCAGCTGCGCATCGTCAACCTTCACAAACACATCGGGATATGCGCCCAGTAAGCCGCTGACAACGGTTACGGTGTCCTTCTCCGGCACGCGGTTTTTCTCCTCGCGGAGAAGGCTGGTGATATTGCTGTGCGCATTGTTGCGCAGCAATGTGTAATGGCGCGTCGCATCTGCGCCCTGCACCGTTAAAAAAGTAATCTGTGGCCGCTGGCATTCGCTTATCGCGGTTGAGGCGGCAAGTCTCCTGGCTTGCCATGTCGGGCCGGTCACGCGGAAAAAGGCGTTGGCCGGTTGGCCGAATCGCAGCCCCTCTTCCCAAGCTTTTTGCTCAGTGGGATTGTGGGCCGATGCACGAGTTACAGTTGCGGGGGCAGCCGAAGCATCACGCTTCGTTCCCTATTGTTCCACTCAGGATGGAACCGCCTAGAGCACGCAGTGTAGAGCAACAGCGGCTGCGGGGTTGAGCGATTCAGGTCGAGCCTGGTGACAGACGTGCCATGGCCCATTGGCCGAGCAGGGGGCCGATGGCCAGTAAAGCCATGGCGATCGGCCAACCGGCATGGTCGGCGAGCAAAGGCAGGCTCTGCACCGTCAGGATAGTGATGGCAAAGCCGATAGCCGTCTGCAGGGTCATCAGACTGCCGGACAGCTCCGGCGGCGCGTGATCGGCCACCAGTGCCGAGAACAGTGCTGAGTCGGGAATGATGCATATTCCCCACACTATCAGGCACAGGGTCAACAGCCACAGCGGGGCGAATGCGAAGCTTGTCGCGGCCAGTAGCCCGCTCACCGCGCTGCCAATCATGGCCAGTCGCGCCACCGGCGCCTTGCCCGCACGGTCGGCATACCAACCGGCCGGCACGCAGGCGGCCGCCCCCAGGGCAATGGACAGAAATGCAACTCCTGAGCCGAACGACAGGGCCTGCTCATGGCCGGCCCGAGTGGCTGCCGTGGCGGCAATGGCCGCTACCCAGGCCCAGAAGGCGTACAGCTCCCACATGTGCCCGAAATAGCCCAGGCAAGCCAGGCGCACACCACGGTTTGTCCACAGCTGAGAGATGGCTTTGGGATTGAAAGCCTGAGCCCGCGCGTGATAGGGCCCGAGCTGCCCCGGTAGCATCAGCATGCCACCCAACAAGGCTGCCGTGCTGGTGATCTGCAGGGTCAGGCGCCAATCGGCGCCGCCGAGCAGGGCCGCCAGATGCGGGCTGGCCGAACCCAGGGTGAGCGCACCAACCAGAAGGCTTGCGATCAGTCCGCGCCGGGCCAGGCTCCAGCCCATAGCGATCTTCAGCCCGACCGGGTACACGCCGGCCAGCGCAGCTCCTGCCAGCAGCCGCGAGCCGATCGCTGCAGTACCGTCCGGTGCCAGCCAAAGCAGGCCCAGGTTGGCAACCGCGGCAAGTGTGGCCGACAGCGCGAACACCCGGCGTGGGTCGAATCGGTCGGGTACCCCGCCGATGGCCATTGCCAGAGCGCCAAATACGAACCCGATCTGGGTGGCTGTGGACAAGCCGGCGAGTGCACGTGCCTCAAGCCCATGCGCTGCGGCCAGTGCCGGCAGAATCGCGGCGGACGAGAACCACACGCTCAGCACCAGCACCTGGGCCAAAGCCAGCCGGATGACCGCTGGCACGGCACCGGAATGTGTTTCAGTCGAATTAGCCATAAGCTGTAAGGTACAGAAAAGCGCCGTTTCGCAATGTAGTCGGTCAAGACCGGAACGATTGTTGCCGATAACACACCTTTAACGGCATTCGGGTCGAACCATGCGTTCGAAAGTTAAGGGTTTCAGAACTCCGCTTGCGCACCTCACGCTGCTGGTTGGCACGCTGACGATGCTCCAGTTCGTTGGCGCCGGCGCTGCCCAGGCACAGTGGGAGATGCTGGACACCAATGACGGAACCGAGACCAGCCCGCGCCATAAGACGGGCTCGGCAGCGGTGAACGGCAAGCTGTACGAGTATAAGCGGAATTAACGCCCCTTTTGCACCCAACCCATTATAAACAACGGGCCGCTGGCAATCGCTTATCGCGGTTGAGGCGCGCAGAAGTTAGTAAATTTATTACGGGTCATTGGCTTCGAGAAAATCTGTAGCGAAAATAAAAGAATGGCCCGTGTGTGGCGAGAACAACACAGTGGCTCTATCTCAACATGGAATATTAGCTTGTTTACATGACCAGATGACTGTTGGATTTACGCTCGGCGACCTAAATCTTACTTCTCGTTCAACAAAATAAAATGCTCGACCAAACGCACCATCAGTTCCTTTTGCTCGGGTAAGCTTTCTGCCACGAGCAATGCCAGCGCGACCAGGGTATTGTCGTTTATCAGCGCCTCCACCGGCTTTGCCAGCAAATGTTGATTTAGCCGCAAATACCATAAGAATAAAAATGAGCCGGTCCGTTTGTTACCATCGGCTAAAGGGTGGTTCTTAATCACAAAATACAGTAAATGAGCAGCGCGGCCGGCAACGTTAGGGTAAAGATATTCGGCGCCGAAACTTTGCTCTATGTTCGCGATCGCAGACTCCAGCCCATCGCCACGCAACTGCGCAAACAATTCTGTTGCCTCACCTTTCGCAATCAAGTCACGCTTTAGCGAATCGACCGCTGTTAATACATCGTTCAATTCGAGCGCCCGCATGCCCTGTTGTTTGTTGGTGTTTTCCATCAGACTTTGTTCATCGTAAGCTTGCAGTAACGACCAGCTGCGAGCGTAGTCGCTAATGACGTGAACAACATGCTCGCCCTCGGGCGTGACGAGTTGCTGGTTTGACAGCGTGTTGGACAACAGCGTAATCGCCTGGTCGAACTCAATACCTCGCTCTTGCAGGCGCTTCTCGTTTAAGGTGTAGCCCTCGACCAAGTGTTGTTTTAGTACCAGCGTCGCCCATTGGCGAAACTGCACGCCGCGGTGGGATTTGACGCGGTAGCCTACGGAGATAATGACATCGAGATTGTAGAAGTCTACATGGTAAGTTTTACCGTCCGCCGCAGTTGTTGCATTTTTTGCAACAACTGAATCCCGGTCAAGCTCGACTTCTTTAAATACATTGCTGATATGTCGGGAAATAACCGATTTGTCACGCTCGAACAATGCTGTCATCTGCTCCAGGTTTAGCCAGACTGTATCGTGATCAAGTGCAACCTGTAGTTGAATTTCGCCATTAGTAGATTCAAAAATCTGAACAGTATTATCGTCACTCATTGTGGGTACTCCTTTACGATTTGAGCTTGTTAATACTGTATATATAACCAGCAACTTGTTTGCTAGTCAAGCAGTTTGCATAAAGGCTGAACAGAACGAGTCCGTAGCTAATCGCTTAACTCACATATCACCACGCTGCAACAACTCAAACACCAACTTCGCAAACACCTCGGCCTTTGCCGGGCCAGATAATAATTGCGGCATCTGGTTTTGATGTGCTCTGGGTGTTATGCACAAAACCCAATATATCTTCGGAGTAGAGAGCAAGCTCGCGATTGTAGTTTTCTGGCTGGCCCAGCAGCCAGCCATTTTCCAGCAACTGCCGGATCATATCGTTTTGGAACGTAAGCTCATTCGCTTTTGTAGCCGTATAGCTGCTCTGTTTATATGCTTGAATCCGCTTAAAATACTTCTGCAATCACTCTAGTAAGAATGGCACGTGGTTAAGCATGTAGTTCGGTCTGAACAGAGGAAATATTTTCGGGACACGCCGTGACAAACCGGCAGGACAGCCAGTTTGCACAGCCGAAGGCTGCCCGTAGGGCGAGCCATAGGGACATGGTGAGTGCATACGTCCATGTAGGCACTATCCCTGGCATCCCTCCCAGGGAAGGTCCCGAAAACCCCTCCTCTGCCCAGCCCTCCTTAGCTTCTATAAGCCTTATTCGAAGTCTCATACAGCTTTTTCCTTATCGGTTTGCAATTGCTCGGGTGCTTGCCAATCGCTTACGTCAATTTTTCCGGTGACAGCAGCAGATAGTAGAGCTGTTCGGCGCTCCTTCATTAGGTCTATTGCATTTTCTGCTTCTTGCGTTAGATTGAGATACTTAGTTTTAATCAGGCTCAAACTTTCATGGATATCCCGTGCGTCGTTTTGAGGGGGAACCAACACAGAAATATTCACTACTTGTTCGACTCTTAGGTGGGAGACTGTACTTCCGTTATCTTGACAAACACCGACCTTACTGTCTTTAAAACTTTGTAACTATTCAGCCGAAATATTGAAAAAATGCTTGACACGTTTTTGCGCTGATTTTTGAGTTTTTTGGCCTGTGACTAACACGCCTCCTATCCGGCCGGCTGAGGCGCTGTAAGGCTCTTTGTCAGCCTTCGAGATACAAGAGGCAGCCCTCCCGCACGATTTTCTTTTCGCCCCTTGTACGCAAGCACATGACGAAAATTACCACTCTGAATTTCCGTGAGACAATAACTCCACGTTCAGAGCCGGCGATACTCCGGGCCTCCCAACAAAGATAACATCGAAACCGTCATCGACAAAGCCCTGGCATTGCTCGAAAACGATAAAACCGTTTCCCCGGCACTACGGGCCGTCATCGCGCTGTTAATCGAATTCGTCA
>JBBKXJ010000143.1:0-12352 GCA_037969395.1 Pseudomonadales bacterium
ATGCAAGCTACTATCGATTAAAAAAAGGAATGCGAAGTGCAAAAACAAAATTGGGCGGTCGTACTCGCAGCAGGGTCCGGTACGCGGCTGCAGGGCATGACCACTCAAGGCAATGGCACCCCAGTGCCAAAGCAGTATTGCTCGCTACAGGGAGGCGCTTCTTTACTGCGACATGCATTGGCGCGCGCCTGCACGGTGGTACCACAAGACCGCGTGTTGTGTGTGGTCGCCGAGCGCAATTAACCGATGAGAAACAGCATGTATGTCGCAAAGCACATAATCTTCCGAAGACCGCGCGGTTTATGAATCCTATCGAGACAGGCCGTGCTGATCTGGCGGGTTTCGACCAGGCAGCCAGCCGTGAATGGCTGGTAACTAATGGTCTGGGAGGCTACGCCGCGGGCACTGTGGCTGAGGCGAACACGCGGCGGTACCACGGCATGCTAGTGGCAGCGTTAGAGCCGCCGCTTGGTCGCACAGTGACCGTCGCCAAGCTTGACGCCAGCGTGACCTATTGCGATTGTGACTATCCGCTAACGAGCAACGAGTTTGCTGAGCAGACAATCGATCCGCACGGTTACCGGCATATCGAACGCTTTCGGCTCGAGCATGGCTTGCCGATTTGGGAGTACGCGTTCAACGATGCACTGCTTGAGAAACGACTTCTCATGCCGCATGGTGAGAACAGCACACTGGTCCAGTTTCGCGTTCTCCGGTCCAGTGCGCCGGTGGACCTTATGATCCGCCCACTCTGCACCTATCGCGACTACCACAGCCATACCCAGGGCGGGTGGGATTTTGGTTGCGAAGCACTCGACGATGGCTTTTGCATCAAAGCGTTCGATGGCGCACAACCCTATTCAGTACGTGCCATCGGCGCAACCAGAATACTTGTTACGCCCGAGTGGTACTGGCGATTTAGGCACCGGGTAGAAGCGTTTCGCGGGCTGGAAGACAGCGAGGATTTATTCGGTCCTGGTTTATTCCTCGCTACACTCGCGGCCGGAGAGTCGCTGACTGTTGTGATTTCCACCGAGGTGGTTCCGGCAAACGACTTTACAGAAACATACACCGCCGAGGTAGCGCGGCGCAAAGCACTGGTCGAGGCCGTCAGCCACACGCAGACGCCGGGCTGGGTGCAACAGCTGGCCCTCGCCGCCGATCAATTTGTGGTATCCCGCCGCGGCGCAAACGGCTTGGAGGGCCGGACTGTCATCGCCGGTTATCCGTGGTTTGGCGACTGGGGGCGCGATACCATGATTGCCCTGCCTGGGCTAACCCTCACGACCGGTCGGTTTGACGTCGCCCGGGACATTCTGCAGACCTTTGCCGCTCATATTGACCGGGGAATGCTACCCAACCGGTTTCCCGACAACGGCGAACGACCGGAGTACAACACGGTCGATGCGACGCTGTGGTATATCCATGCGATGCACGACTACACGGTAAAAAGCGGGAACATGGAGCTTGCAGCCAGTCTCTTCGATATGCTGCTCGATATCGCCGAATGGCATCGGCGAGGAACTCGTTACAACATTCATGTCGACCCCGACGACGGTCTACTGTATGCCGGTGAGGAAGGTGTGCAGTTAACATGGATGGATGCCAAAGTCGGCGATTGGGTGGTGACACCACGCATCGGCAAGGCGGTCGAAGTCAATGCTCTTTGGTACAACGCCTTACTCTGTATTGCGGATCTCGCTGAACGATTGGGCAAGCGCGGCGTGGCTGCGGAATTTCAGCGACAGGCGCGCGGGGTTGCGGAGAGTTTTCAACGCTTTTGGAACGATGATTCTGGCTATTTGTATGACGTGATTGACGGGCCGGAGGGTATCGAAGGTGCCGACGGTAAACGCTGCGACGCAACGCTTCGTCCCAATCAAATTTTCGCCGTTTCGCTGCCCTTCAGCCCGTTGAGTAACAAGCGACAGCGAGCGGTCGTTGCGGCGTGTGGTCGTCACCTCGTGACCTCATACGGACTGCGCAGCCTTGCGTCTGGCGCAAACGCCTATGTTGGCCATTATGGGGGTGGCCCTTTGCAGCGAGACGGCGCCTACCATCAAGGCACTGTGTGGGCCTGGTTGCTGGGCCCGTTCGCTGCGGCCCACTTTCGAGTGCACGGCGACGCCGATGCAGCGCGCTCGTTCCTGCGCCCCCTTGGTGATCACCTGCAGGCAGCTTGTCTCGGCTCGATCAGTGAAATTTTTGACGCCGACGCGCCACATGCCGCGCGCGGTTGTTTTGCGCAAGCGTGGAGTGTGGCCGAGACACTGCGCGTGTGGATGGAATTAACGGCGTCTGCGAACATAGATCGCCCTGGTGAGAGGATCAAATGAGTATTAACGTCAGCAAGAAGCAAGCCCGGGCAACGCTTGCCGAGCACGATCGGCTCGAGGCCCAGAAAGCCGGCACCGCGGAATGGCAAGCCTGGGGACCGTATCTCAGTGAGCGCCAGTGGGGCACGGTGCGGGAGGACTACAGTCCAAATGGAACGGCGTGGGACTACTTTCCGCACGATCACGCGCGCAGCAAGGCATATCGATGGGGTGAAGATGGCATTGGCGGTTTTAGCGATGATCAGCAACGTCTGTGCATGTCGCTTGCGCTATGGAACGGCCACGATCCCATTCTCAAGGAACGGCTGTTCGGGCTTACCAACAGCGAAGGTAATCACGGAGAAGACGTCAAAGAGCTGTATTACTACCTCGATGCGACACCGAGTCACAGCTACCTGAAAATGCTCTACAAGTATCCGCAGGGGCCGTTTCCCTATACGCATCTCGTCGCGGAGAACGCCCGTCGTGGCGTGGACGCGCCGGAATTTGAACTGGTCGACACGAACGCCTTTGCCGACAACCGCTACTTTGATATTAGCATCGAGTACGTGCAAGCGGAGCCTGGCGATATTCTGCTGCAAGTGACTGCCTGTAACCGAGGGCCTGACGCAGCGACACTGCACATTCTGCCGCAACTGTGTTTTCGCAATACCTGGAGTTGGCAGGACCACGCCGAGCGGCCACAGATGCATAGCAACGCCAGCAGCAGCGGCGTTGAGCTCAGTCACGAGGCGTTTGGTGAACGCTATTTTTATGCAGACGGCGAGCCGGAGTATCTGTTTTGTGACAACGACACCAATGGCCAACGATTCTATGGGCAGGAGGCCAACGGCCAGTTTTTCAAGGACGGATTTCACCGCCGGATCGTCGATGACGACGTCGAGGCAGTCAACCCGGCACTACGCGGGACCAAGGCTGCCGCCTGGTATCGGCTGGAAATACCGGCTGGCGAAGCAACCTCGGTGCGCGTGCGGCTCGCGCCGAAGGCAAATCGAAAACCCTTTGCGCGCTTTAATTCGATGCTGGAGCAACGTCGTGGGGAGGCCGATGCCTTTTATGATGATCTGCAGACAGCGCAACCGAACGCCGATGCCCGGGCAATACAGCGGCAGGCGCTGGCCGGTATGATCTGGAGCAAGCAATTCTTCTATTACGATATGCCCCAATGGCTGGACGGCGATGCAGCCCAGCCGCCACCGCCGCATGGCCGTAGCCGCAATGCCGAATGGCGCCATCTCAACAACGCCGATATCGTCTCCATGCCGGACAAGTGGGAGTACCCCTGGTACGCGGCCTGGGACCTGGCTTTTCATTGCGTGCCGCTGGCGCTGATTGACCCCGAGTTCGCGAAGCATCAACTCGTGCTGCTTACCCGTGAATGGTATATGCATCCCAACGGTCAGTTGCCTGCTTACGAATGGGCGTTTGGCGATGTCAATCCGCCGGTGCATGCCTGGGCCGCCTTGCGTGTTTTTCAACTCGACAAAGAGCGCAGCGGTACTGCCGATCTCGCCTTCCTGGAACGCGGATTTCACAAACTGATGCACAACTTTACCTGGTGGGTGAATCGCAAAGACGCGGAGGGCCGCAACATTTTCCAGGGCGGATTCCTTGGTCTGGACAATATCGGTGTCTTTGACCGCAGTGCGCCGTTGCCCACGGGCGGCTATATCAATCAGGCGGACGGGACCAGTTGGATGGCCATGTATTGTCTGAACCTGATGCGCATGGCGCTGGAGCTCGCGCAAGCCAATCCCGTGTACGAAGACATTGCCACCAAGTTTTTCGAGCACTTCCTGCATATTGCCGAAGCGCTGAACAACATCGGCGAGCAGGGCATTGGCATGTGGGACGAGGAAGACCAGTTTTACTACGACGTACTCAAGCTGCCGGACGGTAAGGCCATTCCGCTCAAGGTACGCTCGATGGTGGGTCTTATACCGTTGTTTGCGGTAGAGACGCTGGAACCCGAACTGTTGGAGCGCGTACCGGAATTTCGAAAACGACTGAATTGGTTCCTCGACTATCGGCCGGATCTCGCAAAACTCGTGTCGCGCTGGGACGAAGCGGGCCGTGGCAATCGCCGGCTGCTGGCGTTGTTACGCGGGCATCGCATGAAGGGTGTGCTGCGCCGCTTGCTGGATGAGACCGAATTTCTTTCAGATTTTGGCGTGCGTGCGCTGTCCAGGCATCACCTGGACCACCCCTACGTGTTTGACTGCGTCGGTACACGTATGAGCGTCGAATACCAACCAGCGGAATCGTCGTCCGGACTGTTCGGCGGCAACTCCAATTGGCGCGGCCCCGTCTGGTTTCCAGTCAACTTTCTGATCATAGAATCGCTGCAAAAATTCCATCACTACTATGGCGATGATTTCAAAATCGAATGCCCTACCGGTTCGAACAAATATCTGACGATTGCAGAAGTTGCCGACGAGCTAACCCGCCGCCTGTGCCGGATTTTCCTGCGCGATGAACAAGGTAAACGGCCCGTGTTTGGGCAATATCCAGCGCTGCAGGACGACCCTCATTTTGCGGATCATCTGTTGTTCTACGAGTACTTTCATGGCGACAGCGGGCGCGGCGTGGGCGCCAGCCATCAAACGGGCTGGACCGGCTTAATCGCGACTTTGTTACACCAGAGCGAGCCGTCACAAGCGGCGCGAACGCACAACGCCGAGGAAAAATTATGAGCCCTGAAAAGCAGGAAAGCCCCGACGTTGTCATGCCGAACTGCCCCCACCGTCAGGTATTGGTCGGGCAGAAGGCGCTGGTCACGGGCGCCAACTCCGGTATCGGCAAAGCGGTTGCCATTGCCCTGGGCGCTGCAGGCGCGGATGTGGTCGTCAATTACGTGGCTGACGAGGCGGCGGCGCATGAGGTGGTTGAGGAAATTGATCACGCGTTCAGTCACAGCCTGTTGCACGCCCATATGGTGGCGGGTTGATCGGCCTATGGGTCTGGCTGGTACCGCGCATGCCCTGGGCAGCACCGTCGCCGGGGTATCGCCAACGGACTCGGTCGTCGATGGCCGAGGCAAGGTACACGGCATGCACAATTTGTACGTAGCCGACGGCGGGGTTTTGCCTCGTTCGAGCAGAGTCAATCCTGCGCTTACCATTTACGCCTGGGGTTTACGCCTCGGCGATCATTTGATCAGTGGAGAACAGCGATGAACGAACACATAGCAATCGCCGATCACCTCGACAGTGGCAGAATTCTAGCAGGTGGTTTCGTCGCGACGATTGTCATCACGTTAATGATGTATTTCGGCGCCACGATGATGACTGGCGAACCGATGGATATCGCCGGCGAGCTTGCCGGGATGATCGGCGCGCCGTGGATACTGGGCATGATCATTCACTTCGTGCTGGGTACGGTGGTGTTTTCGTTTGCTTACGCCTATATAGCCCCCCGGTTTCTGCCTGGCAGCGGCGCGGTTCGCGGCTTGCTGTGGGGTATGATTTTGTGGCTTGCCGCGATGCTGGTGATGGGGCCCATGATGGGTAAGGGCTTGTTCATAGGCGGCATGTCAGCCGCTATTCCGTCGCTGCTTGGGCACCTTGCCTTTGGTCTGGTGCTTGGTCTGATCGTGCCGATTTCGGCCAAGCCCGCATGATGCCAAGGTGAAAGCGCCGGCTCGCCATGCGAGGTCTGTATCCGTCTTGCGGTACGCGCCGTCGATCGACTTTTGGCTTTTGCGCGGTTCGGCGTTCCGGCCCACGAGAACCAACGTGCGACGTGGGACGTTAGTGTAGTGTATGAAACATAGCGCTGATATAGAGCCTCCCAATTTGTGCTCTGCAAGGCGCAGTTCGCAGGGAATGTAGGCCACCTTTGCAAGAACTGCAACGCTGCAGAGCGTAAATTGGGTGGCTCCCTTCGGGCGAGCCGCCAAAGGGCCATCAGCTTCGTCGCCTAAGAGCGCCTACTGTTGGTGCGCCTTCTTGACGTAGGCCCACTATGCCTGCGAAGACGCGCCTCGCTGCTTGCCCTTTGGCGGCTCGCTATATCAGCGCTATGTTTCATACACTACACTAGCTGTCGCTTTGATTTTACGAACCCGGACTATCGTTAACATCAGGTGGAGGCGCGGTCATGTAAGCATCCGGTTTAGCAAGGAGGTCGCTCGAAGAATTTGGAGAGCCTGTACATATCGTCACGCTATGTCGTGATAGCACGAAATTTAGCGCTGCGGCGCCACACCAAACCCACTCGGTTGACCTGTATCCATCGGCAAAACCTGCGGCGGTCAAACGTTAGGTGCTGCCTAAACGTGCCTGGTTCAGAACTTGCATCCTCGTTATTAAGACTACCTGAAAAGAGAAATTCTATGACCCTTCGAACCCTAACACCGCGCGTTATTCAAGCGAGACAATTTATATGAACGCCAAGCGTATCTTGATTATCGGTGCCGGCTTTGGTGGCGCTTTTACGGCCAAATATCTTCGCAAGCACGTCGATAACGACGTTTGCATCGAGCTTATCAACGACACCAATTATTTTGTCTTCCAACCTTTATTACCGGAGGTTGCGGCGGGCATTATCAGCGCCACCGATGCGGTCACACCACTGCGTGTCATGCTGCGCGGTGTGAGGGTTCACATGGCCCATGCCTACGCTGTTGATTTTGACACACAACAGGTGCATGTCGCGCAGGGGACAGGGCGCGTACCGATTCATATACCTTATGATCATCTGGTTTTGGCGGTGGGTCAGAAAACCAACCTCGGGATGCTTCCAGGCTTTGCGGAACACAGCCTGACCATGCGTAACGTGTGGGATGCGTATCGGCTGCGTAATCATATCATCCAGTGTCTTGAGCATGCCGATGTCACTGCGGATGCCGTGTTAAAGCAGCGCTTGCTGACTTTTGTTGTCGCCGGTGGGGGTTTCTCGGGCGTTGAAGCGAGCGGTGAGCTGACGGAGATGGTTCGCCGCATGTTGCCCTTCTACCCCAATATTGATGCACAGGAGATACGCTCGATTATTGTGCAACGGGGCTCGCGTATTTTACCCGAACTGCCCGAACGCCTCAGTGAATATGCACAGCGCAAACTGCGGCAGCGTGGCATAGAAATCAAACTGAATTCGGGACTGTTGTCGGCAACGGCGAGCAGCGTGCAATTAAGCGATGGGTCAATTGTGCCTGCGGGCACGCTGGTGTCGACTATCGGCAATGGTCCAAATGAGCTCGTGCAGGCGCTCGATATCGAGCTGGTGCGTGGCAAGATTCCTACTGATCGTTACTTGCATGTAGCGGGTCACGCTAACGTGTGGGCGGTTGGTGATGCCGCCTTGATTGCCCTGGATGACAGCGGCGAACAGTTTGCTCCACCGACGGCGCAATTTGCTACCGCGCAAGCTAAGCGCGTTGCGATAAATCTCGCGGCGGTGCTGGCCGGTCAAAAGCCCGCGCCGTTTGCTTTCCGTCCGAAGGGATCGCTGGCCTCCATCGGTCATTATAGCGCTGTGGCTGAGGTGTTTGGTCTGCGAGTATCGGGCTTGCCGGCCTGGTTTATGTGGCGCGGCTTTTATATTTTGCGGCTGCCCGGCTTTGCAACGAAGCTGCGAGTGACGTTGAACTGGTTGTTCGATTACGTATTGCCGCGTAATATCGTGCAAATCCGCGCTCAGTTGCCGTCAACGACCCGGTTTGTCCGCGTTGGAAAAGGCGATGTGCTGTTCAAGATTGGTCAGATTCTGGATGGCTTTTACACCGTCGTTGAAGGGCAACTCGAATCGCGCACGCCGGATCCGGCGCTGGGTGAAGATTTTGTTCGCTTGATAGGACCCGGAGAACATTGGGGTGAACGGGCGCTCACAGAGAACTGGCAAACCAGGGGCACGCTGACAGCCGTTGAAGATTCGCGCATACTGATTCTCAAGCGTGAAGATTTTGCCAATCTGCGAGCGGCGTTGCCGGTGATCGATGAATACTTCAATCACATTTCACAAGAGGTGTATGCGCAGCCGTTGCGGCGACGGGAAGGCGAGGCGGTGCATTGAGGGTAGAAGCAGCTGTTTGAATGTATAATCCACGATTTCTGCCTTGACTGCGGGGCTGTTACGCTAAAAACGTACCGCGTCAAACCGCTGAACGGAGAGGGAGTTCCGTTGCATGCTAAATCCGCAGCTTCTAACAACAAAGGTACGCGGTAACTTGAAACGTTTTTCAGCAACACGCATATTACCAGTTCTTATCGCTGTATCAGCATCATGGTGCACAGTGCACGCAACGGCGGAAGAAGAAATACCGCGATTTTTTACTTTCACATTCGAAAACGATACGTTTGTGGGCAAAGACGACGGCTATACCAACGGTGTTGGTATTACTGTTGGGCGGGGGCCGTTTGCAGAATTCAGCGATGAGAATTTACCCAGGTGGATGCATGCGTTAACCCGGCGCTTGTATATCAGTACCATGCCGGACAAGCAACGTGGTATCGCGCATATGTTTTTCCAGCGCATGCAGACGCCAGAAGATATTACGGTCAGCGAGTTGATCGAAGATGATCTCCCGTATGCAGGCTTGCTAGCCTGGCAGGGCACCATGTATGCCTGGGATGAGCGCGTGGCAGACCAGTTTTCCCTGTATCTCGGCGTCGTGGGTCCTGTCACCATCGCCGAACAAACGCAAAAAGTTGTCCATGAGCTGGTTGGTGCCGATGACCCGAAGGGTTGGGATAACCAGATCGAGAACGAGCCAGTCTTTAAAGTAGAAGCACAACGTGTATTGAATCTCTACCACTTTGTTGGTGAGCGTTTTGAATTCGACGTACTCGGCCTGGCAGGTGTGGGCATCGGGACGCTTGAGTCAGCGGTCAAAGGCGGCGTGGCCATAAGGTGGGGTACTAATTTGCAATCCAGCTATGCCGCATTTTCGCTGCAGGCTGACAGGCAGGTTAATCCCCTCGCGTTGACGCCAAAGAACGACTTTTTTCTTTTTCTTGGCGCCAGAGCCGGGTTTGTTTTAAACGATATTCTGATCGACGGCAATACGTTCAGAGATAGCCATTCGGTGCCGTTAGAACATTATCAGGATCAAGTCTCCACCGGCGCTGTATGGGCCCTCGGCCCCTGTGCCTTCGTGTTTCAGCTGTCATCTTTTAGCTCACCAACTACGCTGATTGACGACCGCACAGAATACGGTGCTTTCAGCATTACCTATCGCTATTGACCCCAACGGGCGCACGCTGCGAAGCACCAGCCGTGGTATTGCGTAAATGTTCCAGCCCTGCGGCGGCATAAATGGCATCCAGCGTTTCCTGCTGCCGCAGAAGACCTGAACCTTCCATGGGTAGCGGCGTGTCTGCTTCGATCGCATCCAGCACGGTCGACAATTGATGGGTGTAGGTGCTGATGCGATTGCTGGGCGCGGTGGTGAGTTGATCATCTAATGTCATCTGCAGACTGGCACCAGTATGCGGTGCTAACGGATTAGAAAAGTTGATCTCACCCTTTGCGCCCACCACGCGCAACGTCGCGGAAAACGGGTGGTCCGGCGCCATCGACGCCGCTAGTTTGGCAGTAATTCCATTCGCAAACACGAGCTGGGCTGTCATGCTTTCATCAACTCCCGAAGGCGTCAAGCTGGCGCTGGCCGTGATAGAAGAGGGCAGGGCGTTGGTTACACTGAGCGCCCAATTGACGGGGTAGCAACCGAGATCCATCATCGCCCCTCCGCCGGCCTCCGGCCGGTGCCGAATATCGGCGCCATTGTCCGCAATCGAAACGTTGAATTCGGCTTCAATTTCCCTGATGTCGCCGATTGCACCGGAAGAGATCCAATCCAGAAAAATTTGAAAGGTGGGGTGGTGGTAGTGGTGAAACGCTTCGATGAGACGTACGCCAGACACGCTGGCCACCTCGACCATTCGCTTCGCTTCGTCTACATTCATCGCTAGTGGCTTTTCGCATAGCACGTGCTTGCGCGCCTGCAGGGCTTTTATCGTCCATTCTGCATGCAAATTGATGGGCAGGGCGTTGTAGATGAGGTCGATATCCGTGGCGTTAACGAGGCTTGCATAATCATCAAATATTGTGGCTACGCCGTGTTGCTGCGCGAACGCCTTCGCTCGGCGTCGATCACGTGCGGCAACGCCTTGCAGCACTGCAGAAGGCATCACCCTGGCGGGTGCGATAATTGCTTCCGAGGTAATTCTGGCGGCACCCAATAGTCCGATACGCATGTGCGTGCTCCGTGTTTACGTGTAACGTAGAGTTTAAATAAACGGTACAGGTCCGCAATGTAGCAATGATCGCCCGACAGGCTAGCCAGCGGCGGCAAGTTTACATACGCTGTAACCATCACTGCATAGGGAGAGTACAGCGCCTCTTAATCAACCATACGTATAACCAGGTTGCGAATTTCGGTCATGTCTTCCATGGCGAAAATAACCCCCTCTCTACCCAGCCCCGAATCCTTCACGCCACCGTACGGCATATTATCAACACGATAGGAGGGCACATCGCCAACCACGACGCCGCCTACGTCGAGCACATCCCAGGCCTTTTGTACTTTATAGAAATCGCGGGTAAATACACCGGCCTGCAGGCCAAACTTTGAATCATTGACCTCGGCAAGCGCAGCGTCGAAATCGCTGAACCGGGAAAGTATGGCCACCGGGCCAAAAGCTTCCTCGGTGTACACTTTCGCCGTTTTGTTGACGCCTTCCAACAAGCTGGCTTGCAACATATTGCCATTGCGCTCACCGCCGCACAGTAAGGTAGCCCCCTCCTCAAGCGCTTCGTTAACCCAGCCATGTAAGCGCGTCGCCTCGGCTTCTGAAATCATCGGCCCGATAAAGGTCGACTCCTGCTTCGGGTCGCCGGCGACCAACGCTCGAGTACGTTCTACCAGCATGTCGCGCAGTTCGCTGTATACCGCTTCATGAATAATGATTCGCTGCACGCCGATGCAGGACTGGCCCGATTGATAGAACGCGCCAAAAATAATGCGCTCTGCGGCATCATCCAGATCGGTGTCTGCGTCGACTATAACCGCCGCATTGCCGCCAAGTTCCAGTACCACTTTCTTCTTACCTGATTTAGCTTTCAGGCTCCAGCCAACGTCCGGCGAGCCGGTGAACGATAGCAGCTTGAGTCGGTCATCGACGGTAAATAGTTCGGCGCCATCACGCGTACAGGGCAGAATGGAAAATGCGCCTTCAGGCAAATCGGTCTCTGCCAGAATCTCACCGATGATAAGCGCTCCCAGCGGTGTATGCGACGCTGGTTTCATCACAAACGGGCAACCGACGGCGAGCGCAGGCGCAATTTTATGTGCCGCCAGATTAAGCGGGAAATTGAATGGAGAAATGAAAGAACACGGACCAATCGGTACGCGCTTCCACATGCCCCGGTAGCCCTTCGCGCGTGGTGAAATATCCAGGGTTTGCAGTTCACCTTTCAGTCTGGTTGATTCTTCTGCGGCTATCCTGAAGGTGTCTATCAGTCGCGTTACCTCGCCCTTGGCATCCCTGATCGGCTTGCCAGCTTCTACGCACAGTGAATAGGCAAGCTCGTCGAAGCGCTGCTCAAACCGATCAACGCAGTGCTGCAAAACGGCTTTGCGCGCGTAGCTGGGCATAGTCGCCATTGGCGTTGCTGCGTCCACGGCGGCGGCGATACCTGCATCAATCGCCGTGGCATCGGCCCGGGCTACCCGGGTTGCAATCTCGCCGGAATATTTGTCGGTGACCTCGAGGTCAGTATTTGCAAATACGGCTTTGTTGGCCAGATAGTACGGGTAAGCTGCAGCAAGACGGGTCATAAGGAATCTCCGTAAAGTCGTTTAGAGTGAAGCGCTCAGGCGCTTGATATCGTGATTCAGTATTTGGTCATTTTCAGAGTAATCTACCGGGCAATCGATCAAATGCACGCCTTTCGCGTTCAGGCAACTCTGTAATATGTCGGCCAGGTCTGCGGTCCTGTCGATTCTATAGCCGTGTGCTCCATAGCTCTCGGCGTATTTCACAAAGTCGGGGTTGCCGTATTCAAGGCCAAAATCCTCA
>JBBKXJ010000144.1:0-18780 GCA_037969395.1 Pseudomonadales bacterium
GGTGGAGGAGGCAAGACCGAACAGCAGGGAGATGGCGAGTCCCTGAAAAATCGGATCGAACAAAAAAAACCGCATCAATCATGGCGGCGGCGGCGGTGAGTACGATCGGCTTGAAGCGGATGGCGCCCGCTTCCAGCAGGCACTGTCGCAGCGGCGCACCGGAAGCGCGCAGATGGCGGATGAAGTCCACCAGCAAGATCGAGTAGCTCTGATTTGTTGTCGAATGGCAGCAGCTTCACCACCACCGACTTGGTCAGAAACGGCAGCGTGGACATGATCGTCGCAATACCTACCACGACGATGAAGATGGTCGAATGCGCCGCCATGCGCGACCTGATGCGCACCGGCGCTACCTTCCCGTTTGCTCAAGCGCACCAGCAACCACGGCGTGATGGTGACGGCAACGAAGAACGAGAACAGCATGGCGGCGGAGGCGTTAGCGGGGATCGGGCTCATGTACGGGCCCATCAGGCCGGAGACAAACATCATCGGCAGCAACGCCGCAATCACCGTCAAGGTCGCGAAGATAGTGGGATTGCCGACTTCGGCCACCGCTTCGATCGCCGCCGTGTAGCGATCACGCTTGTCGTCCATGGCCCAGTGGCGAACGATATTCTCAATCATGACGATGGCGTCGTCGACCAGAATACCAATGGAAAAAATCAGCGCGAACAGGCTCACCCGGTTAATGGTGTAGCCAAGCAGCCAGGACGCAAACAGAGTGAGCAGAATAGTGGTAGGGATGACGACCAGCACCACGCCAGCCTCACGCCAGCCTAGCGCAAAGCCGATCAGCAACACAATACTGAGGGTGGCGATGGCGAGGTGCAGCAATAGCTCGTCCGCCTTCTCATTCGCCGTTTCGCCGTAGTTGCGCGTGACCAGTACCTCAACGTCGTCGGGTAGCAGGGTAGGGCCGACCAACGCCAACCGCTCAACGATCTGCTCCGCGATGGTTACCGCGTTTGCCCCCGTGCGTTTGGCCAGGGCGAGGCTTACCATCGGGCGTTGATCGAGACCGCCGTCGGCGGCCTTGTCGATATTCCAGGTGCGCCAATCCAGCGGTTTGCCGTCGGCCACCACGTTTGCCACATCCTTGACGTAAACCGGCACGTCGTCGTTCGTGGTCAGCAACAGCAGGCCAATGTCGGGCACGCCCTCAAGGGTTTGACCGGCCGCCACCGGCAGACTTTGGTCGGCGCCGCGAAATTGCCCGAGTTGGAACGAGCGGTTGGCGTTCCAGTGACCGTTCTTGCCGGCCTTTGGCGCGAGGGGCAGGACGAGAATTGGCACGTCATTGATGCCGCGCCCCACAATCAGCGGTTCCGGAATACCGATGGGGATACGGTCCAGGTTAGCGTTGATCTTCTCGTGTACGCGCAGGATGGCGGTGTCGGAATCGGTGCCGACGAAAAAACGTGCGGTGACGACGGCGCTATCATCACTGGTTTGCGAGTAGACGTGTTCTACGCCGTCGACCCCCTTGATGATGTCTTCCAGCGGCTTGGTCACGAGTTCTACCGCATCGCCCGCTTTCAGGCCGTCGAGATGCAGGTGGATGTCGACCAGGTGAACGCTGATCTGGGGTTCCTCCTCACGCGCGAGATTGTTCAGCGCGATCACGCCCACTGCAATCGCCGCCAGCAAAAATAGCGGAGTGAGGGGTGAACGGATGAAGCTGCGGGTTAGAACACCGGATATGCCGACTGGCGGCATTGCGGCCTTGCCAGTACGTCGCCGCTTCGCAAGCCGGCTAATATCTAGACGCCGTCGGCGGCCGGCAGGCCGGTCTGCACTACCACCTCCGCGCCAGACGCAAGTCGCGCATAGGTGATACCGTAACGGTGGAAAAGATAAGCAGGCGGAACGATGATGGTGTCGCGTTTGCCGGTGCTGACATAGACGCTTGCCCTTTCGCCGACGAAGAAATCGCCAAGCCCAGTGACCTGCACGTCGGCGACTACTCGTCCGGTATCGATTTCCGGAAACACCTTGCGCACCATACCGCGGTGCAGACCTTTGTCGTCGATCGCCATACCGAGTGCGCTGACCCGCACCGAGTCTCCGACCGTAATAAAGCGCGCGTGCCGCTCCGGCAGGCGCAGGCGCAGCACAAAGGTCTCGGTCGCAATACTGGCGATGACGTCGCCGGCCGGCACGACCTGGCCATCGACCACGTTGACCTGCAGTACGCGGCCGTTTGCGGGGGCCAGCACCGCGCCTTCGGTCTGCTGCTGCGCCACCACCGCGCGCTAGGCCTGGAAAGCAGCCAGGTTTGCGCGCGTCACTGCGAGGTTGGTGTGGGCAGTGTCCAGCGCCTCCTGGCTAGCCGGTCCGGACTGGCGTAGTTTGCTGATGCGGCGTGTTTCGATTGCCGCCAGATCGGACAGCGAACGGGCGGAGTTTATGCGGCTATCTAGCGCGGCGAGTTGCAGCGGCAGTTTTGGATCATCAACCCGGGCGATCGCTTGCCCCTTTTCCACTTCGCTGCCTTCGTCAACGCCCAGTTCGGTGATTGTGCCGCCAATCCGGATTCGCGCGACCGTTTGGCGAACGCTCTCCACCGTGCCGAACACCGCTTTCATATCTTCGATGCTACGCGAGCTGACGGTAAACTCTTCCGCTGCCGACGCGCCGACTGTAGGCAGGAAGAGCGCGCAGACTAGCAGCCGGCGTAAGTTGGGCAGCCACAATCCGCGCGCCGCGCGCTTGTTTCGGCGTTGCTACAAAATCTTTAGCGCAAGAGAACTCGCACGCCTGATAGCCGCTGCTTCCGCGGGTAAATCTTGATAAGAAAACGACGGCCACAGTCATTATCTGCCTTTTGTCGAGGGCGCTTTCAGTGCTGCTCAAACGAAAACCAGGTAACAGTGCTGCTCAAACGAAAACCAGGTAAGTATGGCAGCGCGATCTTCCGACGGGTATTAGGTATTCCCCGTATAGACGGCCGGCAATGCCCCCGCTCATTTTCCGTATAATTAGCACTCCTAATTACGCCGTTGGCAGGCATGCTTCAAATGACGTGGGCGCAACGGCTTAAACGCGTTTTTAAAATCGATATCGCCTAAAGCGCCTACTGTTGGCACGATCTGCAATCGTTGTGGCGGAGCAGTCAAGATCATCGTTTGCATCGAGGATCCACTGGTCATCAAGAAAATTCTGGATCAACTGGATGCAAAATCCGCGGCACTTGCCTCAGCTAATCAGCTTCCAGAACCACGAGCGCCGCCGCAAGCAAGACTTTTCTAGAACGAACCACAGGGGAATGTGACGATAAATGCTGCTCAAGAGAGAGGTTGGCAGGGCGTCCTGCGGGCTGAGGCGGCATCTCTGGCGGGGGATATCAGATTTACGGGTGATTTATGATCAATAGTCGAGCGTTTAGCATATTTATAGTAACCGGCGGCCGCCTCAACCGCGATAAGCAATTGCCGGCGGCCCATTGTTTATAGTAGATTACGCGCAAAAGGGGCGTTAATTCAGCTTCTGCCCGCTCACGATGATTTTATTCTTTAAAGAACATTTCGTCTTACCTTGTAGGCTCATATATGACATTTTGCGTCGGCATCAAAGTTGCCGAAGGAATCGTTGCACTTGCGGACACGCGGATCGTGAAAGGAAGCGAGCAAGTCAACAAGCAGAAACTTGCCGAGTTTCAACATGCCGGACAGTCGTTGTTTACAATGACCAGTGGCCTGCGATCAGTTCGCGATAAGACGATTACGTATGTGGATGAAACACTCCGCAATGAAGAAACCACTCGAGATTATCTCTATCAATTCGTCAACCTGTTTGGCGACCAACTGCGACGTGTCAAGTCTGAAGACGGCCCGTCGCTGGCCGACGCGAACCATTCATTCAATCTTCATGCAATCATCGGCGGGCGACTCGCCGCGGACAACAGTCCGCAACTGTTCTACGTGTATCCCGAAGGCAACTGGGTCGAGGCTGCGGTCGACTCCCCGTACTTCATAATCGGCCGCACGTATTATGGCAAGCCGATTTTAGACCGGTTGTTGCGATATGACACACCGTTGTCGTCCGCGGTCGCACTCGCTTTCCTGGCGTTCGATGCGACTCACACGAGCGTTACCGATGTCGACTATCCCGTCGACATCGCCGTTCTGGGCAACTACGAAACGAGTCCGCGATTCCAGCGGTTTTCCGAAGCTGAGCTCGCTCCGGTTGCTGCACAGTGGACTCAAGCCTTGACCGACTCTCTCGCCAAACTGCCGATGCAGTGGGCGGGAAACCTCATCCAAACTTTAACCTACTCGAATAGATTATGACTGAAATCAATATCGGCACCACGCTGCAATACGACGTACAGCAAACTACCATTTTTCTCTTTAAAATCACCGCGGGGCGGACGCACCATCAACGTGTCATTCGCGAGCAGTTGAACTTCAACCCCTACTCGGAACTTGAAAATTGCCAAGTCGGTGTTGAGGGAAATCAACTGCACCGCGTCATTGTTGAGCCCTGTCAATTCTCGGTGAACTACCAGGCGACCGTCGAGTTGACCCACGAGATCGAACGGCCAACGAACATTGTTGAGTCACGAGCGGCAGACATGCCTGTCGAAGTGCTGACGTATATGAATCCGAGTCGATACTGCGAAAGCGATCTTCTCGGACGATTCGCGTTTGAAGAATTTGGCAACATGGAGCAAGGGTTCAGCCGTGTTCAAGCGATTTGCGATTGGGTGTACGATCACCTGGATTACACGCCCGGCAGCACGAACGCGACAACGACCGCAGCTGACGTTCTGTTACAACGAACCGGCGTCTGTCGAGATTACGCCCATTTGGCGATCACGCTTTGCCGCGGCATTGGGATCCCGGCCCGTTATGTCTCCGGCTACGCGGTGGATCTGCAACCGCCCGATTTTCACGGTTTCATGGAGGCGTTTTTGGACGGTCAGTGGTACTTGTTCGACCCCACGCGGTTGGCGTCTACGCTCGGCCTCGTCCGAATCGGTGTGGGGCGAGACGCGGCAGACGTTGCGTTTTCGACACTTACCGGTTCCGCTGTGCTGACCCAAAAAGATGTCTGGGCTAGCTACTCCGACGCAATCCCCAGCGCGGATCAGGCGACGGCTGTCTCTATTTCCTGAATCACGCGTGCTGCTTGACACGGCAAAATCATACCGGGGACAAGTAAGGCAAAGCAATGCTCCGCTTCGGGCTTGTCCACGCTCTTGCATCTCAAAGCATATTTCCTCAAGCGGGGGTGCAGGCTTGAGGAACAACCGTATTCTGACGAGGTGCTTTCTTTATATACGCCAGTTAAAGTGAGAGTGCAATAGTCTTCAAATACAACTCAGCATCCTTAGGAATGGGAACGAAATAACTTGATCGTTATTGCGCAGGATTTTTGTTCGTCTTCAAGGCGTGGTAACAGGCGCATAGTCGAACTATGTAACTGTTACCGCAACGAAGAAGACGGGCGAAAAGACAATCAAGAACGATCAAGTTATTTCGTGACCGTTCCTTAGTAAAGGGCAATAATCACAACGATCAGTTATTGAATTAAGGTCAATCCAGCAGGCAAATCCTCGCCGAATATTTTTTTGGTCTCATCTTCATCCAGTTCCTTGACCGTTTCGACCATTTCCAACCAGCTCGCCGGCGCTTTAGCGGCGGCTAATTTTGCAACGATTTTTTGTCGCCAATCAGCTTCAATGTCACGGCTCCTGTCACCACTCATGCGTGCGATCAATACGACGGCGAATGCAATCTGGGAATTTTTCTTCCAGTCCAGTTTTAGCAATTGCGGCAACCACTTTTGCACATCCTGTTTGGCGATAACATTGTGGACGCTACCATAAAACGGTACGCGTGAGGCTATGCGTCCAACGGCCCACCAACTACTGACTGTCTCTGAGGGTTTTTCCAGGCGTTTTAACAACTGTTTAGTCAGTTCTAATTTAATTTCAACCGGCAAGTGTTCCAGTGCGGCCACAAGCTTTACCATATTCTCATAGGATTTAAGTTTTGCTTCTGCCTGCAGTTTCCTATTCGATAATGCCGAGGCTTTCAGGTATTTTGCCACATCGTTATATAAGCTTAGTTGCTGATCGGCACTTAAACCGCCTGCCACTCGACGCCAGAATGTCCACCAGTCAATCCAGCCTTGCACTTCGGTATCGAATTGCAAACCTTGAGCATAAATAAGCCAGATTTGTTCAATGCGCCACTCATCCAGTGGATAGCCGAATCCCGGACGTAATCCATAACCGGTAAAATTAAACCAGCTGCGTTCATGAGCCAATGAACGACGTCGACGCTTTTGTAATTCCAGCAGCTTATCTGCCATCGACCGTAAAACCGCTCCATCCCAGTTTTCCCGCTTGCCTAATTGTCTCTCCAGATCTCTTTTCAGGGTTTTAATCGCTTTAGGATCAGCGTCCTTTTTACGATCGCCGTACAGGTTTTCAATGGTGGCTACCGCGTTGTCAAATTCTGCCGGCAAATTTGTTGAATTGCTTAGTTTATTTTGATTTGAAAGTTGTTTGCGAATTTCAAATTCAAGATGCCAGCGCTGTTGATCGTCGGCCACGCAATCAATTTTCAAGGTACCTACTTCCGTCAAGCTGGATACCAGGGTAACTGAAGCAGAAGCCTGTTGGTCATGTTGCACCACCACAACTAAAGGTGGCAGTGATATAAATCTTTGGCTGATCAGTGCCTGTTCATCGACAGCAACAATTTCACCGAGTGTATAAGTATCGTCAGCAGCGGTGGACAATAAATGAAACTGTACGGGTTGGCCCAGGGTCAACAGGAACGCCTGGTCTCGGAGATGCAGTTCCTGATCTTCTTCGGTCCCCTTAGGCAGCAGGCAAATAGCTTTCTTTACCGCGTTAGTTTGCTCTAATACCAGAAAGAACGATCTGGCAGATCCGCCGCCTATCTTTAATTGCGCTCCTTGTCGTGCTTTTGCATAGGCAACAGCCCCTTTCGCTACCGCCAAATCCGGATTATCGTTTTCCAGCATCTGCACGCCAGTGCTTCGCCATTGAGTTAATAGCTGCAGCGCTTGTTGAGAAATAACTGGGCTATTGAACACGCCGCCATTGAACAATACGGCATCAGGAATCGCGTTTGAATCGGCGTTAGCGGTGGCGTCCAGTTGCAGGGCTTGCTCGCAGACTGCCCGATGGTCGGCAATAAATTCTGCAATGTATTTACTCACGGCCGGGTCTGGTGCATAAGGCAGTCCAAACTCAACAACCCCCATTCGATGGCTGTGCGGACGTGCCGTAAAATCAACCAGTGGAAAGAATCCATCCAGGGCGATTTCTCGAACTTCCTGGCGAGTGAGTTGAACGCTTTTTGCGCCGCCTATCAAGCTGGCTCCGCTGCCTAACAAAGTTACTTTAGCGCTTTCTGGTGCATTGATTCCCAGCAGCAGTTCTTTTGCTTTTCGGGTTTGTTGAATTAACTGCGACAGGCTTGCCGCACTTAATTTTTTATTATTAGCTGCGTTTTTAGCAAAGTGATTTTCTACTTTGTGGGCCAGCGTCAAATCGACATTGTCACCGCCCAGCATCAAATGATTACCCACACCCACACGTGTCAACACTAATTGTTTGGTTTTGTCTCGGGAGATTTTAATCAAACTGAGATCGGTAGTGCCGCCACCCACATCACAAACCAACAATAACCGGGTGTTCGCCAGCACAGCTTGCGCCTGCTGTTGGTGCCTTGCATACCAGTCATAACAAACCGCCTGAGGCTCTTCAAGCAATAGAATTTTGCCAAGCCCTGCACGTTTAGCGGCTTCTACAGTCAATGTTCTGGCATTTTCATCAAAGGAGGCCGGCACCGTTATCACCACGTGCTGATGCTCCATCAGACTCTCAGGGTGAGCGACATTCCAGGCGCATCGAACGTAAAATAAATAACTGGCTGAAGCCAATAGCGGAGAAACTTTGGCAGCATCTTCGGCGCCGGCCCAGGGGAGAATATCAGCAGTGCGATCAACTTGCGGATGTGACAGCCAGCTTTTGGCGCTAACAACCTGTCTGCCGCCCACCTTGTGGCCGAGCTCTCTTGCCCATTCACCTATCACCACCTGATCGATTTCGTCGGGTAATTTGGCTGACCAGGGCAAAACCATATCGGCCTGGTTTATCTCACCAACGGCAGGGTGGTATCTGAATGACGGCAGCATTGGTCGTTTAGCCACTTCACCGGCGGCAACCAATTGTTCAATTTCAAAAATCTGGCAGTTTTCAGCTGTCAGTGGTCGCTGCATATCCGCATAGGCAACCACAGTATTGGTGGTACCTAAATCGATACCGATAAGGTATTGGGCTTGTGGTTGAGTCACAACAACAAGCCCATCTTCCGAGGCTGATTAATCACGTACATCCAATTCGATTTGCCAGCGCTCGGCTTCACCCTTGCTGTCGGTGCTGTTTGCCGAGATAGCTTCAAGTTTCAGCGTACCCACTTCCGTTACCGTGGCCATTAACTGTACCAGCACCACGTCGCCTTTCAGGCGTCCGGCCGCGACTGACAGCGTCGCTTGTAATTCAGGCAGCTCTTGCAATTCATCGTCTTGCCAGTGATCAAGCTGCAGGCCGGCTTCGTCATGGCGACGAGTGTTAGATCTGAAAAACCTGAATCTGACAGGTTCCCCCACCACTAGCCCGAACTCTGTGCTACTGGCACTTGTCTGCGTACCCTCTTCCATGCCAAAAGGGGCAATACATAAGGCTTCTAACGGCATTTCCATGCCGGGTATCGCTGGCATAGAGCTTTCGATGCCGACATAATAGGTGCTCGCCAGGCCACCGCGAATACGCACGCCGTGTCCTTGCCGTACATAGCCAAAGTAACTGGCGCCGGTGGCAACTGCCAGATCGAGATCTACCTCTGACAGCAGTCTTGCCGGTTCTGCACCTGCCTCCGTCAACCATTGGTTAATGGTTGACAGCATTCGGTTTTCAAGTACCGGTGCCTTTAATACGCCGCCGTTGAACATGATGGCGGTCGGTTTAATAAAATCGGCCGTAGCAGGTTCGTCGAGGCTCTGTGCAAGCGGGTCGAGTTGATCTTCCGCTTCAGCCGCTGTGTCAATAAGATCACTGGCGGCGTCAACCTGTTTATTCAGGAACGCCGCAAGATGCCGAGGGATCGCAGGATCCTGAGCATAAGGTAATCCCTTCTGGGTGAGTGCGCTGCGACGGGAGGTTGCGGGGTGATCAGTAATGCTTGTCTCAGGGAAGAATCCTTCCACCAGGGCCTCTCGAACCTCTTCGCGGGTCAATTCTGTGCGCAGCGTTTTGCCTAACAATTTGGAGCCACGGCCTGGCACAGAAATAGGCACAGCCTGGATGTCATTATCTAACAGCAGTTGCTCTTTTGCGTCCCGGCAGGCTTGGGTAATCGCTTGAATTTGCCATGCCTGCAGTTCTTTTCCTTCTTCAGCCAGTTTGGCTTTAAGTCGATAAGCGAGTGCCAAATCCATATTATCGCCACCAAGCAAAATATGATCGCCTACCGCTACCCGGTTTAAGGTCAGGTTGCCTTCTTCTTCTGTCACCGCAACCAGGGATAAATCGGTAGTGCCGCCACCAATGTCGACCACTAAAATAATATCGCCCAGGTTGACATGATCTCGCCACGCGTGACCGCAGGCATGTATCCAATTATAAACTGCCGCTAACGGCTCTTCCAGCAAGGTTAAAGTTTCACAGCCGACCAGCTTGGCTGCCTCTGCAGTTAACTCCCGGGCAGCAGGGTCAAAAGATGCGGGGATGGTTATCGTCACGTCTTGCTGAGCAAAGGGATGCTCCGGAAACTGATTCTCCCAGGCACAGCGCAAGTGATCCAAATATTCGACCGTTGCCTGTAGGGGTGAAATCTTAGCCACCTCGTCAGAACTTCCGGCGGGTAAAAAATCCGCATGCCGGTCAACGCCACTGTGGCAAAGCCAACTCTTCGCACTTGCAACTAATCTAATCGGGGTTTTAGCTCCCAGATTACGCGCAATAGTGCCGACAATCGCATTTGGTTTCTCTGTCCAGGGCAAGGCGAAATCTGCGTCATTTATTTCTGACTCATGGGCCATATACGTAAATGACGGCAGCTGATCTTTTTCTTCGATCACGCCAGGCTGGGTCATCTGGGCAATGGGCATGATGGTCAGTTCCGGTTCCAAAGTAGGGTCCGCCGCCGCTGCTTCCAGATCCAGATAGGATAACACGCAGTGAGTGGTACCCAGGTCAATACCCACTGAGTAGCGACTGGTCAATTCACTCATAATTCCACCTCGGCAGGTGCAACCAATGAGGTGTCATGCCCTTCAGCCAATTTGGGTAACTTTACATCAGTGACTTTCCAGCCTTTGTGTATTAGCGTGCCGGTAAACGGCGCTTCGCCAACCACATTGCCAGTCAAGCGAACTTCAGCGGCATTAAACCCCTGGGGTAATGTTACCCGAGTATCTTCATCTTCACTTCGAATTGCAGCAAAGCTAAAGTACGAATCTAGTGCTTTTTTACTGCCTTCGTGAACGACGCGGGCGGCAGCGCCTACGTCAGCATCAGAAAAACCGGTTAAGTCTTCGCGGGTAAAATCTATCAGTCGTGCTTCCTGCTGCAAAAGTGCCAGCAACTGCAGAGCTGCATCTGGTGTCGACTCTCTTAACTGAACGGGCAACTGAACAGGTTTTACGTCCGTAGCTACCGGCTGCTCGTGTGAGCTCTCTTGCTGAATCGATAAAGAGCGCTTTTTAATAAAAAGCAACGACATAAATATTAACGCTAAAATGGCCAACCCTAAATGCAGCATATCGATACTGGCGGGGAGGGTGGATAAACTAAGGTTCATAATTTTTTCCTTGTTGCTACCGATCTGGTAGCAAATAAATTTTCGCTTACATCACTGCGAAAGGCTGTTGTCAGTTGAGAAAAATTGGAGGGAATTAGAAGCCGATTCACTAAGTGCGCTTAATGAGCAATGACTGAATCTGACAAATTCGACTAGCAATTCCTTGCAAGCAGTACTTTACCGCTGCAACACAAGGTGGAACGGTGAAAAACCAACACCCATGCGCATTGTCTTAACAAAAATATCCGGTTGTGGTCATGCAGTCAAGCTTACTGAATGAATTGAAACTTAGTTGTGTTTAACCAGGAATTTCCGGGTTATTAGGTTGTTTATTCTAAATATAATGAAAGTAGTCGCAGGATGGTGCCTTGGCCAATGGCCACGTTTAAGAGACAATTTAAACGACTTTAAAATTCTCTCTTAAATACTCTTAACTAATATGCCCCGAGGCAAAGTCACGGACTCAACCCGCCAACGTTTTCAGTTTAGCACTCGTGAAAATAACGCTACCGCTTGCAGGTACATTTGCAACGCCAGTGAGCCATCGTATCTATCGCCTTCGTCGCGCATAAAGGCATGTACGCCATTGACTTCTATCCATTGGTAATTAATTTGTGTTTCTAAACATTTGTTGTAGATTGCAAGTCTTCCTTCATGTGGCACGTGAGGGTCTTGTTTCCCCCATACAAAGTGGACTTCACCTTTAATTTCCGCCATTCGTGCAAGACTTTGCTGTGCTTTTTCAGCAGGCAAAGTATTGCTATGAATATCGGTTGCATACAGGCAAAAAGCCGCCTTTAGTTTAGAATTAAGCGCAGCCCGGTACGCTAAGTGGCCGCCCAAACACACTCCCATAGCACCCAACTCCCCTGAGCAAAAAGCTGACTTTTGACAGTAATCGATGATAGCCGAGGTATCTGAATCATGCGCTGATAAAGGCTTCTGCAATTTGTCCTGATTGCCTTTGTCCTTACCTGCATCATCATAGCCCAGCACTGTGCCGATAGGATTAAGTTCATGAAAAACTTCAGGGACCAGCACTACAAAACCATGGCATGCCATGATTGCAGCTGATCTGGCGATTGGAGCGGTGTGTTGAAATATTTCCGAGTAAAAAATGATGGCGGGAAATGCCCCTTCACTGTCAGGTCGATAACCGTAACAACGCATGACGCCGGTTTGGGTGGGAATATCAATAGACTGCTGTCTGATTTGCATGGATTTTGTTCTCAATTTTTTTGCAAGTTGGTGAATTGCAAAACAATATGGCTGCTGAACGCAGAATACAAAAGAAGTGGTGTCGGCTCCGGGCGACCGAAATGAGCAACAACAGGCGCCCGGATTTATCGAGGAGCCAGCAGACATTCACCATCCTCTCACCCCTCCGTACCCTGATCGGCTTTAAACAACTGCCATTATAGCTAGAGGTGCCCTAAATACGGGCCAATAGCTCCATCTTCTTGGATTCAAAATCTTGCTCGGTTATAGCGCCGGAGTCTCGCAATTTTGCCAAATTTTCAATCAGGCTAATTATCTCGTTGCTGGAAGGGTTCGGTGAATTATCACTAATGGGTTGATTGTTATCGGTACCCGCTGCTGTATTGACAACAGGCTGGCTTCTCGGAGGCTCAGCAAAATTATTTTGTACCGGTGGTGCTCCGGTACCTGGGCCAGAAATAATTGGCAATTGATTTACTGACACCGTACCAAATTGACTGGAAAAGGTCAGCGAGGTATTGCCTCCCTGTTGCTGACTGACGCCGCCAATATTGTGGTTTAAGGTATCGTAAACGGTCACTTGCCCGTTCTGTTGCACTGCCAGTTTTCCTGGAAAGACGGCATAGCGAGTGTTATTTTGGCCGCCGCTGCTAGACGGAGTACCATACTCACTTGGCCACCACTGATTGCTGCCCGGAGTTCCCGCGGGTATGACGGGAAAGATCTGCATATTTGAAAGTGCTTCGGAAAGTTCCGAGCATAGATTATTTACAGTCATCTTGAGTCCGTGATTAAACATATCGCCGACCATGGTCATGCCGCCACGCATCCATTGACCGGATCCGCCCAACTCCGGGCAATTAAATTGGGCCATGCTGCCGCCGCCATTATTGACGGCTACTAACATGTGGATAACCGCATCGTTACTCAAGTTGTAGCGATTAGAAATGTCACTAACGAGGTTCATTCCAGCGGGGGTAAGTTTTTGCATTGACTGTCCTATATATATGAGATGTTGAACATAGCTTGATGCAGATAGATCAAGCTATTGGAGTATAAGGAACGGTCACAAAATAACTTGACGTTCTTGCTTGTCTTTTCGCCCGCCTTCTTCGTTGCGGTAACAGTTACATAGTTCGACTATGCGCCTGTTACTGCGCCTCGAAGACGAACGAAAATCCGGCGCAATAACGTTCAAGTTATTTGGTTCCCATTCCTAAGCACCGGTGGGCAAAAACTCGCCAATTGGAACCCTAAACACCCAGTTCTTGAACCACGCCGAATTTTCCCTGCCTGAAGATAGCTACACACGCGAACTTGTTGCTAGCGGAGGCATCGACTCACGGACGACGGCCGACATGGGTCTAAATGGCTTTGCGTATCTTGGCGGCCGGCGCATGTCGATCAATGGGCAGCCAGGTGCCTTGTTGTTCTATCGCGATACAGCGCGCGATGGCTTTGCACTGCTTTTGTGGAAAGCGGGACCGCCAACGGCAAGCAATATAACGGTCGAGCTTAGCCGTCCGCAGGCGCTACGCTGGAACACGGGCGCGGCACACTATCTGTTGACCAACACGAGTAGCGATAGTACGCGACTGGTGGCGTTTCAGGCGGCACTCAACGCGCGAACACCGCGCTGAGAGCACAATTTTCCTAGCGTGTAATTTTTACCCTGCGTTGTAAACCAGCTATTGATTGCCATTTAAATATACACTATAGTTCGTAAAAATTAGTGAGTTTACTATGGAATTTAGTGTATTGACGTCCAATTCCGAATTTTCGCCAACCAAGGTTGCTCAGTTGCTGCGAACCTCTAAACGCGAGATTGCCCAGACTTTAGGTTTGGGCAGCGATGCGCTGACACGTCGGCAGCGGCTTTCCTCGGTCAAGACGCAGACACGACTGCGCGAAATGCTTGAAATCCTCAACCGCGTTGAGGCGCAGGCTGGCTCACCGCTCGCAGCCTATGCCTGGTTCCGTTCTGAACCCCTACCCGGCTTTGCGAGTCTCACTCCAGATCAACTAGTGCGCGACGGGCATGCCGACTGGGTACACCGATATCTGGATCGGGTGTTGGCAGGTGGCTTTGCGTGATACTGCCGTCCGACTCACTGGATCGGTGTTTAGAGCGCATAATCCCGAATGGGCGTGGCGACCCGCGTCCGGCGAGGGTGCACGTCTCCACGGTGGACGTTTCAGCCGCATCGGCCGCGCCGCGCTTTATACTTCACTGCGTGCGGTGACCGCGATCCGTGAGGCCAGTCCGCTTGGTCAGCCTATGCAACCGCTAACACTGTGCCAATACGAAGTCGATTGCGAACGTATCTTCGACAGCCGCAACCCGACCGCACTAGCGAGCGAACAAGTAAATAGGAATGATCTAAACTGCCCGAGTTGGGAACTGGACATGCTGAAAGGGAAGATACCCTCTTCGCAAGCGCTCGCTGACAGTCTCATTGCCAAAGGTTATTATGGCATGGTCGTGCGCAGCTTTGCCCGTGGCGCAATGAACGAAGATATTAACGTGGTGTTCTGGAATTGGAGTGATGTTCCGCCAAATCAGGTGCGAGTGATCGATACTCAAGGACGTTTACCGCGTGATCAGAGTTCTTGGCTGTAGATAAAATTCGCGGAGCGATTTTCCAATTGGTATCCATCGGGATGCGCGCGATAGTACGCGACTGGCCGCATTTCAGGCCGCTCTCAACGCGCTCGTACATGCAGCCCTCCTTCTACCACCGTGTAATTTTTATAAAAACCATACGGCGAGCTGGCCACTCGTGGCTGTGCAGCAGTTGCGCACCCGATTGCTGCGAAAACTCCCGGCTCAGACGGTCACGTGCCTAAAGCCTTAGGAACCACGAAGGGTTGCGAGAATTCATTTGTGACCCATTAACTGCATGTTAAGGAGTAAACTTTGTATCCGAGAAATAATCATATGCAGGAGATAGTCGAATGAAGCAGCGTGCGATTTCGCCACCGCTAGTGACTCTTTTATTGCTGGTGCTAGCCGCGTATACCAATGCCAGTGAGTACGAGAAAGTAACACAGGACACTATCACTGTGCGTTGCAATACGGTTAACACCAGCTTCTTGCCAAAAGCGTCGCTGCAACGCTACCAGGTGGAAGCGGAACGGGAGACAGGACTGCTGTCATGCACGGTACAACGGCCGACGGATGCGGGCGGGGTGGAAAATATTAGAGCAGATGTACAGGCCAGAGTAGAAAACTTTTACGGCGTGACAACCGATGTCAATATGCGCCAAATATCAGTAAGTGACGAACGCTACGATGTCAGCTACATCGGCACTTACGACATACCCTACGATAATGTAATGACGTTTACGATTAAAGTGTCTGCGGCGCAACTTGACCGACCTGTCACAGTGGAGTTTAAGGACCAGCAGCCGAGGAGATAAAGCTGACGCGGTGTGAGTTCGTTATTTTCCAACGAGTAATAAAATTATAAAAGTTTGCGCTACGTTTCCGAGTTGCAACACGCACCACCGCTTCCTGCGTAGCAGCAGGACAGAATTTCTGTGGCGAGAACTCTCAATTTTGACTACGTTTATTCTGCTCTGCACGGCGGAGCAAACGAGTGTGCTCAGGCTACAGCTCATTAAAGTAGCGGCTCAAGCTGCGTTGACAACGCGTAATTTTTACAACGAAATGTAAAGATTACGCGCGGAATGCCGGTTACATGACGCGTGGAGGAGAGAAGCTGCGGCTATCACCACAACGACAGGGTATTACAACTCAACCGACCAGGCGCGAGGCGCAGAGGACAATATAGTGGGTGCATCATTCGACAGCGGTAGGGACACGGCAATGGGTGAACGATGCCCTTTCCTACTGATCACATGTGCGGTCATCGGTTTCGGCGGCTGCGCGGCGTTGATTGCGGGCAATGTGGTCGGCAGCATTGTCGTTCCTGATTATAACTGGATTGCCGATACCGTCAGCGATCTTGGTGCGGGCGAATATGAACGCATCCAGGATTTTGCGATCTACGGTTATGCCGCCGCCCTGATAGCCTGCGCCATCGGCTCAGCGAATGATCATCGAGGACAAAAACGCTGGAGCGCCGGGGTCTTTTGTCTGGCGCTGCTGGCACTGACGCTGGCCGTCATCGGCGCACGTGACGAATACGGTGACGCCGATCATGACGGTGTTGTGATTCATACTTATCTCGTCTACGCACTTGGCGTGTTGTTCGCTGCCGCGCCGTTGCTGATGGCCGCGGGTATGGGTCGAGCGGCCTCTCATTATAAGTCGATCGCGATAGGCTGCGCCGTGCTTTGGACCGTCGCGGCACCAGTGTTCTTCTTTTTGCCAACCGGTATCGACGGCGTCTACGAACGCGGCCTCGGTCTGATCTCCATCGTCTGGGTTTCGACCTTGTCATGGTTGCTGCTAATGACCGGTCGGAACGCTGGTCGGTAAATCTTTCTGAGTGAATTTCTCCGACGACAAAGACGAGCATGACCGCTGGCTGAGAGAAGGCTAATAGAGAGTGACCGCGCTCAGGGCCGGCTCGATGGACCGCTCTGGACGTCCTCAAAAATGGCGTCGCTCAATGTGACATCCTGCACCGGGCGGTGCAGGACGGAAACGTCACCGGTTGTTTCCAACACCACGCTGATCACTTGATCGTAGCTCCAGACATTCGCTTCCCGTAGCTTGGCGTGGAGCTCGGACACGGAGATCTTTGCGCGGTCGAGATTATCTTGCAGAATCCGCTCCTGCTGCATGAGAAAGATAGGTTCGTTGTCGAGAAAGGCGGAAACGCTGTTGGAGTGCCTTCTGGCGGAAGCGATAATCCACTTGATGGCAAAAATTGAGATAAGCGCAGTCAGACCGATGAGGAGAGACGGCGACGGCGCACTGATGATTGCCGCCATCAGCGAGCCAATGGCGACCGTTGTCACGAAGTCGGTGCTCGACATTTTGGAAAAGCTTCTCAGCCCCATCGAACGAACGCAGAGAGTGACGACCGCATAGGTGAGCAGCGCGCTGACAGGGACCAAAAGTATCGACGATGCCGAGGAGAAAAGCCACTCGTGGAGGGTATTCATGAGGCAGTACCAATGTGGAAGAGCTTCGTCTGTTGGTCGCAGCGCTGTTGCTGGATCGCGAAGCCTGCAGCCGGGGTGCCGGTGCGTGGCAACGAACAGCCTCGCCATTCTCGGCCTTTGTCGCTGATGTTCAGATTCTCTTGCATGCAATCTTCAAGTCGCTGTTCATCATGCTCAGTGAGCAATTTCCGCGCCAGGAAGATAAATATGACTATATGCGGCAACTAGAAGCGCATAACCTGGGCTTAAACGAAGTGGTCTAGCAGAAGCGTGCTGACTGAGTACAGCAACTGCGTCGGGCATTATTTCAACCCGGCCTTGTTGGCGCTGTGTGTTGCCGTCATTAGTGCGCGAGGTAAAAGCAGCATTGAACGTGAATATCTTGCTATGATTTTGTAAGAATTACCTGCCCGGCATCGTCGGCGTGATGCTATGCCAGGCATAACTCCAACAACCTGTGCCGTCATAGCGGACGCGAAGCTGGCAATGGCGTACTGATCGGCGCAGAGATACGCTTTTCGATGAGGTGGCATGCACCTTGCTGCAACATTGTAAACCAAGTGCGCACAGCCAGCCGTACGATAGCAATTGCGCAACCTTCTGACCTGAGGAGATCAATGATGAAACCAGTAGCGACACTAGCGATAGGCATTTGTACCGTTGCGGTATTTTCTCTGACCGGCTGTTCGGATGCACGCGAAGAAGCAGTAGGGGATTCCGTCATAACGCAGGCGGAAGCACCGCCGGAAGTCGATGTGATTACCAATGACCCCGACGGTGAGCTGGGGGTTGCCACCAGTGGTGAACCGCCGGCTGGAAAACCCAGTGTTGTGAATCCTCCCGACGATATCGCGACCGGCGCGGAGGAGGCTCCTGGGCAATTGTTTAGCGAGCTGGATGAGAATGCAGACGGCTATGTGCAGCCCGACGAAGCCGAAGGTAACGAGGAACTCTCGCAGATTTGGCAGCAACTGGACGAGAATGGCGACCAGCAACTGGATGCCGCCGAGTTTGCAAAATTTGAGGCGGAATAACGATGGGAAAAAGTTTTCCCTTGCCTGTTGTGTTAACACGCCGAGCCGGCATCTAATTTGCAAAAAACCAGGCAGTGCGCTGTAGTGGTTATCTGAAACACTGCTGCTGCCAGCATTTAATTTACGCTAGGAGTTGAACAATGAAAACCACACTATTAACTTTTGCATCGGCTGCACTGCTAAGTTCTGCGGTATTTGCCGGCGGTGGCTCACAAACTGCTGAACATCACATGTCGCATGGAGATAGCAAGCAGCAACCAACCCAGCAACAGTCATTTAACCAACACGATAAAGATCAGGACGGAAAAATAAGCGAAGAGGAAGCTGCAAGTAACATGCAGTTGACCAAACGCTGGGTCGAGATTGATGCCAACAAGGACGGCAGCGTTGATGTCACCGAATTTTCCAGGTTTGAGCCGACATCTATGGATCAGGATGGCGGATCGGATAACCAGCAGTCCGCCGACGATTCCACGATGCCGCATGACAATTCTCCGGGAGCGGGTGCAGTGGACAACGGCAGTCAGGATGACTAGTTCTACTTTGTCACGCTAATAAACCCATATGATTCGGTTCCGTTCCGTATTTTCGTGCGTGAGCTTGCCGTC
>JBBKXJ010000145.1:0-27135 GCA_037969395.1 Pseudomonadales bacterium
GTTAGCTGGACGCTTGACAGCATTAGAGAACAATTGCGCGCCAAAATGAATACGGCCTGTCAGAACGTATTTGAGCTGGCTGATCAGGAAAATATTCAGTTCCGCGATGCGGCGTATCAAATAGCCACCGAGCGTTTAAAGGAGGCTATTTTTGCGGCCGGTATTTAGGGACTAATCTGCATTATCGGGTACAACCGTTGCCTATGCCCGACGCTGATAATACTAAATGTTGACTCAAATCAAGTTGGGTAGATAAACAGCCGGCATACTCATAACAAATTCATTCGCCATCGCCCAATGACGAGAATGCGCTATGTAAGTCGGTGATTGTTGCAATCGTGAAATCATTGTCACTAGCGAGACCATAACTCCCTGGGAAGTGGCCTGGTTAGCTATACAGGTAAATACAACGGCTGGCTTATCATGCAGCGGCGGTCGAAATGGAGAGACTTGTGGATGCAACATCAAGCACCGCTAACCCTGCAATGCCGGTCAAATGGAGTGTGCACGATTTGGCTGCGCTCATTACCCTGCTACGCGATGACGCTTACCAGGTTTACGGTCCGCGCCGGGACAATCAAGCCATTGGTTACGCCAATATCGAGTCGGTCGATGATTTGCCAATCGGCTGGACCGATGAGCAACGCCCCGGCCACTATCGGCTACACCAACATTCACAGCAAACGCTGTTCAGCTATGTTGTCGGTCCACACGCCTGGAAACTCTTTCTCAAGCCGCCACGCGAAAAGCTATGGAGCGCCCGTCGCGGTGATGCTGGCGTGGTGGTGACAGAACCGGAAAAGCCTGACGAAAAACTGGCATTTTTGGGTGTTCGCTCCTGCGATCTGGCTGCGCTGGCGATACAGGACAAGGTGTACCTGCACGGCGCCGTTGTCGACGAGCACTACGCCGCCCGCCGTCGTAACGCGCTTATCATCGCTGTTAATTGCACAGGCGCCGCCTCGACCTGCTTCTGTACGTCTATGCAGACCGGACCCAAGGCCACAACGGGTTTCGATTTGGCGCTCACCGAAGTCGTACAGCATGAAGAGCATTTCTTTGTAGTGTGCGCAGGTTCCGCGCAAGGGCAGAAGTTGTCAGACAGGGTCTCGATGCAAGCGGCGAGCGAGCAAGAGCAACGGGCCGCGCAGCAGGCCGAAGAAAATGCCGTGCTGGAAGTCAACAATAATAAAGGTCTTGATACAAATAATATCAAGCAGCGCTTGTATCAAAATATCGACCACCCACATTGGCAGGCCATCGCCGATCGCTGCTTGTCGTGCGCCAACTGCACCATGGCGTGCCCTACCTGTTTCTGCACCAGCGTGGAAGACGTCACCGATTTAACCGGAGACAATACCGAGCGCTGGCAGCGCTGGGATTCATGTTTTACCGCAGACTTTTCCTATATCCATGGCGGCAGTGTGCGTGCGTCCACCCAATCACGCTACCGCCAGTGGTTAACGCACAAGCTCGCCAGTTGGCAAGACCAGTTTGGTAGCAGCGGTTGTGTGGGCTGTGGTCGTTGTGTGAGCTGGTGCCCGGTAGGAATCGATCTGCGCGAGGAAACACAGGTTTTTACAATCACAGAGAGTGCCGATGAAAACCATTGATATTTTGCTGAAAGAACATCCGTTTTTTTGGGATATGGAAAACACATATGTCGATCTAATCGCCGGTTGTGGCCGCAATCAGGTTTACAAAACAGACGACTGGCTAGCGCGGGAGGGCGAAACGGCCGATAAGTTTTACGTGATACGCGAGGGTAGGGTCGCTGTCGAGACGGAGATTCCAGGCCGCGGCCGAGTGGCGCTTGCGACAATAGGCGCCGGTGAAATTGTTGGCTGGTCATGGATTTTTCCACCTTACCGGTGGACTTTCGACGTGAGGGTACGGCAAACGGCCCATGTTGTGGCGCTGGATGGAAAATGCCTGCGTGAAAAATGCGAAACCGACAAGGCCATGGGTTACCAACTAATGAAGCGCTTCTCCCGCATCATGGCGGAGCGGCTAAAAGCGGCGCGTCTGCAAGTGATGGATATTTACGGTACCCACGGTGACACCTGAGTTTTATCCGGTAAAAAAACGCACCCAGGAAAGCAGTGATGTGGTGACACTTGAGGTGGCGTCGAGCAAGCACCTGTTTAAGCCCGGCGAATTCAACATGATGTATGCATTCGGGATTGGCGATGTGGCAATCTCTATCAGTGGCAATTCGGCTAACAGCGGCACCGTGACGCATACGCTGCGCGCGGTAGGCGCAGTGACGCGCGCCCTCGCAAAGCATCGAGAGGGGGATGTCGTCGGTCTGCGCGGCCCTTTTGGCCGCGGCTGGCCGCTGGATGCTGCGCACGGCAAGCAACTCGTGTTGATTGCCGGGGGGATTGGCCTGGCACCATTGCGGCCGGTTATTTACCATTTTATGCAGCATGCCGCTGACTTCGATAGCGCCTATTTGCTATACGGTACGCGGCAACCGGAGGATATTTTGTTTCAGCAAGAGCTGGTTGCGTGGAGCGGGCGGCCAGGTTTTCGCTACGAGGTGACGGTCGACTATGCCGATGAAAACTGGCAGGGACATGTCGGCGTTGTCACACCTCGCGTGGCGAAAATTCCCCTCCAGCCAGACAACGCGGTTGCCATGCTGTGCGGCCCGGAGATCATGCTGCGCTATTGCGCCGAACAGTTGCTGCAACGGGGCATGCGCGCCAGCGATATTTTTGTATCGATGGAACGCAATATGAAATGTGCCATAGGGCTGTGTGGTCATTGTCAATACGGCCCGCATTTCATTTGTAAGGACGGACCGGTGTTTTCGTTGGCGGAAATCCTTCCCTGGTTTGGACGCAGTGAGATATAGGTTTAGAAAATGACAAATACCGCGCCGCAATCATCGCCACCGAAACCGAAACTGGCGGTATGGAAATTCGCCTCCTGCGACGGTTGCCAACTGAGCCTGCTCGATTGCGAAGATGAATTGTTGACCATAGCCGAGCACATCGAAATCGCGCATTTTATGGAAGCCAGCAGCCGCAGCGTGGCGGGGCCGTACGATCTGTCACTGGTGGAAGGTTCGATCACCAGCGAACATGACAGGCAGCGCATCCAGGAAGTGCGCGCACAATCTAAATACCTGATCACTATTGGCGCATGCGCTACCGCCGGCGGCATTCAGGCACTGCGTAATTTCGCAGACGTGAAGGACTACGTGGCGGTGGTTTATGCTTCACCAGAATATATTTCCACGTTGCAAACATCGACAGCCATTTCCCAACACGTGGCGGTGGACTTTGAACTGCGTGGCTGCCCGATCAATAAGGCGCAATTACTGGAAGTGGTCAGTGCATTCTTGCATTCGAAAAAACCGAATGTCAGCCCTCACAGCGTCTGTATCGAATGCAAGCTGCGCGGCAATGTCTGCGTCATGGTGGCGGATGGCCAGCCCTGCCTTGGCCCGGTGACGCATGCTGGCTGCGGAGCGATATGCCCAAGCTATGCGCGTGGCTGCTACGGCTGTTACGGGCCCAAGGAAAATAATAATACCGCGGGCTTGAGTCATTGGTTGCGGCAGGAGCAGCACCTTGAAAATCCTGCGTTGGTAAAATTGTTCCGCAACTTTAATGCCGCCGACGCGGACTTTCGCAAAGCGAGTGAAGCGCATGAAGAAAACCAAAACCATTAAGGTTGACTACCTCGCACGGGTTGAGGGTGAAGGTGCGTTGTACCTGAAATATGTTGACGACAAAGTAGAAGAGGTTCGGCTAAAAATATTTGAGCCACCGCGCTTTTTTGAAGCATTACTACGTGGCCGCGACTATACCGAAGCGCCTGACATCACCGCCCGCATTTGCGGTATCTGCCCGGTAGCCTACCAAATGAGCGCCGTGCATGCGATGGAGAATGCTCTGCAGCTGGAAATTGACCCCGCGGTACGCGAACTACGCCGGGTGCTTTACTGCGGTGAATGGATAGAAAGTCACTTGTTGCATATTTATATGCTGCATGCGCCTGATTTTTTGGGCTATCCCGACGTGGTGCATATGGCTAAAGACTTTCCCGAGCAGGTTGAGCGCGGTCTGCAACTGAAGAAAACCGGCAATAAAATTGTGGCGCTCGTCGGCGGCCGCGAGGTCCATCCCATCAACGTCCGGGTTGGCGGTTTCTATAAAATTCCCGCCAAAGAAGAGTTGCAAAAGCTTTGCGAGGAGCTCAAGCAGGCGCGCGAACAGGCGATTGAGACAGTGCGTTGGGTAGCGACCTTCGATTTTCCCGAGTATGAGCGCGACTATGAATTTGTTGCGCTAAGCCACCCGCAGGAATACCCGTTCAATGAGGGCCGCATCGTCTCAAGCAGGGGGCTGGATATCAGCGCGGCCGAGTTCGACGCGACGTTCGAAGAGGAGCATGTCGAATATTCCACTGCTTTGCATTCGCGACTGAGGGAACGCGGCGCCTATTTTGTCGGCCCCATGGCGCGTTTCAATCTGAATTATGACCAGCTGTCGCCGTTAACGCGGCGGATTGCCGATGAAACAGGCCTTAGCTTACCCGTCGTGAACCCGTTTAAAAGCATTATTGTACGCAGCCTGGAAGTGTTATACGCCTTCGACGAAGCGATTCGTATTTTGCAATGCTGGCAGCCACCGGCACACCCCTACACGGAAACGGCGGCCAAAGCCGCTACCGGCTATGCGGCGACAGAAGCGCCCCGCGGTTTGCTTTATCATCGCTACCAAATCGATGCCAATGGTGAGATAACTGCTGCGCAGATTGTACCGCCCACATCACAGAACCAGAAAACGATTGAAGACGACCTGGCGGCGGTGGTACCGGCTTTTCAGTCGCTGTCCGACGACGCGCTACGCCAGCGTTGTGAACACAGCATTCGTAACTACGATCCGTGTATTTCCTGTTCGACGCATTTTTTAAAAATAGTCAAGGACAAGCAGTGATGAGTGTCCAGCGAGTCAGTAAACCCCTTGTAATCGGCATAGGCAACCGGGACCGGGGTGACGACCAGGTTGGCATTTATGTAGCCGAAAAAGTAGGGGAGGAGATGGGCGCAGCAGTCGACGTGCTGATTCATCGCGGCGACCCTGCCTATCTTATTGAACAATGGGAAAACAGGGAGCTGGTGATCGTCATTGACGCCATGCTAAGCGAAGACGAAGCCGAAGGTGAAATTTTCTGTTGGGACGCAGCTAACGAAGCACTGGCCGTCGAAACAGCCCATTCGTCGACGCATCACCTCGGCGTTCATGAGGCGATTGAATTGGCCAAAGTGTTAGGCAAGATGCCAGGCAAATTCTATGTTTACGGTATTAACGCGATGGCATATTCAGCGGGTCAGCCCATGTCGAGCAGGGTTTGCGTCGGCGCTGAAAAGGCGACCGCCGAAATTACCCGGTTCTTACAAGGAGACAATAATGCACGAAATGTCATTATTAAATAATCTGCTGACGAAAGTAGAAGCGCTGGCTCAGGAGAATGCTGACGCGAAGGTGGTTGGCGTTAAGGTGCGACTTGGTGCACTGGCGCATATTTCGGCCGGGCATTTCCGCGACCATTTCGAACGCGCCAGCATAGGTTCGGTCACCGAAGGGGCGCAGCTGGATATTGTAGCGTCACAAGACGAAAAAGCAGCCGATGCACAAGATATCGTGTTGGAGAGTATTGAAGTGGAAACGGAGTGCATTTAATGCATGCCATCAGTCAGGCAGTCAGCCCTGGTGCAGCCAATGAACTCGTCAGAAAGCGTGTTCAGGTTTCCGGGGTGGTGCAAGGCGTCGGTTTTCGGCCCTTCGTCTATCGGCAAGCAGTCCGGTTAGAGCTGACCGGCTTCGTGCGTAACTCCGGCGCGGGCGTGTGTATCGAAGTAGAAGGGCAGCGGACAGCAATCGATGCCTTTCTTGCAGCGCTAGCTGGTCAAGCACCGCTTGCGGCTGTAATCGACACGACACAAATAAGCGACCTTGCGGTAGCGGGTGACCGCCGCTTCGAACTGCGTATCAGTGCAGCAAGCGCCATACCACAAGCGACGCTACTGCCAGACCATGCGACCTGCGACGCTTGCTATCAGGAAGTGTTCGATCCGGTGAACCGGCGCTATCAATATCCGTTCACCAATTGTACGCAGTGTGGGCCGCGCTTTTCAATTGTTGACTGTTTGCCGTATGACCGCGTCAATACCAGCATGAAGCACTTCACCATGTGCGGGCTATGCGAGGAAGAATACCGCAACCCCCTTGATCGGCGTTTTCATGCACAACCTATCGCGTGCCCTGCCTGCGGTCCGCAGCTTGCTCTGGTGGATGCAAAAGGTTGCGCGCTGGAGTCACGCCACAGTGCCTTACAAACGGCGGCCTTGCATCTGCAGCGCGGTGCGATCATCGCATTGAAAGGCTTAGGTGGCTTCCAGCTACTCGTCGATGCTGACAATGAGCAAGCTGTGCAGCGGCTCAGGCAAAAGAAGCAGCGGCCCGCCAAGCCGTTGGCCGTTATGGTGAAAAATGCACAGGCCGCCGCCGCGCTGTGCAAGTTAACGCCGCAAGAGGAGCAACTGCTGCGCTCACCTCAGGCACCTATCGTTTTATTGCAGAGACAGAGTGACGGGCTGGCACCTTCAGTCGCGCCCGAGCTGGACCAACTCGGCGTAATGCTGCCTTACTCGCCGCTACACCATTTGCTACTGCATGAACTGGACGGACCGCTCGTTGTGACCAGCGGCAATCTGGCGGGAGAGCCCATTTGCACCGGTAGTCGTGAGGCGCTGCAACGGCTGTGTGACGTCGCAGACTTTTTCCTGCTGCACAATCGCGGTATTGTAAGGCCGTTAGATGATTCAGTAGTGCGTATTGCTGCTGGTAGACCGCTGTTGTTGCGTCGGGCGCGTGGCTATGCGCCATTGCCGTTGAAGACCAGCGAGAAACTGCCAGTAGCGCTGGCGGTCGGTGGCCAACTAAAAAACACCGTTGGCTTAACCGTGCAAAATCAGCTCGTGCTGAGTCAGCACATCGGCAATCTCGGCAGCCCGCAGACACAGCAGCGCTTCGAGCAGGAAATCGACAGCCTGTCGCAGTACTTCAGAGTACAGCCGAACATCGTGCTGCATGATATGCATCCCGATTATTCCAGCACCCGCTGGGCCCAAAAACAAGCGCAGAAAACACAGGCGGTGCAACATCATCTGGCCCATGTGTACGCGTGCATGGCCGACAACGATTTGCAAGCGCCCTGCCTGGGCGTCGCCTGGGACGGCGCCGGTTACGGCGATGACGGCAGCCTATGGGGTGGTGAATTTTTTTCTGTCACGGTGGCGGCCGGCGCGCCTCGCTATGCCAGCTTTCGGTCATTTCCGTTGCCGGGAGGGACAGCCGCTAGCGTTGAACCGCGCCGCGCCGCATTGGGTTTGTTGTATGAAATGCTGGGCGACAAGCTGTGGCAAACGCAACGAGAATTTATCGCGCGCTCATTCAGCGCAGCCGAAATCATTGTGTTGAAAACAATGTTAACGCGAGGGCTTAACTGCCCCCGCAGTTCCAGTGTCGGCCGTCTCTACGACGCGGTGGCCGCATTACTTGGCGTCAAGTTGCGGCTCAATTATGAGGCAGAAGCGGCAATGCAGCTAGAGCAATTGGCGCAGCAATCGGCTACGACAGACGCCTACCCATTTCGCTTGCAGCCTGGGGTTCCGCTTGTGCTGGATTGGCAAGCCATGGTCGAAGCGATTATGGATGATTATAAAAGCGGGATAGCAGCGGCCGATATTGCCGCACGATTGCATAATACGCTCGCGCAAATGCTGCTGGCCGTTGCGCGTGGCAGTGGCCACACACGCGTGGTACTGGGTGGTGGCTGTTTCCAGAATCGCGTGCTGCTGGAGAAGTGCGTAGACAAGTTACAAGCACAGGGCTTAGAGGTTTTCTGGCCCAACGCGTTGCCGCCCAATGATGGGGCGCTGGCTGCAGGACAGTTGTATTGGCTGGCACAACAGCAGGCGCATCAGCTATGTGTTTAAGTATCCCTGGCCGCATCGAGTCGATCGAAGACGAGCAAGCACTGCTGCGTAGCGGACTCGTTAGCTTTGGTGGCGTACAGAAAAAAATAAATCTGGCCTATGTACCCGAGGCGCAGCCCGGTGACTACGTGCTTGTGCATGTCGGTTTTGCGCTTAGTGTCATTGATGAAACCGAGGCGAACAAGGTTTTTGCCTGGCTGGAGCAGTTGCAGGAGCCCGTAACATGATGGACTGGCCATGCGCTACCTGAGCGAATACCGCAACGCGACCGCAGTGCAGCAACTGGCGCGCGCAATAGAGCAACTCGTTACCCGCCCATGGGTATTGATGGAAGTGTGCGGCGGGCAAACACATGCCATCGTCAAGTATGGGCTCGACACGCTGTTACCCAATACGGTTGAGTTAATTCATGGCCCGGGTTGCCCGGTTTGCGTGACGCCGGTGGAGATTATTGACAAGGCCATTGCCATTGCCAAAACGCCTGCTACGATTCTTTGTACCTTCGGCGACATGTTACGTGTGCCGGGTTCATTCGGTAGTTTGATGCAGGCGCGTAGCGAAGGCGGCAATGTGCATATCGTATATTCTCCGCTGGATGCACTCGAGGTCGCACTCAAGCACCCGGAACAGGAAGTTGTGTCATTGGCGGTAGGGTTCGAAACCACGGCGCCGGCGCATGCCATGCTGGTGTATCAGGCGCGGCAACAGGAAATTGAGAACTTTTCCATCTTGCTGTCGCATTTTCTGGTGCCGCCGGCCATGCAGGCTATTCTGCGCGACTCTGACAACCGCGTGCAGGGTTTTCTGGCTGCCGGCCATGTGTGCACGGTGATGGGATACGAGCAGTATCTACCCATTGCAGAAGAATTTCACGTTCCCATTGTCGTAACAGGATTCGAACCGGTGGATATCTTGCAGGGGGTTTATATGTGCCTGCTACAACTTGAACAGGGCAGATCAGAAGTAGAAAATCAGTATCTTCGGGTAGTGAAAAAAGTCGGTAATTCCACCGCCCGTGATTTGATAGCGCAGGTATTCGCACCCACCGACAGCGCCTGGCGTGGCGTGGGTGAGATAGCCGCCAGTGGGCTGATGCTGCGCCCCGCTTACCAGCGATATGCTGCGCAGCAGCGTTTTGGTGAAGTCGAAAAGACCAGTGAAAAGAAGGGAGAGTGCATTGACGGCGACATTCTAAGAGGGCTAAAAAAGCCGGCGGAATGTGCCAATTTTGGTACCGCTTGCACGCCGGACCATCCCCTGGGAGCGCCGATGGTGTCCAGTGAAGGCGCGTGCGCTGCCTACTATCGCTATCGTCAATAAATGCTAAACCGCGTCGGAGGAGTCATGGTGGAGCCGAAAGAAAATCTCAGTATCAGTTGCCCGCTACCGCAAGCTGGCAACGCTGCCGCTAGCCAGCGGGTTCAAATGACGCATGGCGCCGGCGGTAGTGCCACGCAAAAGCTGCTGGATGATATTATCCGGCCAGCATTTGACAACGCCTATTTGGCGCAACAACAGGACGGCGCAATATTAGAGCCCAGCGCGCAACGGCTGGCGTTGACGACAGACAGTTTCGTTGTTCAGCCACTGTTCTTTCCCGGTGGGGACATTGGCAAGTTAGCGGTTATCGGTACCGTCAATGATTTGGCCATGTGCGCCGCAACCCCTTGGGTGCTCACCTGTGCACTGATCATCGAAGAAGGGTTTAGCATGGCCATGTTGCAGGATATCGTGCATTCCATGGCACAAACGGCAAAAGAGTGTGGCGTGGTTATTGCGAGTGGCGATATCAAAGTTGTAGAAAAGGGCAAGGGCGATGGGGTGTTTATCAACACTAGCGGTGTTGGCCGAATTGCCGAGGGTGTATCCAGCGTGCCAGGCAACATTTGCCCCGGTGCATCGATACTGATTAATGGTGATGTCGGCCGCCACGGCATGGCGATTTTATCGCAGCGCGAAGGCCTGCAGTTTGCCAACCCCATTATTAGCGATTGCCAGAATTTGGCAGGCCTGGTGGCGAGCCTTATTGCCGAAGATATTCAATTGCAGTGTTTACGCGATATAACCCGCGGCGGACTGGCGACTAACCTGCACGAGCTGTGCACAGCAGCCCAGGTATCGATGCATATTGCGGAGGAGGCCATCCCCGTCAATGACGATGTCAATGGCGCGTGCGAGATATTTGGCATCGACCCGCTATATGTAGCTTGTGAGGGGCGCTTGGTGGTGATTGTGCCGCCTCATGAAGAAACACGGGCGTTGCAAATTATGCAAGCGCATGCAGCCGGCCCGGCGCCGGTCTGCATTGGTCATGTGGTGCCCGCGCAGCCTGGCCCGCAGCTCATTCTACGCAGCCGCATTGGCACCGAACGTTTACTTGAACCGGTAAGTGGTGAACCGTTGCCACGTATTTGCTAAAAAATGGAAAAACTCAGCTTTCAGGATAGTGTATTTCTCCGCCTTGAAGCGCCGCAGCGGCCGTTTCATGTGGCGGGTTTGCAGGTTTTCTCTCTGCCAAAAAATGCGCCACCCGGCTATATGCGCGACCTGGCTCAACTGCTGGGGGAGCTACTCCAGGTCTGGCCCATTTTTCGTAAGAAGCTTAATCAACCCGATCCGGCACGCAAACAGGGCTGGATCGAAGCCACGGACTACGCTGCAACGTATCACATCCATCACTATGCTTTGCCATCGCCAGGCACAATGGCCGATCTGCTGAGCATTGTGTCGCGGGTGCACGAACGCGTGCTTGACCGCAGCCGGCCGCTGTGGGAATTTCATTTGATCGAGGGACTTGGCCAAGACTCTTTTGCCCTGTATTGCAAGGTACACCATGCATTGATTGATGGTGTTGGCGCGCTGCGCATGATGGACGCGATTTTTACGCATTCAGCAAAAGAGCGAATTGACATCGCAGCCGCAGTGCAGCGGGCCAAAGCGCAGCACCGTGACCCGCAAGAAAAGCACCTGTTACATCGGCTTGGTGATGCTGCCTCGCAATTCATTAATCAAGGGCGGGCGGTACCAGAGTTGTCATCGCTGTTGCTTTCGATGGGCTGGCGCTGCTGGCAACAGGGCGACGCCGCACCTCCTTTACCCTACACGGCACCTCGTGCAATGTTTAATAGCAATGTGACCTCACAGCGCGCCATCATCACGACCGACCTGCCACTTAACAAAGTCAAAGCGATAGGCGCTGCCGGTGGCGGCACTATTAATGACGCGCTGATCGCTATTTGCGGTGGTGCGTTAAGACAGTATTTACTTGCGCAGAATGCCTTGCCGGCGAAATCGCTGCTTGCCGGTATTCCAGTTTCCATTAAGTCACAAGACGGTCGCGAAGGTAACCAGCTCAGCACTATCGTTTGCCCTTTCTGTACAGAGATGGACGACCCCCACGCCAGACTTCGGCGCATCATTGCCATCACGCGGGCAGCGAAGCACGACTTACGCAAGCTGAGTAATACCGCCAGTCTGGACTATATGAACCTTTTGCTACTGCCGACCATTGCGTTGACGCTGGTTGGCGCCGCTACCAGTATTCCCCCAGCGTATAACGTGATCACCTCTAACGTACCGGGACCACGCCGGCGCTTGTATTTAAACGGTGCAAAACTTGAAGCCACATATCCCTTGTCGCTAATAACCGACGCCGTTGGCCTGAATATTACTGCCATCAGCTACATGAGCAAACTGTGTATAGGGATCACAGCGTGCCCAATTCTTATGCCGGATATAGACTCTTTCGCGCGACATCTTCAAGCGGCATTTGTTGAGCTATCGGAGACAGTGTAAGGCCAGGTGTGGAGATGCCAAATACAAAGCCAGCCCCGGTGGAAAACAGTACACCTGGCAGGAGCAATATTACTACCAGCGTTATAATCAGCATAAACCACAGCAGTGCTCATACAGCTTGCGACTCAAGCCATTGCAGCACGTTAAATACTTGTTCATGGGTACCGAAATACAGCATTGGCGCTAGTACGACGGCTACAAATAGCGCGCCGGCTATCATGCTATGCATAGTCGTTAGCTGACGTGACATGACGATGAACCTGGACTCGTGTGCTGTGGTTTCACTTGCTTTACCCGACTTCGCCGCTTCTTCCTCGTGCTGCAGTAGTCGCCTCTTCATGTAAATTTCTACACCAGAATTAGTATGGATGTTTCTCTACGCCGGGAAGTTGATTGAAATCAATAACTCCGCTCGAAAAATTGTGCATCGTATTTAACTGATTGATAGGCCTGATATGCCGACCCTTTTTATGGGTAATCATAGGAGCGACTGATGACAAAATTAACCCGCCGGCTGGGACTGGCAAACTAGGACTAGCGGCCCGCCCCTGGTGTGGTGTAACGAATTAAGCGTACAATTAGCGAGTCGCCAAGGGCAATGCGGTAGGCGACGCGGTGTTAAAACCAGCCAGCCCGGCAACACTCGAATATAATTTTTCTGATAAGGACACCTGCAATGAATGACGATACCAGCACTGCTGAAAAAATTATTGCCAAACTGGAAACCGAGCGTGACGAACTGCGCGTGCAGATGCATTTGGCCAAGGAAGAATTTCAGGACGAATGGGAAGAGCTGGAGCGTAAGTGGGAAAAGATGCAGCACAAGTTAGCCGCCGCGAGGGATGAAACACGGGAAAGTTCAACTAACATTGGTACTGCTGCCAAGCTGCTGGCTGAAGAAATTCGCGCGGCTTACCAACGCATAAGAAAAACACTCTGATGGTGATGCGCATTGGGCTAAAATGCACTTGTTGACTGTTGCAAGCGATAACGACAGTCAGACCAGAGCTTCGTTGCCGGTGAGTGTTGATTTGAATCAACGTTACTCAACCTGTAACGATTGCAAATGCTTAAGCTCTTATAAACTCATGTAATGTCGTCAAAAGTTGATCCTGGTCAAACTCTGGAAATACCAACCCGATACGCTAGAGAGACGCATCGTTGCAGCAGTCGATTCATTATCGGCCCACGCCATTCCTGAATATCTTAATCAGGATATTCTTGATATTGCCGTCAGTTTACAGGGCAGTCTCACTCCCGAATAGCAAACGTGCGCGCCGCACGTACAACAGGCAATCTGTATCATTACACAGATACGTGTATGCAGTGCAGACCGTCGAACGGGAAGATGACTACGTGGTGCAATAGCGATCCGCACTACCTCGGAATTAACAGTCGTAAACCTGCTATCTCCCGCCTTTCGTCCCGTACTACGGTAACGTGATATTGGCCTTTCCTCTCCAGCGTATGCGAAAATCGCGGGGCGTTTGGTCGAAGTGCTTTTTGAACACTGTCGATAGGTGGCTGTGGCATGAAAAACCCGTGTCGTAAGCGATCGCTGTAATGTCGTCACTGGAAATCGCTAACATCTATTTAACGCGTCGGAGTCGCTGCGCGATGACATACTGGGCCGGTGTTTGGGCAAGCGTCCGCCCAAATGCGACCAGAAAAGCATTCGTACTCATCCCCGCCAGTTCTGACAGTGTAGAGATTGCCATCTTTTCTCCGAGGTGCTCGTAGATATATACGCGCAGTGATTCCTCAGTGCGTTTGTCGAGGAATGATTTTTCGGCGTTCGGGATGACCACGGATTCGTTGCCGTAAACCTGGAAAAGAGGCAGGCATAACGCGCGGCGAATTGTCTCTCCCAGCATGTTCGATACGCTCGTTGCGGTGATTGTAGTCGGCGCGTTTTTTGCTGTACAAGCAATGCGTATCGACTCCGCCGTCGCAGCCGGTGGCGCTGACACTAGTCCATCCAGGAGACAGCGTTGCCGTGCCGACATGGCGAATGTAGACTGTGCTATCAGCAGTAGGCTAATAAGTGACAGTGCGTATCCAAATTCGCTAGAGTCATGGCTGTGGGTTCCGTTGTATTTGCGACTGGTCGTTGATTTTACCAAGAGGCTGGCGGAAATAACGCACGATATTTTACGAAGAATACATGCCACGAACAACGGTACTATTGATGACGGGGCGAGCGACACCATCAATTTCTAAAGGGGCGTTGAAGTGAATACCGAAACAGACTGCGAATTAATACTGGACGTTTTGGCGGAGGCGGGCGCACGCCAGATTTTCGGCGAGACCGGGGATGCGCCTAATCCCTTCCTGGAAGCAACGCGCGGTGACGAACGCCTGCAATGGATTGGCGCGCAGCATGGGGACGATGCTGCCTGCAGCCAATCAGTTTTGAGCGGCACCATCGGCGTTCGTGCAGGTACCGTGAGTCGCGGTACATTGCATTGCGTCTGCCCGGGAGAAATCGTGATGCCCCCTCACATAGAAGCCAGACAGGCCTGCGGCTTCGGTATCTCGAAACTGCGCGAAGCCGCACTCGGGGTGCGCGGCGATCATGCGCAATGGGAAAACTGGCAGGAGGAATTACGATGAAACTCGCCATCCTATCGTGCGGCCCGAAGGCGTACAGCACGCGTCGCTTGAAAGAAGCGGCGGCGCAACGCGGCCACGAGGCAAACGTGCTCAACACACTGCAATTTGCCATTGACCTGCAGCGCGGTATCCCGGATTTGTATTATCGACAGCAAGAATTGAGTCAATACGATGCTGTGTTGCCGCGCATCGGCGCGTCCATCACCTATTATGGTACGGCAGTCGTGCGGCAGTTCCAGGAGATGGACGTATTTTGTGCCAACTCGGCGCGCGGAATTCTCGATTCGCGCGACAAGCTGCGTAGCTTGCAACTACTCAGCCGCCACAGCATTGGCATACCGGCGACTGCGTTTGTGAGTCACAAGAAAGACGTACTTCCGGCAATCGAAAGGGTCGGCGGTGCGCCGGTCATCGTTAAGCTGATTGAAGGCACGCAAGGTATCGGCGTGTTGCTGGCCGAGTCCTCACGCACTGCCGAAGCCATGATCGAATTGCTGCAGAGCCAGAAACAAAATGTCCTGATCCAGAAGTTTGTTGCCGAGAGCAAGGGCCGGGATGTTCGCGCGCTGGTGGTGGGCGACCGGGTCGTGGCGGCGATGCGGCGTGTGGCGCAGGGGCAGGAATTTCGTAGCAATATCCATCGTGGCGGCCACGGCGAAGTAGTTGATCTCTCTGACGACTACCGTGAAACGGCCGTACGCGCAGCGCAGATCCTGGGATTGCGTGTCGCCGGTGTAGATATGCTGGAGGGCAAGAACGGGCCACAGATTTTGGAAGTCAACTCCTCGCCCGGCCTCGAGGGCATTGAGCAGTGCACCGGATTGGATATCGCCGGCGCTATCATCGAGTATATCGCGGCACAGGTTGACTTCCCGGAGATCGATATTCGCCAGCGCCTGACCGTCAGCAAAGGCTATGGGGTCAGCGAAATTTATGTACCCATGGGTTCAAAGTTCGTTGGGCTGACCATCGCCGAGACCAAACTGGCGGAACAGGATATCAATGTGCTTACGCTGTATCGCGGCAGCAAGACCATCCCCAATCCACGCCACGAACGCGTGCTTGAGGCTTACGACAAGTTGCTCTGCTTTGGCAAAATGGAAGCGATGCGCGGTATGGTCCCCGCTAGAACCCGGCGCAGGCGCCAACCCGAGGTCAAAGGCATTGGTGCAGGGGTGGTGACGTAAATTGTAGTCGCCAGTGCTAACATTCGCACTTGTTTGTGTTCACCCAACGAACTGATTAGATTGACTACTGCTGCTTTTTTGGAACGGCAATTTTGGAGTGTATCTCGATCGTGAGCGCCTCGATACGCTTGCTCATGCTTTGCGTGAGTTCTGTTAGCCTGGTATTTTGGTCGAGCAGCCCGATAATCTGTTCACTCTGCCGTTGTAGCAGTTGTTGTCCTTCGTCATTTGTCTGGGCTAGTGATTCACGATGTAGCGCATCGGCCTCGGTTATTGTCTTGTCGCGGTCCGCCTGTCGGGTCTGGGCGAGCAAGATCAGCGGCGCGGCGTAGGCGGCCTGCAGACTGAATGCGAGATTGAGCAATATGAAAGGGTAGACGTCAAATTTTACGATGCCCATCGCGTTGGCGGTAATCCAGGCCGCGACAAGCAACGTCTGCGCGATCAGAAACTTCGGTGTACCGAAGAATCGCGCAAAAGCCTCTGCCTTCAACGCAAACCAATCGTCTCCAAACACCGAATGCAGGTGCTGATGCGGGCGGTGGAATCGAAGGTGTCGCCGATTTTCCCGGGGTTGTGTATCCTCTAGCGGATCAGCCTTGTTCATCATTATTCCTCCTGCTGCCATGCGACTTGTGTGAACATCATCCGCGACTGCCGATGGGTGGGGCTTGACGGCTCGACCGATTATTCGCTTTTGCGATATTCATGCCAAGGCGAGCACAGTCATTCGAACGTACAAAAACGCCGGGGATAGCCTGGCGTCATTTACTCAATGTATTTATATCGTACCTCATTGGCCGATTGATCAATAATGACTAAAGTGTATTCTCCGGTTATTGATATGATTAACGTGTTAGACAACATGGGCTTTGGATTTATGCAAGGCCCTTCGTGTGGGCTGGGACAGTTCTTTGCCATCGACGCGGAGCGAGCGAAGGAGCTCAGGGGAGCGAAATCGCCGGCCAGCGAACGCCTTCAGGTTGAAAAATAGTAGCGCTGCTGACCAGCAGGAGCGTCAGCGAGGAGCAGTAGCCAACCGATGAGTATTGCCACCACCAATGTGGAGTAACCAGGTGCCAGCACTGGGGCCGCACCCGGTAGCATCAATAAAATGCCCTGCCAGAGCAGGGCGTTCCTGTGGGTTTGAATGGTAGCCAGCACTTTTCCCCTCAATTCTTGCAGATCGTCGGGTTGTTGCCTAGCGGCCGCCCCTCAAATGTCTTTAGTAACTTCTAGTTTTTGCTCTTATCCTTCGTCTGCAAGGAATTGCCCATTGATGAGATAGAAGCGCCGAGGCTAGTCATCAGGTCACCAGTTTTTGTGGCAACCCATTCGCCGCCGTTTTTGAGTGCGTCACCGCTAGCTTTCGCTGCGTCAGCTACATTGGCCGCGCCACCTTCAAGTTTTTGTCCACTCCAGGTAGCAGCCGCTTTCAGGCTGTCCCCCGCACGCTGCATATAGTTCCCGGCGTTACAAACAAGAGTATCGTCACTGCTTGTGCATATTCGCCACCATATGGGTCATATTCCCCCAACAAGTGTTGCACGCCGCAGTGCGTCGCGCGTCAGTCAGTAGATGCAAGACACTGAGGACGACCGGTAAATTTCGTATCAGGATCAACCATGCCGTCAAATTCAATGATTGCATCCCGTCCCAACAATAGGGGATATAGAAAGTCACTGCGGTCGACCAGGCTAACTTCAATTCGTTCTGACTGATTGAGTAAGCACACCCGCATCGCGACCACCGGCCGCTGCTGGGTAAGCTTGCCGTCGCCGCCGTCGGCGTTTTGACCAGCGCGGTTTTTAACTGTGGAATAACGCAGCACGCGTCGCACAAAGTGCAGTTTCGAATTCGTTTTCTTATCGATAAGGTCGTATCTCAGCCAGTCCTCGCCGTCTTTTTTAAACGGTTCCATATTGGTCGCGCTAAGCGAGCTTAATTTTGCGCCAGTGTCCAGTTTCGCTTTTAGCAATTCATCATGGCTGGCGAGTTGAACATATTCTACCCGACCAAACACATGAGTTGCCGCGTTGGCGCCTACGCTGCAAAACAACGAGCAAAGCAAGAAGCACAATTTAGAATGATATGACATAGAGAATTCCTGTGAAGAGCATTGACCAAACCACCTATGCTATGGCGTCAGGTTTGCGCAATATAGGTTAAATTTTGGTATTAATGCTTGCTGGTGGCGCCGGCAAGAGGAAACACAACCTATCGTTGTCAACATGCTGAAAACACCGCCAGGTGAACTGATATTTAAGCTCAAACGCGATACCGGCACCGCGGATGACAAGGTGATCAACCAGGGTGTTGTGCTGGTACGGAAGGCGGCAGAAAAACGGGTCGTTACCGGCGCTGACATCCCCGGCCGCTTGCTGCGAGGTATTGAACCTGCGGATTGAATCGCCTTACAACGTGCAAGAAATTATCACGCAAACAGGACACTGTTGAGGATATCGGTGAGATGGTTAAGCGTATCCTCGACAATCCTTTAGCAACTCCCGGCTCAGGCTTTGACCAGCACATCCGCGATATCTTCCGAAACCGTTATCCTCATTTCACATGTTCCATGGCCATGGCATGGTTGATATCCGGTCGCGCCCGGTGCTCGGCCAGATCGATCTGTGGACTGAAGCTGTCGGCACTGGCGGCGCGCCACCAGTCTGCATAGCGAGTTGCATCCGGATCGTCGTTGAGGATACCCGTTGGCAGGAATGGATAATTGCTGTCGATGGGTCTGGCATTGTTAACATCAACCCGGTGCATCAGATGATGCGGCTGCAAATCCCCGGGATGAGTCAGCCCGGCGGCTGCGATGATATCGGCAAGAGAGTCCAGCGTCTTTTCGTGAAACCGTGCCGCGCGTTCGCCCTGAACATCTACCACCAGCCCGCGCTGCCGCCATTTATCCTGCGTGGTGATACCGGTAGGACACGTGTCGGTGTGGCAACGCTGGGCCTGAATGCAGCCAATCGAAAACAGGAAAGCGCGGGCGACAGTGCAACAGTCGGCGCCGATCGCCATATTCTGCGCCAGACCGACGCCGGAATAGATCTTGCCGCTGGCGATCAGGCGAACCTTGTCTTTGAGACCTGTGCCGACCAACGCATTACGCATCATAATCAAGCCATCCTGCCGCGGCATTCCCACCCAGTCAGACAACTCCAGCGGCGCCGCACCGGTGCCGCCCTCGGCGCCATCAACTACGATGAAATCCGGGTAGATGCCACTTTTCAGCATCGCCTTCATAATGGCGAACACCTCGTGCGGCTGGCCGACGCACAGCTTCAGGCCAACCGGTTTGCCGCCCGACAGATCGCGCATCGTTGCTGCAAACTCCAGCATCTCGACCGGCGTCGAAAATGCCGAATGAGCGCGCGGCGAGAGGCAGTCTTCGTGTACTGGCACCTTGCGGGTATCGGCAATTTCCTGGGTTACCTTGGCGGCAGGCAGCAACCCGCCATGACCCGGCTTGGCGCCCTGGCCGAGCTTGATTTCGGTCATCTTGACCGCGTCGTGCTTTGCGCCGTCAGCAAACACTTCAGGGGCAAATTTACCGTCGTTGTCACGCGCCCCGAAATAGCCCGAGCCGAGTTCCCAGACCAGATCGCCGCCGTGCTTCAAGTGATAGGGGCTGAGCCCGCCCTCGCCGGTGTCGTGATAGAAACCGCCAATTTTGGCACCCAGGTTGAGTGCCTCAATGGCATGCGCCGATAACGCACCAAAGCTCATCGCGGATATGTTCATAACGGACGCATCGTACGGTTGCGAACACTGCTCATTGCCGATGCGGATGCGGGGATGTTTTTCCGGCGCCGCCGCCGGCGCGATAGAATGGTTAAGCCACATATGCTCTGCCGACTGAGTGTCGCGTTCGGTTCCGAAGGGGTGGGTGTCGGTCTCGCCGCGCGCCCGTGCATGCACCAGATTGCGCGCCTCAAAGCTGTAGGGTTTGCCACCAAGATCGTCTTCGACTATATAGGCGTGTAAGAAGGGCCTTAGATCATAGAACAGCCAGCGAATACGAGCCGCCACGGGATAGTTGCGCGCCAAGGTCCAGCGGGTTTGAAACCAGTCGTATAAACCCAGCAAAACGACTCCCACAGACAGCGCGAACAGCGACAACCACCCTACATTTGTGGTGACATGCGGCAGCGTGACAAGGGCGATGACAAGCTCCAGAATCGGCACCACACTGCGTTTGAAAAGGCTCATTGTTTTGGCGTGCTCCTCGGCATGATTGTCGCACCTGGTCCAGCGCGACCTGTCAGGCTCCGCAATTGTTATGCCAATCGAAAAAACGGCGTAGAGCGCGCCTGGTTACGCCTGCACCCCTTTAACAGGTCAAGCACAGTATTCGATGGGGGATATTCACCACCAGTGTGGTTTATATGGCCCACATCGGCGGGCTATCGCAAAAGCGCACGGAAGGAGTTTAGCGGCTAAACAGCTTTCGATGGCGGAGCTTGAGTCCGTTGTCATCGAGCAGCCAGACTATGTCAGCGCGTTAGGCAAGCTGATCACAAACGTCGAGTTGCAAACCTGGCAAGACTATCTCCGGCTGCTTGTGCTGTGGGGTGCAGCGCCCTCGCTGCCAAAGCGCTTCGCCGATCAACAGTTCGATTTCTTCAGTCACACACTCGACGGCGTGGAGTAGCAAACCGAGCGATGGCACCGACAGGTAAGCGTCTTCAAACCGTGTGCAGACCACATGAATTTTGATCAAATCGCTAAGCATTTCGTCACGCTTTGACACCTGCGCCAGCCGCTTTTTTATATGCGCTTCCGGCACCGACACGGCGTTGGAAAGATAAGCCAGCGCGCTGAGCACCGATTGCGTCTCGATCTGTAATTCATCGTTGACATCCGCGACTTCAAAACTGTTGGGTTCGATCTCGTAGGCGGATTGCCGTGGCGCTAGCCCCAGTATCCGCGCCGCCTCGACAAACTCGTTACTGGTGAATTGTGGTGGTGAATATAAACCACAGGGGTGGTTAATAATCACCAATTACAGACTTCACTGAAATTGCTGAATAGCAGCGAGCCGCGGAAACTTGCGGTGTTGCTATAACTCGGCCGGGCAATTGACAATTTGTCAGGGACCTACCCGGTTCGACTGCTCTACGCCGATTTGGGACGCGTTCTCAACAGCCCTTCTCGCCACTTTGGACACCTGAAACATCACGGCGATGGCCACGACGAGGCCAGCCCCAAGCATGACATCGTGCAATACCAGCGTATGCCCCGGCTGGCTGCCGGCTTTCGCCAGGTGCTTGCCCGCGAAGCCAAAGTACGCTTCCATACCCAGGTTGGGCAAGATAGCAACGCAGGCAGCCAGAAACCACGGGAAGCTGACACCACCCGCGCCGAGCACATAGCTGGTCACGGCGCGGTTTAGAGGCGTAAGGCGGATGAGTAACTGCAACTTCAACTGTTGCCGCAGCACCGCTGTTTGAATGGCGCCGAGGTTGGGTTTGGACGCGAGAAATCTATTGACTGTTGGTTTCAGCAAGCCGCTGGCAAGACCGTATTGAAGCATCGCGGCCAGCACATTAGCGCACACCAGCGCCAGCAGACCCTGGGTGAAACCAAACGTTGCGCCGGCGATTATGCCGAGCAGCGACTCGGGAACCAGTAGCGAAAAGAGCGGAATGTAAAGCAGCACGAATACCACCAGCGCCAACGGCCCTATGCTGCTGATCCACGACTCGAATTGCTTCATGTGATGTGCCGCCGCGTCGCCCAGCACCAACACACTAATGATTAACGCGACAGCGAACAAAGCGTAGGCGATTATCGTCTCGGCTTTACCTTTGCGCCACAACCTCTCAAGCTGCGTCAACCGTACCCTCCTATTGTATGTTGTCGCAGCCTGGCAAGTGTCGCACTCCCCAGGCCAGGCTCGTATGCCGCTCGCCCCGAATAGCCGGGCAAACGATTTTACTCGCGACTAGCGCAATTTGTGGTATATGCCGGTTAACACATAGTCGTCCCCCAACTTGCCGCCGGGTTTGAGTTTAATCTCTTTAGCTTCCACGTCAATACAGTCGCCCGGCATGACTACGCTGGTAATAGCGTCATGGAGAATGCTGATCCGCAAACGGTCGGTTGGCACGATAGCACGCTGCGCATAACTCAAAATTACGCTATGTGATGGGGGATATTACCCTTATGCGTGTACTATTCCCCCCACCAATCTTTGCGTCTCTTTTAGGAAGGGGAACGAAATAACTTGAACGTTATTGCGCCGGATTTTTGTTCGTCTTCGAGGCGTGGTAACAGGCGCATAGTCGAACTATGTAACTGTTACCGCAACGAAGAAGACGGGCGAACAGACGAGCAAGAACGTCAAGTTATTTCGTGACCGTTCCTTAGTCCACTGGAAAAATCCCGTGACTAAAAACTGGCATGACACATGCGTCAGAAATAGCAACATACCAGTTGAGCAAGCATCGCCAATTAGCACCGTCGTGGCAGCGCCGTTAACTCACTGCTAACGGTTAGGCAGAAATCCGGGATGCAATATCTATCGTTGATCAGCACCGCATTACGTCTGGGCGAGTTGCCCGCAATCAGGAAAATTACAAGAGCGCTGTAACATGCCGGAACCGAATAAGCACACACCCGCCGTCACCACGCGCTATTATCAATCGATTATGCTGCCGGTCATTTTGCTAGTGGGTGTGCTTTTAATCGCATTCTCGTTGCAAATTATCGGCACGTTTAACGCTCGCCGCGTGCTTGCCCCTCTCAGTGGCCACATCGCCCAACTGGTTAGTCTGCAGGACATTCATTTGTCATTGCAGCAGGAACTGATCGAAAGCCTGCGCGCTAACGGCGTTTTCACCACAGCCGAACGCCAGCAAATGTTTGATGAACTAAAAGCGATTATTGCTTCGCGCGATCACCTCAACGAAAACACGCCGCAAGTGTTGACGCAAGCGCAAAACGTGTTGGCCGATGTAAACTACAACCCGAAACAGGCGTTGATTGTTGCGCTGTCGCATACCCGTCAAGCACTCGGCATGGAAGCGATCGCCCATCAGCGGCAAGTCAACACGGTTGACCAGACACTGGCGGTTGAATTCAGAACGTCGATACTCACGCTGGTGCTGCTTCCGGTTGGGATTGGCATCATTCTCTATCTTATGCGGCGCCGGATTCTACAACCGCTGCAGCACCTGGGTTATCTTATGACATTGCTCGCGCGCCGGGATTATTCACCGGCACCGGTTACGGGTATCGATGCCATGCTACGCCCGCTGACGGAAAATTATAATACGTTGGTCACACGCCTGGCGGCGCTTGAGGAAGAGCATGCGGCGCGCGAGCAAAACCTGGAAGCACAAGTTCGGCAGGGCGCCCGCGCCTTGCTTGAGCAGCAGCGTAATCTTGCCAATAGCGAGCGCCTGGCTACGGTGGGTGAAACGATGGCCCGCGTGGCACACGAATTGCGCAATCCGCTGGCCGGGGTCAAGCTGGCCTGTACCAACTTGCGGCGGGAATTAAATCGGCAGGCGGAATCAGCCGACTACGTGCAGCGTCTCGATTCGGTGACTGCCGAGGTTGACCGAATTGTCAGCTTGCTGAACGCGTTGCTTGAACAGGCGCGGCACCAGCCGGAAGCGCTGCGCGACGTTGCGCTGGCACAAACGGTAAAGGAACTCATCGCCCTGGGTCGATACCAGATTCCTGATCACATCCGGCTCGAACAACGGATAGCGGACACTATTGCATGCCGGCTGCCCGACGCCATGCTAAGGCAGGCACTGCTGAACCTGCTGCTGAACGCCGGTCAGGCGATCGGTGAAAGCGCGGGCGTGATTACAGTGCGAGCCACTGTAGATGGTGGAACGTTAGTGCTTAGCGTAGAAGACGATGGGCCGGGTTTGCCGGATGATTTGTTGCAGACCGGTATTCGTGCTTTCGTCACGCACAAACAGGGTGGCACCGGTCTGGGCCTGTCAATGGTGCAACGTTTTGCACGCGAAATGGACGGTACTATAAATCTTGAAAATGTGGCGCCGCACGGTGCTTGTGTCACCCTTAAGCTACCCTGTGGAAAATCTGATGTCTGATTCGTTGTTAATTATCGAAGATGAGCAGCTGCTAGGCTCCGAACTGGTGCGTTACTATCACGAAGACGGGTGGTGCGTGGAGTGGGCAAAAACCGTCGCAGAAGCGCGGCAACTGCTGTTCGAGCGCGAATTCGATCCGCTGGTTGTGCTGTCAGACATGAATCTGCCGGATGGCAACGGACTTGATTTGCTGGATGAAGTTCGGCGACGCGGCGGACCCGGCGAATGGGTGTTTCTGACTGGTTACGGTGAAGTACCCGACTCCGTGCGGGCAATCCGCCTGGGGGCATTTGATTTTCTGACCAAGCCGTGCGAGCAGGAGCGTCTCGATCTGGTCATCAATGGCGCGTTGCGGGGTGCGCGCGCCCTACGCCGTATACATGAGCAAAGCCGCAGCGGCTCGCAACGCTATCTTCCGGAGGCGTTTGCCGGTGCCAGCGTGGCGGCGCAAAAGGTCCAGCAGCTACTATTGAAGCTCAGTCAGGCGCCGTTCAGCGCCCTGATGATAACCGGAGAAACCGGCACCGGCAAAGGCCTGGCTGCACGCATTCTGCACCACGCCGGGCCGCGCGCCGAAGGGCCTTTGATTGAAATCAATTGCGCGGCCCTGCCACGCGATTTACTGGAGTCCGAACTGTTTGGCCACGAGGCAGGCGCCTTCACCGGCGCCAAGGGCCGGCGCCGCGGCCTCATCGAACAGGCACACGGCGGCACCGTGTTTCTCGACGAAATTGGCGAGATGCCGGTCGACCTGCAGGCCAAGCTGCTGAAGGTGATTGAGGATTGCAAACTGCGCCGGCTGGGCGCGGAGAATGAGATACAGGTCGATGTACAGGTACTGGCCGCCACCAACAGAGACCCTGAAGATCAAATTCGAAACGGTGGGTTGCGCGCCGATCTGTATCACCGCATCAGTGTGTTTAATCTGGAATTGCCCCCCTTGCGGCAACGCATCGAAGATCTTCGCGAGTTGGTGCCAGTCATCGTTGCTGAATACAACGCTGTCGCCGGCAAGCAAGTCAGCGAGATATCCGCCGATGTTTGGCAACGCCTGCGGGCCTACCACTGGCCCGGCAATGTACGCGAATTGCGCAATGTGGTAGAGCGATGCGTACTGCTTGCCACCGACCAGCGCTTTCCGATTGAATGGTTACAGCTTACCGCACAGGAGCCAATCTTCGACGCTCTAAAAGCCGATAGCATCGGAAATGCGCAGGACAATCACCTACATTTGCCGCTGGACGGCTCGATGGGCCTTGATGCAATGGTCGGCCGCATTATTGAAGCCACTTTGGCGCGGCACGGCAACAACGTTACGGAGACGTCGCGTGCGCTCAAAACGACGCGGGAGAAAGTGCGTTACCGTATTGAGAAATACCATATTAAGGCGGAAGAGTGAGGTCTACTCACCCGAGAGCGATTGAGGCCGCCGAAGCAGCTCCGGTACCCTGCGCAGAAGATTGCGCAGGAGATTGCGCAGGATTCGCGCTTCCGAAATTGCAGCAACAGAGTTGCCTGGCACGGCTTATGCTGAGCCTTGTTCCACGTTTGCCGCTCAACTTTCGTTTGGCCCTGATTGGCGTGGAGTGAGGGTTTATTGATTTACAGCGTCTGAGCTGGATTTGCGTATGGCTTAAGTGTAACTTCTGTTACCAATAGCGATCTAATACTGTCCATGGAGGACACGAACCATGTCTATCGCTAGCGCGTCTGTTTGCAAAATAGTCGACCCGGTAAGCTATCTTAAAGGGTTTTACGCCAGTACCAGAACCTCGTTACAACCGCGCACGTCGTTCATCAATATGCACCGCTTGCGTTGGCAGATAAGCAGCCACTTACTAACCACGTGTTATAGACGGCATATAGTTGTCGAGTGCTGGCTTACGACAAAGACAATAATAATGACCAGGGCCGGGCTAAGCGGCTTTTTGCTATCGGTAATTTGGCTTTTAAGCTCGTGTGACGGGTCGCATGGTTCGTCTACATCCGTTTCCCAACCCCCCTCCCAACCATCGGCGCAGGCGCCGAATTTTCTTATTGTCGTGTCCGATGACCAATCGTTTGCGCATACTTCTTTCGCTGGCGACACAAGCATCCGCACACCGGCATTCGACCGCATTGCCCGTGATGGCGTTTATTTTTCAAAAGCTTATGCTTCCGCACCGTCATGCACTGCCTCCAGGTCATCGCTATTGGCCGGTCGGCATTTTTGGCAAACCAGTGCCGGCGCAACGCTGTGGGGTTCTTATAGCGCGGAGCTGCCGAGTCTGCAGGGTACGCTGCAGCAAAACGGCTATAAGATTGGCTATACCGGCAAGGGCTGGGGTCCGGGTGTACGCGAGGCGGGAGCGATAACCGCCGGCCCGGCGTTTAACGATATTAAGCTAACGCCGCCAGAGGGCATATCAAATATCGATTACAGCGCCAATTTCACGGCGTTTTTATCCGCCAGGCCCGAAGGCCAGCCGTTTTCTTTTCTGTTTACCTCATTCGAACCACATCGGCCGTACGCGAAAGATATTGTGAGTGACAGCCACATAGACTGGCGTGGCGTCGTAGTGCCCGACTTTTTACCCGATGTACCCGCTGTCAAAAAGGACATTGCCAACTATCTTTACGAAATTGAATGGTTCGACCAGCACTTATCGAGCATGCTTGAGGAATTAGAGCGCCGCGGTGAGCTGGAAAACACCGTTGTTATCGTCACCTCGGATAACGGCATGCCCTTCGCGCGCGCAAAATCCAATGACTACGAATTTGGTGTGCACGTGCCTCTCGCCGTGCAGTGGCCACGCAGTATCGCTGCTGGGCGGCAAGTCACTGACTTCGTCAACCTGGCTGATATTGCCCCCACGGTTTTGGAAGCTGCCGGCATTGCCGTGCCACAGAACATGACTGGCGTCGGCTTTATGCCGCAATTGCGTGCATCGCAATCAGGTAGGGCCGATGCGGCACGAAACTTTGCGGTCACTGGCTTTGAGCGCCACGTCTGGTCAGCCCGCCCGAACGGTCAGAATTATCCGGTGCGGGCGTTGCATAGCGATGACTATTTGTATATCAGAAACTTCGAACCGCAACGCTGGCCCGCAGGTAACCCCCCGATATATTCAGATATCGACAATCAATCGCCCAGCAAAGATTATTTACTCACGACGCAAACCGCAGAAGTGACCCGGCTAAAAGGGCTTGCGACCAATAAACGTCCGGCGGAGGAGCTCTATTTTTTGCCGCTTGACCCCTTCCAATTACATAATGTTGCCGACCAACTTGAGCACCAGCCCATGCTCGACGTGTTGCGCAGCCAGTTAACGGCTTTTCTGGTTGAACAAAATGACTTGCGTGTGGTGGGCAATGGCAACGAGTATGACAACTTGCCGTATCACGGACCGATGCCACAGCAATAGCAAATGAGTTTGCGCTGCTGAAACCCAACCCCAAA
>JBBKXJ010000146.1:0-8622 GCA_037969395.1 Pseudomonadales bacterium
TTCGAGCTTGTAGCCCACGCCATACACTGAATGAATAATGGCCTCGTCGGCGTTGATGGCCGCCAGTTTTTTGCGCAAATTTTTAATATGACTATCAATCGCGCGATCGCTTACATCGCGAATCTCGGCGTTGAGCTGATCCAGCAGTGCGTCGCGGGAGAACACCCTGCCGGGTCGCCTGGCCAGGGTCGACAGCAGGGTAAACTCAGTGAGCGTCAGGTCCAGCGCGGCACCGTTGAAGGTGATTTTCATTTTTTGCTCGTCGATGTTAAAACCCGCACCGATTGCCTCCATCTCATCTGATCGCGGTTGCAAGCGTCGCAGAATGGCCTTTACGCGTGCTACCACTTCGCGCGGGCTAAAGGGTTTGCAGATATAATCGTCTGCTCCCAATTCGAGACCGAGCAAGCGGTCTATCTCCTCAACACGCGCGGTGATCATTACAATGGGCACATCGCTAAAAGCGCGCAGCTCGCGGCATACTTGCATACCATCCTTGCCGGGTAGCATGAGGTCCAGTAGCACAATCGCCGCCGGTGACTTTTTAAAGTCATCAATCACCTCACTACCGTTTGCTATCCAGCGCGGCGCATAGCCGGCGACTTGTAAATAATCGACCAATAGTTGCGCCAGCTTGGGCTCGTCCTCGACGATCAACACAGAATTCGGGGCCTTGTCAGATTGCATATTCTCAACCATCGGACTTTTTCATATTTGGGGTGAAAGCCAGCGTGATAGCCAGCCCACCAAGCGTCGACGGCGTGGCGTTAATGTTAGCATTGTGCGCGTCGGCGATGTTCTTGCAAATCGATAAACCCAGCCCGCTGCCGCCTTGCTGCCGCGAGCGCGACGGGTCTACTCGGTAGAGGCGGTCGAATAACTTGTCGCATTCCTCTATGAGTACGGTCGGTGCGGTATCGACAAGTTCAACCAGCGCATGGCCGTTGCGGCGGCGCAGCCGAATTAGCACACGACCGCCCGCATCGGTATAGCGCAAGCTGTTCTCGAGCAGGTTGGTAAACAGCTGCAATAGCCGCTGCCTGTCGCCGCAGATAGGCCATTTTTCATTAACATCGCGAGGGTAGTCAAGCGCCAGGCCATGGCTGGCAAAACGGTGCCGGTACAGCTCGGTTGCTTCGTCCAACACCGCACCGAGATCGATAGGCAGCATGTGGTACGTCAACGCGCCACTGTCGGAAAGCGACAGTTCGTGCAAGTCTGCCACCAGCTTGCCGAGCTGCATGATTTCGGCGTGCAGTGAATCGATAGCCAGGCTATCGAGCGGGCGCACGCCATCCTGTAATGCTTCCAGTTCGCCACGCATTATCGCCAACGGAGTGCGTAACTCGTGCGAAATATCGGCAATCCAACGCTGTCGTGCTTGCTGATTGTCGTCCAGCGTGCGCGCCAGTGTATCGATGTTTTTCGATAATTCAGCAATTTCATCGTTGCCTCGCGCCGCAATTCGGCTGGCATAATCTCCCCCGGCAAGCTGTTGTACAACCGCAGTCACAGCGCCAAGTGGTCGGGTTAAATGGCGGGCCAGCGCAATAGCCAGCAACGCCGCACCGAATAACAATGCGCCGGCGATAGTCGCGAACGACCAGAACTGCTGTCGCAGGAAATTTATATCGCGCGCGGCACTGACTTTTAGCGCCGGGTCGAGTGTCAACCACCCTACAGCCCCGTCGTCAACATTGATAACTGTTCGCTGGCGGTTACCATCGAGCGAGCGGGCAGGACCTATGACGCTAGCGCCAGCAGCATCGAACAAGCTGATTCTGGGCCCCATTTCAAACAGCAAGCCGGCCGACGGTGGCGGCGGCCCTTCGTGCCCGCCCGGTGGCGGCCCTTCATGCTCGCCCGGCGGCCAGGCAGGATCGCGCCCCCCGGCGCGGCTAAAACTATGCGGCGGCGGCTCTGGCCCGTCAGAGTTTTGCGGCGGCGGTAGTGCATCGTCGCCGGGTGGCGGATGTTCGGGTAACCGACCTGCGAGGTGCGGTGGCGGCGGCGGTTGTCGGCCACCACTACCCGACGTGAGCCGCAGCCATGCCCTGTTGTGTAGCACCCAATCCCAGTTATCGCCATTCGCCTGATATTGCTGTGCAAGCTGTGCCGCCAGCTCATTCAGACGCGCCTCTTCCACCTGTTTGACATAGCCTAAAAAGCCGCGGCCAAGGTTCCACTGCACCAGCAAAGCCATTAATACGAGCGCGCAGCCCGTGCTTAACAACAGTGCCAGAAAGACCTTGTGCAGTATTCTTATATGCATTCTGCTCCATCACGCCTCTCAATCCGGCCGGCGTGGGAGTGCGACACCGTGTGACTAACGCCTTCGTGGTGGCGACCAACGACGCACATCAATTCCATGGTCGACAATCTCACAGCTAATAGACGTATTGCGCTGGATAATATCAGCCGTGCGCGTGTTGCGCACCTGCCGCAATTGTTCCCCAAAGGCGACTCATACCTCATTAGTAAGGAGGTAATGTGGTGAACATACAGGTCAACCTGGGAGAAAATATGGAGCGACGGCGATGGTGCGATCGCTTCTGTGGTGCGATCCGCTGCAAAAGTTGGCAGATTCATGTTGTTAGCATCAATCCCACCAAAGCGATGCTCGAATTTGAAAAGACTGGCCATTCACACGGGGCTAGCCCCGCTTCACTGCCACGCCTTATACTCGCTCGTATTAATATTCGGCATGTTGTCTTGCGCTCGGAATTAGGATCAAGCGCCAAACCAGTTAAAGTTATTTATGAGCGTGCCGAGGCAACCCAATCGCTTCCAATCCGACCGCGTGGTAAATCTAACAAAAATGACAACGCCAAAAAAGAGCCTGCTGACCTGCATCCGTATTCTACTCCTCGTCAGCATTCCTTGCGTGAGTGCCGCCGATGCTGAACTACCCGCTGTCAAGGACCTGCAACAACGCCTGAATGCCGTCGAACACGCCACTGAGCTCGCGGACGCCGAAAAACACGCGATCAGCGAGCAGTATCAGCTGGCCATCGACCGCCTGCAAACGGCCGAGCGCTTCGACGAAGAGGCCGGCAGCTACGCGAAAATGCTGAAAAATCTGCCGCAAGAACGGCAGCGGCTTAAAGACGAACTTGAAAGCTACCAACCCCCGGTAATCAGTGACGAACTCAAAAATGCAGCGCCTGACATGGTCGAACAGCGCCTGGTTGAAGCGGAGGGTCGTGTGGCTACGCTGCGTTCCAACCTTGCGCAACGGCGCTCGGCTTTGCAAACCGAGCGCGAACTCGCCTTGCAGCAACTCATTGGTCAAGTACAACAAAGCATTATCTCTGTACCGACTCGCACACAGCCGACCAAAGTACCGGACCAGATTCAACTGTCTGCAACCATTGCCCAGGCGGCTGAGCAGCGTTTGCAGCGTGCCCGGCTAAGCGCGCTTGAAAAACGCCTGGCAAGCCGGCCGGCGCGACTGGCGCTGATGGAAACAGAGGTCGATTTATTGACCGAGCAGGCCGCAGGTGCCGAAGTCTACCGGGCAGCGCTGCAAACGTTGCTGAATCAACGCCGTGAAGCCAGTACAAATTCCCTGATTGACCAGTCAAAGTCGCTGGCCCGCACCCTGGCCTCGGCACCGGCGGCTTTGCAGCAGCTCGCAAGCCGCAATATCGACATGGCCCGGTCACTCGCACAGCTTTCGCCCAGTCAGCAACAAACCGAGGCCCAGCTAGCGCGCTTTCAGACCGACGTCGCCGAGCTGGATGAGAAAATCCAGTCGCTTGATCGCTTGCTGGAATTGCAACAATTCCAGTCGTCCGCCGGCTTTGGCGCAGCGCTGCGGGAAGAGTGGGACCGTGCGTCCGAGACGATCAATATCGATACCATTAAGCACGTCGCGGAACAACAGTTAACCTCAAGCCGCATCGCCCTCTTCCACCTTGACCGGCGCCGCGCCCCTTTTGACCTTCCGACCGAAGACGCTTTACGCGCACAGCTCGGCAGCGCTGCCAGCAAATGGACCGACGCCATCCAAAAGCTGGTGGAACAACGCCGGCGTCTTATGACAATTTTTGGGAGCGCGCAAACGCGACACGTCGATGAATTGTCTGCGCTGTTAAATCAACTGGAATATTTTTCCACCCAGTCGCTGGCCTACAGTCAACTGTTGGAAAGCCACCTGTTCTGGATTCCCAGTGCCCAGGCGATCAGCCTGAAGACCTTGAGTAATGCCGGTAAATCGCTGGACTGGATTTTCGCCGCGTCGCACTGGCGTCAGGTAGCGGACACCGTAAGGCAAAACCTGAGCACCCGTTTGTTACGATTGAGCGGCGGCCTCCTGCTACTTGTAGTAGCGATGCGGATACGCAAGCCATTGAAAGAGCGGCTCGCGAATATGGTCACGAGCGTACACAAGGTGCAGTCTGATCGCTTCAGCCTGACAGTCATCGCGTTCGCCATCAGCGCCTTGCTTGCATTGCCGCCGGCGCTGGTGTTTTTTGGCGCCGCCGATCTCTCCTCGGGCGGCAGGGGCTTTGCCAGTAGCTTCAGCATCGCGTTGTTGCGCGGTGGATGGGTGCTTTTTCTAATGGAGTTTATGCGGCAATTAACCCGACCACGCAGTGTTGCCGAGGTGCACTTTCGCTGGAGCGATTCCACGTTGGGTCTGTTGCGTCATAATAACCGCTGGTTGATCGCGATTTTCGTGCCCATTTTTACCATCATGACGCTACTGGACGTGCAGGCCACGGCAGAAACTCGCGATGGCCTGGGCCGCATCGCCTTACTGGTGCTGTGCATATCGATGGCGCTGTTTGTAGGCAGATTGACGAGCAAGTCACGCATAAGCCTGGCGGCAGCAAGCGGCAAAACGTGGCGCTGGTATGCGGCGTATCTGGGCTACCCCCTGCTCACCGTTGTGCCGCTTGCCTTGATGTTGCTGTCGTTGTTGGGCTTTCATTACACGGCAGTTCAGCTAATGCAGTTGACGCTGCAAACGGTGGTTGCGGTGACCGTCGCCATCCTTGTTTACTTCACGCTGGAGCGTGCATTTTCTGTGTACGAGCGACGGCTCACGCTCGAACGGCTGCTGGCAAAGCGGGCCGAGGCGAGCGCGAAAAGTGCTGATCGCGACGTCGCGGAACGGGCCGGCGAAGGTATTCCGGAAATCATCGAAAGTCATGAGATAGACCGGCAAACGATCACCAGCCAGACTAAAACCCTTATTCGATTGATCGTGTGGCTTGGCCTACTGTTCTCGATCGCCTCGATCTGGCGCGATTTATTGCCGGTGGCCCGCTCTTTCGAAGCATTCGTGTTATGGCAGGTGACCTCAAATGACAGCACGCTGGCGCCGCAGGTAATTACTGTGTGGAGCCTGATGGTCGCAGTTGCAGTACTGGTGATAAGCATTGTCGCGGTCAAGAATCTGCCCGGCGCGTTGGAGATTGCGCTGTTGAGCCGACTCAGCCTGGCGCCAGGCAGCGGCTACGCGATCACCACGGTGCTCAAATATATAATCGTGCTGTTCGGGTTGTTAACCGCTGCCAATTTGCTCGGGGCCGATTGGTCCAAATTACAATGGCTGATTGCCGCACTGGGTGTTGGTCTCGGCTTTGGTCTGCAGGAGATCGTGGCAAACTTCATTTCCGGCATCGTCCTGTTATTTGAAAAGCCGTTCCGCCTTGGCGATATCGTCACCATTGCCGAAAATACCGGTACGGTCACCCGTATACGCACCCGCGCCACCACCATCAGCGATTGGGACCGCAAGGAACTCATCATTCCCAACAAGAAGTTTGCCACCGAGGCGTTCACCAACTGGACGCTGTCTGACCCCATCACCCGCCTGGTAATCCCCATTGGTGTGGATTATGGCACCGATACTGAAATGGTTGTCTCCCTGTTGCTGGAAGCCGCCCGCCGCCACGAACAGGTCTCTGACGATCCTGCACCGGCCGCCTTGTTTATAGGCTTCGGCGACAACAGCCTGAATTTCGAATTGCGCGTATTCGCACCCACCGTGCTTGACAAGCTCATTATGGGGCACGACTTGAATATGGCGATTGACGCAACCTTCCGTAAAAACGGCATCGGCATTTCCTATCCCCAACGCGATGTGCATCTGAGTTCCGTGTCTCCCATCGAGATGGTGATCAAACGGCCGGCGCCGGACAGGGATTGAATAATTTGTCAGAGGTGAGAACCTGCTTGCCCAAAGGGGAGGCAGTAGAAGTGACAGCCAGATCAAGTGGGCAGGTATCTTCTAATCCTTAACAATTCTATCTGTTCAAAAACTCGTTTACCGAGTCGCTTGAGCGGCGGCTATGTCTGGAGTAAGCTGGCATTCGATTTTCGCGGTAGCGACAGACCCTTCGCGACTCAATACAGGGTCTCTCAATCGTTCTCGACCCTATCGGTAGGAGCAGGCAGACAATGAAAAAACTACGTCGAGATACTATCGCTGAAGATGACTATACAGTTCTGGATTTCGGCTGGGATGATCGAGTTGAAGGGAAAAGAAAAAGCGATAACCCGTACGCCATCAACAATTGGAAACACTATGAATGGGAGAAAGGTTGGATAATGGCTGATGATTCTCCCGATCTTGACGAATAAGCTGTGCAAATAATGGGCGACTATGCTCATGTATTTATCAACAATCAAAACCCCAAATTGACTTACCCTCACGTTCTTTTATTTGACTGGCATGGCACCCTGGTCGATACCCTCGACGCCATGTACCGCGCAATCGAAGATATGCTGCCGCGTTTGGAAGAACTCGGCCTGGCCGACCGGCTTGTGCCCGAGGAAACCGCCAATACACCCGAAGACGTCAAGCTCATTCGCTATATCCGCATCTTTCGCCAATTGCGGCCGAAAATTCTGGCCGAGCGCCGGGTGTCGCGCACCGATATATTCGACGCGATTTTCGGCACGGACCAGGCAGCCAAAGCAATTGCTCATCGAGCGTATAACGCCTGCTATAAAGCACATTACGGTGACGTGTCACCAATTCAGGACGGTATCACGGCTTACCTCTCCTTTCTTAAACAGCGAGGATTCAAGCTGGCGATTGCGACCAATCGCAGTCGCGAATTCCTGGACAACGAAATGTCTCGCGTCAATGAGGGAACGTGGCGCGACCTGTTCGACGCCATCGTATGTGGCGATGAGGTGGCGCACTACAAACCCGCTCCCGATATAATCCTTGAGGCTCTGACACAGCTCGGCGTAATACCGGCGGCCAACGTCTGGTATGTAGGAGACAGCTTTACCGATATGGCAACGGCAAAGGCGGCGGGCGTGACACCGATATTCTACAACGGCGCGTTGTCGGATGAGCGCTGGATTGCGCAAGTCTTCGCCGACAACAAGAATTTAGCACGCACGCCCGACGCCATTGTCGATGACTTTGATCAGCTGCTCGACCTGCTGGAATCCAGCGCTGGGCCGGGCGATAAAAACGGGCAACGTGAATGGCAGCGAGCGCGCCCACCAAGGCTTGCGCCGAGGGAACCGCCCGCCGAGCGCATTGAGCCAGACTGGCATCCGGCGGTTGCCGTTCTTCAGCCTCCCGGCATTATCCTGTTCGACTGGCATGCAACACTGGTCGACACGCTTGATGCAATGTACCACGCGGTCGACGATATGCTTCCCGAGCTGACGGAACTGGGTCTGGATCAGCGCCTTGTTGCTGCCGCCGACTACCGGTCTCCGGAAGACGGTAAGCTCATAGACTACGTGCGCCATAACAAAAGGTTACACCCGAAGATAAAGATTGATCGTAAGATTTCCCGCACCGACATATTTGAAGTGCTATTTGGCACCGACGAGAAGGCTAAGCGGATTGCGCATTTTGCGTTCAATCGGCACTACAGAAACCATTTTGGTACGGTGCTGCCATTCGAGCCTCAGGTAAGAAGTCTGCTACTCGCCCTGCGCCGCCTTAATTTAAAGATTGGCGTGATTACCAACCGTGATCGTGAATTTTTTGTTCAGGAACTCGCGGCGGTCGAAGGCACTGGCTGGAGCGAGTTATTTGACACCGCTGTGTGTGGCGACGACACGCCGCGGCGCAAGCCCAATCCCGATCAACTCATCAAGGCGCTTGCCAATCTGGGGGTGCCGGTCGGCGCTGATGTATGGTATGTGGGAGACAGCACAACCGACACGATAGCGGCGAAAAGAGCCTCTGTGACCAGCGTATTCTTTAACGGCGCGCAATGGGACCAGCCGTGGTTGAACAGGATATTCCCAGGTACCGAGCAGCAGCCGTACCAGCCGGACGTAGTTGTTAACGACTTCGCCGAATTGTGGGCTCTTGTGCTTGCCTGTCTGGAGAAGAAATAGCGCGCTAGGCAATATTACCCAGTACAGTTTGCAACCAGCGGCTGATGTCCCCGATTTCGGTAAGGCATACCTCGTGCGCCATGGGATACTCCCGCCATTCGACCGGATAGCCGGCATTTTTGAGTAAGCTATAAGCGGACTTGCCCATTACCACCGGCAGTACCATATCGCTAATGCCGTGGCACACCAGTATCGGGGTGCTGGCGTTGGCGCTGGCTTTGCTATTGCCAGAGCCAATATCCTCGCCCTCGGCCATAAAGGTGGACAGGGCAAGGATGCCCGCCAATCGCTTCG